>JAEVZP010000180.1 GCA_023392185.1 Bacteroidota bacterium
CAATGATATCGTTGGACATCAAAGAATCGGTCACAAAATCGAAACGGGGCGCGGCTGCGGTGCCGTTGTTTTGGTAATACCACACCTGATTGCGGTTGCGGGAACCCGCGCCATGCGGGGCAATCACAATGTCCTTTTTCCCATCGCCGTTGTAGTCAATATGGAAAGCAGCCGGGAAATTGCTGCCTACATACCGGATGCCGTTTTGTTGCCAGAGGGTATCCTGGGCCACAATGGTATCGCGCCCATTATTATATTCCACCCGCCCGTTGATCAACAGCTGAATGTCTTCAAAAGCACCATTGCCGTTGAGATAATCCAGGTCTCCGTCGCCGTCAATATCAATCATACACAACGTGTTGGCGCCGTGCATGGTGGTTTTGGCCAGCGATGAAGGCAGCCCGGCACCTCCGGCCGGATCGGGCGTCTGTGGCGGCGCGATATAATTGGTGTCGCAATGGTTTTGCGGCGTACCCAGGATATGGGTACGAACTACGGGTTGCAGGGTGCCGCCCCAGCAGCCGCTCGCTACGCCCAGGCGAATCGAGTCGCGCGGCAGGCCATATTCTTCCTGAAGATTTTTATACAGCAGGACGCGCACCCCATTGATGGAAAAAGAAAAGAAATCCAGGTCGCCGTCGCCGTCCACATCCGCAATGCCCGGAATATCCGAGTTGCCTACATAAGCGTTGGCGTCTCCGCCGGGCGTCGGATAGCTCAGCTCTTTATAAAACTGAAAGCGCAGCATCCCGTTGGCATAATACCCCCGCGAGACGTTATAACCGCCCAGGCCCGCATGAAACAAGTCCGGAATGCCGTCGCGGTTGTAATCCCGCAGCATCATGTAATTGACAATTTCCGGAAAAGCGGCTTCATACTGCGGCGCATACCGGTAGTCGGGCTGGCCGGCCATGCCGTGGTTGATAAAGGTGCGAACACCGGTTTTCCCAAAACCTTCAAAAGTGATGAGGTCTTCTTTGCCGTCGTTGTTCAGGTCTCCCATCGTAAACTGCGGCGTATTGAAACCGCCGCAAAAAGGAGCCGACATTGTTTTCGAACCTTTCTCCACCGCCACATGCCCGGCCGGTTTATACACATTGAGCGATTGGGCCCCGGCCAGATGGGCGCAGCCCAGACCGGCTGCCAGAAGCGTAAACGTTTTAATCATGATCGCTGTGAAGAATTGGAAGGTGAAGAAGGTCCGGAAACGAAATAACAATAAAGGTAACACATCCTGACTGGAAACAAGTACCCGAAATAACGCCCGGCGTCTGCTCACAGACATAACAAAAACACTAAACGGTTGGGTGTCCTTAAGGCTTTTTCTGAAGCGGTGAATCCGGCTCGTTCAGAAAATGCCGGTACACCAGCCGATCGGCCAGCGCCGGAAACAGTTTGTTGAGCCATACGGTGAGCTTGCCCTGCGCGGTGAGCACCAGATTGCGTTTGCGTTTCTCAACAGCGCGCAGAATATGCGCGGCACAGGCTTCGGCGCTCATCAGCTTGTCTTCTTCGAGCGGCGTTTCGCCCTGTGCGCCACCGGCCGCATCGCGGGCTGCGTTGCGGATGTTGGAAGCCGTGAATCCCGGACTGATCCAAAGCGCTGTAGCGCCGGTATACAGCAGTTCGGTGCGCAGCACTTCCAGAAAAGCCTGAAGCGCTGCTTTGCTGGCACTGTAGCCCGCTCGCGCCGGCAGGCCGCGGTAGCCGGCGATGCTCGAAATTCCGGAAATAACGCCTTTGCGCGCCCGGATGTGAGGCAGGGCAAACCGGGAACAATACACCGCACCCCAGAAGTTGATGTCCATCAACTCATGCAGCACTTCAAAAGAAACTTCTGAAAACAACGCGCGCATGGAAATACCGGCATTGTTGATGAGCACGTCGATGCCGCCAAAAGCCTGAGCGGCAGCAGCAATAAAAGCTTCGCACTGCGCCGGGTCCGACACGTCGGCGGCGAATAAAAGAAGGCGCTCCGATTCTGCGCCAAGCGCCGCTGCCAGTTTTTCGTGGCTGCGGCTACAGGCAGCCACCTGCGCGCCGTTTTGCAAGAGCAGTTGCACCAGCGCCTGCCCGATTCCGGAGCTTGCGCCTGTTACCACGACCGCCTTGCCATTCCAGTATCCCATGTGTTTTTGATAGAAAGCCAAAGGAATTTTCCGGAAATTTCCGGAAAATAAAGGCAAAAATAAACTTTAAGAAGCCCCTTTACGTTTATACATTTAGGGCGACTCTGACAGCGCGGCACTCTTTTTAAATATCATTTTTTCAAGACTTTTTCCTTGCCGCGCCTTTTCTCTTCAAAAACCCCTTAAGCTGATTCACTCTTGACCGAAGCTATCATCAACCTGGAAACCATTAACCCCATTGAATTTTTCGGGGTTAATAACAGCAAATTCGATCTTCTCAAAAAACGTTTTCCACGCCTTAAAATCCTTTCGCGCGGCTCGCAGATAAAACTCACCGGTCAGTCGGCCGATGTAGAGCAGGCGCAAATGCGCATCAGTCAGGTGGTCAAATACCTGGAGCGCAATGGCCATCTTTCCGAAAATTATTTTTCTCAGATTCTCGGCGACGAAGAAGCGGGCGAAACACCCGTAGCGGCCGACGCGCTCGAAAGCGATGTGCTCGTCTTTGGCCCCAACGGAAAAGTCATCCGCGCCAAGACGCAGAACCAGAAAAGCATGGCTGCGGCTGCCGACAAAAACGACATCATTTTTGCCATCGGACCGGCCGGAACGGGTAAGACCTACACGGCGGTGGCGCTTGCTGTGCGCGCCCTTAAAAACAAAAGCGTCCGGAAAATCATCCTCACCCGCCCGGCGGTGGAGGCCGGCGAAAGCCTCGGCTTTCTGCCCGGCGACCTGAAGGAAAAGATTGATCCGTACCTGCGCCCGCTCTACGATGCGCTGGACGATATGCTGCCGAGCGACAAGCTCAATTATTACATGACCAACCGCGTGATTGAGATTGCGCCGCTGGCCTATATGCGGGGCCGCACGCTGGACAATTCGTTTATCATTCTGGATGAGGCACAGAACACTACGGACCTGCAAATCAAGATGTTTCTGACGCGGATCGGGCCCAACGCAAAAGCAATTATTACCGGCGATGTGACGCAGATTGACCTTCCGAAAAATCAAAAATCGGGATTGGCCAAAGCTGTACGCATCCTGCGGCACATTGACGGCATCGCTCATATTGAGTTGGATGAAAGCGATGTGGTGCGCCACCGCCTCGTGAAGCACATCATCCGTGCCTACGATAAAGAGCAATCGCGCGAAGAAATCGCGGGCAACAGCCGCGCCGAAGAACGCGAATACCGGGAGCTACGCAAATCGGATGCTGCCGCCCAGCAAGCGGAGAAAGCGGCGGGCGCTGATGGCAAAACAACCGATTCCAAGGCAGAAAAATAAAGTTCTTCATCCCCTTATTCAACCCAAAAATCCCGGAAACTTCCGGGATTTTTTCGTTTGAAAAACATGCCTGAAGGAAGAACTATCATCAGAGAAAAAGCACCACTCAGGACGATTTTACCCCACTGCCCGTCAGGTTCCGGAACACTTCTTCCAGACTTTGGGAATCCGCCTGAAGCGCTTCAATCGCAATATTTCCATCCAGCGCCCACTGCATGGTATTGCGCCGCAGGGCTTCCAGATCCGCTCCTTCGAGCCGCCATACTTTCGGCGAAACAGGCGTTGCTTTCTGCAACCCGCGAATGGCTTTAAGCTCTTTGGAAGAAAGGTCTTTTTCGAGTCGCAGAAGCAGGGCTGGTTTGCGTTTTCCGGCCTGCAAATCCTCAATGGCACTGTCGGCGGCCAGCTGCCCGCTGCTGATGATAATCACGCGGCTGCACAAGGCCTGCACTTCCTGCATGATATGGGTGGAAAGCAGCACCGTTTTTTCTTTGCCGATAGACGTAATCAGGTTGCGGATGTCGACCAGCTGATTGGGGTCGAGGCCGGAGGTGGGTTCATCCAGAATCAGGACTTCCGGGTCGTGCAACAAAGCCTGGGCCAGCCCTACCCTTTGCTTATAGCCTTTGGACAGCATCCCGATTTTCTTGTGCGCTTCCTTGCCGAGGCCGGTGCGTTCGATCATTTCCTCGACACGCCGGGCCGTTTCCTTGCCCAGGCCGTGGATATTTCCGGAAAATTGCAGGTATTCGCGCACATACATGTCCAGATACAAAGGATTGGCCTCGGGCAGATACCCCACTCTTTTGCGCACTTCCTGCGATGCGGTTTGCGCGTCGAAACCGCTCACCAGCGCCCGGCCTTCGGTAGGCGGCAGGTAGCCGGTAATCATCTTCATAGTCGTGGATTTTCCGGCTCCGTTGGGCCCCAGAAAGCCTACGATCTCACCGGGTTGCACCTCAAAGCTGATGTTCTGAACGGCCTTTTGCTCGCCAAAAATTTTGGTAAGCCCCTGAACTTGTATGGACATCAGGCAAAGCTAATGCAAGGATTCCGGAGACCTGTCAAGTCCTTACAGCAGTTGGTGGCTGACCGCTTAAACCGGGCGCCTACACACTATCATTTTCCGGAAATAAGAGCCGGCTGCTCCACGAGAAAGCCCGGCCTGCCGCTTTGCGGCAGGCCGGGCTTTCCGGAAAAGATTTATTTTCCTTACTGCTTGTTGGCCGTGTAGCCCACAAAGCGGCAGTTGGATTGGGTCGCCGGATTGGTGGTGTCGCGGGTGGTAATGATCAGAAAATCAATGTTTTTATCATTGAGCACCAGGGACTGCTGCCGGCGGAAGCTGTCGGTAAACTGCGGCGCAAATACGATTTCGCCACCGGAAGCCGTGCCATAGGTAGTATCTCCGTAGGCGCGGTAGCGCGTCAGGCCCAGGCGGTTGGGTTCCTGCGCCATAAAGATGGTCAGCGTATCGCTGAAGGTAGGCCCCAGCGAATCTTTCGCGCCGGCCGCATTGCAGCGTACCAGCCCGGGCCATTTGCCAATAAACTTCTGCGCCGTCTTAATCTCACACTCCGCTCCTTCGTATCCGGTTGGGCAACGGCAAAAGTTATCTGCGCAGGTACCGCCGTTCTTACACTTCAGCGTAGTACAACTATCTTTTTCGCAGGATGCCATAAAAAGGGTGGAAGAAGTACCGATAACCGCCGCGAGCGCCAGCAGCCCTTTTTTCAAGTTCTTCATGCAGGAATGTGTCAAATCAGGCTACCAAACTACAATAAACTTCTGAATTTTCAGCATCGGGTTGTTAAACTGTTCTGTTTTCACCCGAAAAAGCTTTCCAGCCCTGCGCCACCAGCTCGTGAACAGCCTTGCTTTTGGTGTGGATTTTCCGGCCTTCGGACACCGGCGTCATGTAGCCAATCACCGATATGTTTTCGTTGCCGGTAATCGTTTCATAAACGGCCTGCGGGACGGTAAAAAGCAGTTCATAATCTTCGCCCCCATTGAGCGCACACATCGTTGGGTCGATGTTGAATTCAAAAGCGGCTTCCCGGCTTTCGTCGTGAACAGGCAGCTTTTCTTCATACAGAACGCAGCCCAGCCGGCTGGCTTCACAGATATGAATGAGTTCGGAAGAAACGCCGTCGCTCACGTCAATCATGGCAGTCGGAACTACTTTATTTTCCTGCAACCACTGAACAATATCGGTGCGCGGTTCCGGCTTTAATTGCCGACCCACGATATAAGCCTTGCCTTCGAGGTTGGGCTGGATTTGCGGGTTTTCCATAAAAATCCGCTTTTCGCGCTCCAGCAGTTGCAGGCCCAGATACGCGCCACCCACATCGCCGCTGAGGCAAATCAGATCGCCTTCCTGCGCACCGCTGCGCAAGGCCGCTGTATTATTTACCAATTCGCCGATCGCCGTCACCGAAATCAGGAGTCCTTTGGTGGAAGACGTGGTATCACCGCCCACAAGGTCCACGCCATAGCGCTCGCAGGCGGCATGAATACCGGCATACAGCTCTTCAAGCGCTTCCACCGGAAAACGGTTGGAAACGGCAATCGAAACCGTTACCTGCGTCGGCACCGCCATCATCGCGCACACATCCGAAAGGTTAACGGCAATGGCCTTATAGCCGAGGTGTTTGAGCGGATAATAACTTAAATCGAAATGAACGCCTTCGATCAGCAGGTCGGTGGAAACGACCGTTTGCCGGCCCAGGTGATCGAGTACAGCGGCATCGTCGCCAATGCCGACGAGGGTAGATACATTGTGGGTTTCGAATTGTTCGGTCAGGTGGCGGATGAGTGGGAATTCTCCCATCGTGGCCACTTCGGTGCGGGGTTGGTCAGCCATCTATTTGGTAGCAGAATAAAGGTCAAAAAGAGATTGGATTTGCGCTTGCATCGGAGCGTGAATACGACCGTTGGTAGCCAGCGTCTGGCGGTCAAAAACCGTTGCCGGATTGCCGCTGAAATTGGTGATTTTTCCGCCCGCTTCGGCCACCAGCAAATAGCCTGCCGCAATGTCCCACGGACTGAGGTTGTATTCCCAGAAACCATCAAACCGGCCCGCAGCTACCCAGCACAAGTCCAGCGCCGCCGAGCCCAGCCGCCGGATGGGCAGGCCCTGCTTTACGAAATGCCCGAAAACATCCACCGGATGCGGCCCGTCGCCTTCATTCCAGACATACGGAAAGCCGGTTACGAGGCAGGCATGGGCAAAGTCTGTTTTGGAAGAAACGCTTATCGGCTGTCCGTTCAGCGTAGCGCCCGCGCCTTTTTCGGCAAAGAAAAATTCATCCATCATCGGGTTGTACACTGCGCCGAGAATCAGCTCGTCGTTGTGAAGCAAGGCCAGACTAATGCAACACAGCGGAATGCCGTGGGCAAAATTGACCGTGCCGTCAATCGGGTCCAGAATCCACAAATATTCTGCATTCCGGGGCCGTTCGCTCCGGTATTCTTCGCCCAAAATGAAATGTTCCGGAAAGTCCGCCAGAATCATCTCGGTAACGGTTTTTTCCACCGCCTGGTCCACCTCGGTTACGAGGTTATTGATGCCTTCTTTTTCCGAAATTTTAAAGCCGTCGCCAAAGGCCGCCAGAATCATTTCGCCGCCTTTGTAGACGCACTGTTTCAGTTTGCTGCGCAAGGCAGCCAAGTCTTCGTTCATAGGTTACACGGTATTTTATTGAAGGACTTTCCCAAAGAAAGGTCTATAAGCGTTTGGATTTACGTTATCTGGATTTTTGTCACCCCGGAACGGGGCCTTCTCATTTTTAAAAGTTCCCGTTCCGGGATGACAAAAGATGCTGTCCGGGCTACCAATCTATCCTTGATTTTTCAGCCCAAAAAGTAAGCCACCCCCTTAAAGCCGGAGGGCTTTTCCCTGATAATAATCCAGCACCTTCACCCGGAAAATGTACTCAAAAAGCGCGTTCTGCAAAGTAGATTCCGCCCCAAACCGCGACGTCTGCGTTACCAGATATTCCACCGTGTTGGTGAGTCCAATGGCATAGCGCTTGGTGGCAAATTCCAGGGCGCGATTGGCGGCCTCGGCGGCGCGGCGGGCGGCGTAGTAGCGCTGCCACGCATTGCGGGCGTCGTTGTGGGCCTTATACACATTCTGCTTGAGCGTCACCTCTGCCTGTTCGCGGGCCAGGCGCGCACTTTGGGTATTGATTTTTGCCTGCCGGTAATTAAAGGTGTTTTGCCAGCCGTTGAAAAGCGGCACGTTTACATTCAGCCCCACCAGTTGCCGGAAATTGCTTTCCAGTTGCCGTCCCAAAGGAACGGCCGTTAATATCGGCGTGCCGGTAATGGTATAAATCGGTGCGTAGCTGCCGTCGCTGCCCTGGGTGAAATACTGGCCGGAAGGCGCGTAGCCGCCCAGCGTGTAGCCACTTACCGACTGAAAATTGCTCGCCCAGTTGTTGCCCAGTTGCGCCGTCAAACTGAGCTGCGGGTAGCGCGCTGCCGACAGGGATTGTTCTGACTTCTCGGCTGCCGCAATTTTTAAATCTGCACTTTTCAGGGTTCCGAACCGCTGCGCCGCCAGGGCATACACTTCTTCCGGCGAAACACTTACCCCGGCGGCAAAATCTTCCGGAACAATCTCGGGCGTTTCTATCTCCAAAGGCGTTTCAAACGAAACATTCAGCAAGGCTTTGAGGTCCAGAATGGCCGAAGTATAGTCCGCTTTTCCGGAAATATAGGCTGCGCTATCGGAGGCGAGTTGCGATTCCAGCTGGGCGGCATTGAGTTCCGGCAAGCGCCCGCTGCTCACAAATTTTTGGGTTTGCGAAAGCTGCGCTGCCGATAACCGGATTTGCTGCTCTAATACTAAAATCTGTTGCTTCGCCAGCAGCGCCCGCAGGTAGCCGGTGGCCACATTCAGCGACACATCGTCGCGCAGCTGGGAAAGGTCCTGGGTGGCCGCTTCGGCGGTCAGGCGGTTGCTTTCAATGGCGTGGCGGCGTGAAAACCAGCCAAAAAGCAAGACATCGGCATTGCCGGAAGCCGAGAAAAACCGGTAGCTGCCGTCCACAAACTGGTTGGTGGTGGGGTTGATAGACCGGCCAAACGACTGCCCCAGGGTACCGTTGATATTGGCGCTCGGCAGTTGCGAAAGTTTGCTTTGCTTCAGGCGCAGCTCGGCCAGCCGTTCGTTCAGGACATTTTGCTGAATGGAGATATTATGCTCCTGCGCGTAGCGCACGCACTGCTCCAGGCTCCAGGTTTGGGTTTGCGCGTTGGCTGTGAAAACGCCGGGACCGGCGCACCACAAGAGAGCAAGAGGAAAAAGCCGCTTTAGAGTTTTCACAAAAGCAAAAGTAGGCGGGATTTGCTCTTTTAGACTTGACAAGTCCCCGGACAGTAGGTTGATAGACTTGTCAAGTCTCGCCACACTTCCCTATCCTTCTTCATAGCAATGCCGGCAGCGCGGCTCGTAGCGTTCGCCTGCGCCCAGTTGCAAGGTGTCAGTAGCGGCATTTTTCCGGAACGAAAAAGACGCAAGTCCGCCGCATTTCACGCAAATCGCGTGGAGCTTGGTGATGTATTCGGCTATGGCTAAAAGTTGCGGCATGGGGCCAAACGGTTTTCCGGAAAAATCCATGTCCAGACCGGCAATAATGACGCGGCAGCCGCGACGGGCCAATTCTACCGCCACTTCCGGAAGGCCATTGTCAAAAAACTGGGCTTCATCAATACCGACCACTGCGCCGGACGTTGCTTTTTGAAGGATTTCGGCAGCGGAATGGACAGGATAGCAGGTCCATTTTCCGGCATTATGCGACACGACTTCCCCGTGGCTATAGCGCACATCGGCGGCGGGCTTAAAAACCTGCACCGGCAGCCGCGCAATCTCGGCCCGGCGCAGCCGGCGAATCAATTCTTCGGTTTTTCCGGAAAACATACTGCCGCAAATCACTTCTATCCACCCGCCTTTTTCGGAAATCAAATTGCGCTCGCGAAACATGGGGCGAAATTAAAAGGGATTGGGTGTTAGTAGAAAGTATCAGGTAGTGGGTATCAGGTAGCAAGTAGTAAGTAGTAAGTAGTAAATAGTAAGTAGTAAGTAGTAAGTAGTAAGTAGTAAGTAGCAGGTACAAGCTGAAGAACAGAACACATTTGGCATCTGCCCGGCTTTTATACCGTTTTTTAAATAACCAGCATTATACGCAAGACAGACATCGGGCCAAGCTCTGCGGCCACCCGAAAAACATCGCCCCGATTGCTGCACCCTGGAGTCACTGGGCCTGCCTAAGGAAAATGGGAGCGGCTATCTCTATTCCGGCCACCCATTTAAACCGGTACTAACGGCGCGCCGGTTCTTTTGCGTACACCTTCCTTTTGTTTTGTCACCCTGCCGACAGGCAGGGTCTCACAAGACGCATTGTCCTGAGATTCCGCCTTTCAGCGGAATGACAAAACAAAAGACAGCGGCATCAGACCGTTTTCAAAGAAAGAGCGCTGTGCGGAGGGCATCCTTTCCTCCCGCCGCGCCCCAACCGAAGGTTGAAAAGAGGAAGACCGGATCTAATGCTACCCAACTGAAAACAGTATTATCCCTTTTTCTTTTTCAAAACAGCTTCTTCCAAAAACGAAACAATCGTTTTCGTTGCGCCGGTGTTTGCTTCTACAAATTTTCGGGCAGCTTCGCCTGCCTGGGCATGTGTTGCCTTATTTTGCATCCAAAACAACAATGCTTTTTGCAACGTTTCCGCGTCTTGTATCACTACTGCGCCGCCTGCATCTATCAGACCCTGTGCTTCCAAAAACTGATGAAAAACAGGGCCGTGAACCACCGGCGCGCCCATTGCTGCGGGCTCTAAAACATTGTGAATACCGGCTTTTCCAAAACCGCCCCCGACGTACGCAATCGCCGCTGATTGATAAAGTTGCAACAGCATCCCAACGGTATCAACCAACAGCACCTGCGAGGCCGGATTTGCGCCCGTACTCCAGCGCGTGATTGTTCCCTCAAAAAGACGTTCTATCTTTTGAAGATGACTTTCCTCCACCTCGTGCGGTACAATGACGAGCTTCCAGTTGGGGGACATTTCAGCCCAAACCGCTTCCAGAAGCGCTTCGTCCTGCGGCCAGGTGCTGCCCGCAATCAGAAGCGGTGCGCCACCGGAAAACCGTTGGATTTCCGGAATTTCCACCGCCTTTTCCGCTGCTTCGGCCACGCGGTCGAAGCGGGTATCGCCGGCCACGGAGACGTTGGAGAAGCCAGTTTCGGTAAGCAATTTCCGGGACGTTTCATCCTGCACAAAAATGTGCGAAAGCAATCGGAGCATTTCCCGCTGCACGGCGCCATACCACTTGAAATAGCCTTGCTTTGGGGTGAACCGCGCGGCAAAAAGCACCACCGGAATTCCGGAAATCTGAAGTGCTTGAAGATAATAGAGCCACAGGTCGTATTTCACCATTAAAGCCAGCACCGGCTTGGTGGCAGCCACAAACCGGCGGGCGTTTTCCGGCGTGTCATGGGGCAGGTAGAAAATGTAATCGGCACCGGGGTAATCCTTGCGAACTTCATAACCGGAGGGCGAAAAGAAGGTGAGCAAAAATGCATGACCCGGATAGGCCTCCCGCAAGGCTTCCAGCACGGGGCGGCCCTGCTCAAACTCGCCGAGCGACGCGCAGTGCAGCCAAATGACCGGCCGCGTTTCTTCTTTAAAAGCCTTTTCTAGGTGCTCCAAAAGCCCGTTCCGGCCTGCCACAAACCGGGCTGCTTTCGGCGAAAACGGCGCGATGAGGTGGGCAGCGGCGCGGTAGGCAACAAGAGCGGTGTTGTAGAGGATGTTCATTTAGAAAAATGCATCCTTTAAGCGCAGATGCGTGGTTAAATACAGAACGCGCGGTTAAATACGGTTAAATACGGTTAAATATAGAGAACGCGCCTCTTGGCGCGTTCCTACAGGCGCGTTCCTACAGGTGCATTCCTGCAGGCGCCTAATAAAAAATGTCTTCGCTGCGCTTTTTGTAAATGGCAAAATACCAGCCGGCGCGAACCCCAAAAAGGCCGTCGAAACGTGCCTCTTTATAAGGACGGGCAAGGTCTAGTTGCCAGTCGCGCCGACCGGCGGTGAAGCCCAAGGTGGCGCCCACACCCACATGGAAATTGATTAAGCCGTTTTCCGAGAAGTGCTGATAGCCTACGTAAGGTTCGACGAACATTCCATTGGTCAGCCGGTCATAGCCTTTTTTATAATCGCCACGCAGTTGCGAAAAGTTGTCCTGCAGGTTAAAATAAAACACCTTGTGCTGCATAAAACCGGCCGTGAGTTGCAGCAGCAGGCCCCGGTTGGGATGCAGTTTAGAAAAAGGAATCATCTTGCCGGCGGTGAGGCCCAGCAAATAACCCCGTTCGGCAATCTCCATGCCGACCCGGCGCCCTTCATTGTTGAGATAAAAGCCCGACGCATCTTTCAGATTTGACAACAGGCTGTCGTCCCGCATGTCGCTTCCAAACAAAAAATCGCCTTTCACGCCAAACTGCCAGTTGCTCGGTAGCCGGTATTGCAGCGAGCCGCCCACCCGCCAGGAAGGACCATAGTTTTTGGCCATATCGCCAAACGGCATGTCGTAGCCGCCCTGAGCCCCAATGAGAAAAGCGCTTTTGGTGGCACTCCCCCCCATGGGACCAAATAAATCTTCGTCTTGCTGGGCCTGTGCACACACCGAGGCGAGCAACAGCAGGAAAAGGACGAGTGTTCTTTGCATCCCCCAAAAGTATCTTATTCCGCAACAACCAGCGGCGGGTGGTTGCGACCACAAGGGTCTTCAACCGTATTTTTGTCTTCCTTTTCCGGAAAAAAAGCCTATGCAAAAGCTTCAAATGGTGGATCTGCGCCGCCAATACCTGTCCATCAAAACTGAAATTGATGCGGCGATTCAGAACGTGATCGATACGACGGCTTTTATCAACGGCCCGGATGTGGGCGCTTTTGCGGGCGAACTGGCGCGCTATCTGGATGTAAAACACGTCATTCCCTGTGCCAATGGCACCGACGCGTTGCAGATGGCCCTGATGGCTTTAGGCCTGCAACCGGGCGACGAGGTGATTACGCCTTCCTTTACTTATATCGCTACGGTAGAAGTGGTGGCCCTGCTGGGCCTGACGCCTGTTTTTGTGGACGTGGATGCCGAAACGTTTACGATGGATCTCGAAAGTGTGCGCCGGGCCATTACGTCCCGCACCAAGGCAATTATGCCGGTACACCTCTACGGACAGAGCGTGGACATGGCACCGCTGATTCAACTGGCAGCCGAACACAACATCCCGCTGATTGAAGACAATGCGCAGGCCATCGGCGCAACCTATACATTTCCGGACGGCCGGGTGGTAAAGACCGGTGCGATGGGCACCATTGGCTGCACCTCGTTTTTCCCTTCTAAAAACCTGGGTTGCTATGGCGACGGCGGAGCGATGTTTACCAACGACGATGCCCTGGCCGAAAAGCTGCGCATGATTGCCAACCACGGACAACAGGTGCGGTATTACCACGAGATGGTGGGCTGCAACAGCCGGCTCGATTCCATTCAGGCAGCAGTCCTGCGGGTGAAACTGCCCCGTCTCGACGGCTACAACGAGGCCCGCCGCAAGGCTGCCGATGCCTACGACGCTGCTTTTTCCCCAAATCCGCACATCGAAACGCCTTTCCGGGCTCCCTACTCCACGCATGTTTTTCATCAATACACCCTTAAAATCAGTGGTGTGGACCGCGATGCTGTTTCCGCAGCACTAACGGAGCAAGGGATCCCCAATATGATTTACTATCCGGTTCCCTGTCACCGGCAGAACATGCTTCGGAACTTTGCGGGTACCATTCAGGCGCTTCCGGTGACCGATGCACTGAACGAATGCGTACTTTCGCTGCCCATTCATACCGAGCTGACCGAAGCAGAAATCGAACGGATTACCACGGCCGTAAATGAAGTGATAGCTGCTTTAGCGCAATCTAAGTCTCTATAAATAATGACCGTTACCCAAACGCCTCTCGAAGGCCTGTTGATTCTGGAACCCCGCGTTTTTCACGACGACCGCGGCTATTTTTTTGAAAGCTTTAATGAAGCGGTATTCCGGAAAGAAACCGGACACACCATTCCTTTTATTCAGGACAATCAGGCCCGATCGACGCGGAATGTGCTGCGTGGTCTTCATTTTCAGAACGACCCGTATGCCCAGACAAAACTGCTGCGCGTGCTGGAAGGCGTTATCTGGGATGTAGCGGTGGATCTGCGTAAAGAAAGCAAGACCTATGGCCGTTGGTATGGGGTGGAGCTCAGCGCCGAAAACAAACTTCAGTTTCTGGTTCCGCGCGGCTTTGCACATGGCTACGCCGTGCTGTCTGAAACGGCCGAAGTGCTGTATAAATGCGATAATGTTTACCACAAGCCCAGCGAAGGCGGCGTTCGTTTCGATGATCCTGAACTCAATATCGACTGGAAAATAGATTTGAAAGACGCGATTGTCTCGGATAAAGATCTCGTTCAGCCCTTGCTGCGCGAAAACCCGATAGTGCTCTGACAGGGCTTTCCGGAAAAACAACTTAAAATCGACCCGTCAGGTTTCGGAAACCTGACGGGTCGATTTTGTATATACAGGTCTTTTTTTTCAGACACAATGACACCTTGAAACTACACAACGAGCCATTTTGGCGCAAAATTTAGGTTGGAAGCCGTTTTGCATCCAGGAAGAAAAATTCCTTTTAAAAACTATGTTTTACCACGAACTCGCTTATCGCCCCGCTGTCTCCAACGCTTCCCGTTCGCCTCGCCGGCCTTCCGGCTCCAATCTCGCCGCTGTAAACGTGCGTGAAAAAGACGGTAATTACGAATTGCACCTGATGGCGCCGGGGCGGGCCAAGGAAGATTTCAAAATTTCGGTAAGTCCGGAAAAATCGTTGCTGATTCGCTACGAAGCGCCGGAAAAGGCTGCTGAAGAATGGCTGCATCAGGAATACAAACTGCATTCTTTCAAGCGCTCTGTAAAGCTTTCCGATTCAATGGACGTTTCCAAAATTGCCGCTACCTACGAAAACGGCATTCTGCTGATAACCATCCCGAAAGCGGACGAGCCTACGCCGGCTTCGCTCGAAATCCCGGTGCAGTAGCCGCGGCCCGGATTTTAAGGAACTGTAACCGTTTCTGTTTTCCGGAAAAAATCTGTTTTTATCCTTCTAAAACAACCTCATCTCATGTTTGAAAGCAAATCCGGCTCCGGAATGGAGCGCAAAACCGTTGGCGGACTGATTGAAGATTTCTTCTCCAAAACCGTCAACACGATTGCCGGCGACGATTTCTGGTCGGATCGCACGGCCAATGTACCGGTCAATATCAAGGAAACCCCTACCGGCTACGATATGCAACTGGTAGCGCCCGGCCTCAAGAAAGAAGATTTTAAAATTCACCTCGATCGCAATCTGCTGGTGATTTCTTTCGATCACCTCGACGAATTGCAGGCGGGCGAAGAAGGCCGCTGGCTTCGACAGGAGTTTAAGCAGCGCTCGTTTCGCCGCGCTTTTACGCTCAATGATCGCATTGACACGAGCGCGATTGCGGCCCGCTATGCCGATGGTATTCTGCACGTGAACCTGCCGAAGAAAGACACGGTAGATGTTGCGCCGCAACAGATTAACGTTGGCTAGGAAAAAGTCTTTTCTGTATGTTTTTTTACAACTAAAAATGCCCGTTACCCCATTGGTAACGGGCATTTTTTTGATTCAAATTTCCGGAAAATTCATCTGGTAAAACGGACCTGCCAGGCATCTACGGGCTACGCCCTCGACCTGACAGGTCGGGAGAAATTAAGAAGTCATCTGCACCACACTTGTGGGCTTCGCACTGGCATTGCGGATCGAAACGTTGCGCACCAGGGCCGCGCCCAAAGCCAGAAAGGCTTCGCGCGCCGGTGAACCATCGTCGAGCACGGCAGGCCAGCCGCTGTCGCCGCCTTCGCGGATGCCCTGGATGAGCGGCAGTTCGCCCAGATACGGCATTTCAAACTGCTCGGCCATTTGCTGCGCACCGCCTTTTCCAAACAAATAGTATTTGTTTTCCGGAAGCTCTGCCGGGGTGAAGTACGCCATGTTTTCAATCACACCCAGAATCGGCACGTTGATAGACGGCTGCTTCAGCATAATCACCGCTTTTTTGGCGTCGGCGGCGGCCACGGCCTGCGGCGTGCTAACGACCACCGCGCCCGTTACCGGAACGGTTTGCACCAGGGTGAGCTGCACATCGCCGGTGCCCGGCGGCATATCGATAATAAGGTAGTCGAGTTCGCCCCAATGAACATCGGAGATAAACTGTTTCAGGGCGGAAGACACCTGCGGACCGCGCCAGATAACCGCCTGCTTTTCATCGATCAGCAAGCCAATCGACATGCACTTGATGCCGTATTTCTCAATCGGAATGATTTTCCCCTTGCCTTCTACGTCCATCATCTGCGGCCGCTCACCCCGGATGCCCATCATCATCGGCACGGAGGGGCCGTGAATATCGGCGTCCATCAGGCCTACTTTGGCACCTTCCTGCGCAAGGGCGAGGGCGAGGTTGACGGCAACGGTGCTTTTGCCCACGCCGCCTTTTCCGGAAACTACCGGAATAATATTCTTCACACCCGGCAGCAGGTCGCCATTATCGGCGCGTCGCGTGGTGGTGCGGGCCGTCATATTGACCGTCACACGGGCTTCTTTGCTGACGATGTGGTGAATGGCATTGACACAGGCGCGCTCGATCATGTCTTTGAGCGGACAGGCCGGGGTGGTAAGAATAACGGTAAAGGAAACGTCGTTGCCGCTTATTTGGATGTCCTGCACCATGTTGAGCGTCACCAGATCCTGGCCCAGATCGGGCTCCTGCACCTGGCTCAGCGCCTGAAGGACTGCTTCTTTTGTAATCATTTTTTTAGTCTCGGGAAGAGGGTGTTAAATCGTTGGAAGAGCGCTGCAAAATTACCCCTGCCCTGCCGTACTTTGTAGCACAATGCCCTGTGTGCCGTACTTTCCACACCGGTTTTAACCCTTTCGTAGCCTTGATTCGTTTTCTGATTGCTTTTTTTACCCTTTGGGTGCTGCTTCCCGCCACCGGACGCAGTCAAAGCTCGCTGCCCACGCCCTACGAAAATATCGTGCAGATCAACGGCGTGACGATGACTTCCGACTCGTTGCGGGCGGTAGCCGGCGCTACCATTTCGGTGGTGGGTAAAAACCGGGGCGTGCTTTCCGGCGACCGGGGCGTTTTCTCGATTGTGGTGAACAAAGGTGATACGCTGAAGTTTACGGCTTTGGGTTTCCGGGAAAAGGAATATGTGGTTCCCAAAGACATTCGCGGGCCGTTTGTTTCCCTTATTCAGTTGATGTCGCAGGACACGTTTTACCTCGCCGAGACGATTATCCGGCCCTTGCCCACCCGCGATAATTTTGATTATGCTTTTGTGAATTGGGATGTGCCCAACGATCAGTATGAGATTGCGCGGCGCAATACTGAGTATTTTACGATGCGCACGCTGGCGGCTACGCTTCCCAAAGACGGCCGGGAGAATGCACAGACCTATATCAATCAGCGGGTAAAGGAATCGGTGTATTACGGACAGCAGCCGCCGAGCAACCTGTTTAACCCGGTGGCCTGGATGCAGTTTTTTGACGCCTGGAAAAGAGGCGATTTCCGGAAAAAACGGTAGGGGTTTGGAGATAATGGCCTAATCCTAAAAGAACACATCTTAGGTACAGAGAAAAATTTATTTTGAAGAAGCAGTTTTGTTTCTTTGAGAAAAGCTTTTCTCTGATGCCACGTTTTCTTTTTATATTGCTGCTCCTGGTTTTTCCATTGGAAGCCCCTGCGCAGCAAGCCAAAACACAACCTGCCCGGCGTCAATATGATCTTTTGGTAGGGTCGGCACAAACAGGAGTAGGTGGCACCTTCCGGCTTTCGCAACGTTTGGCCTGGCAAGCTGATTTTGGCTTTGGCGCAAATTATATTCACTCCGACTTCTATGGTCGGTATCAGCAGTCGCCGGATCCTCACAAACAAGCCGGAACACTTCTCAACCTTGGAGAAATCTGGTGGACCTTTTACCTGAACAATGAGCTTCGCTTTTGGTCGAAAAATCAATCCACTTATTTTGGTCTGAAACTTAAGACCACTTTTCCGGAGACCTTTATTCTGTTTGAAAGAGATCCCGGTAAATACCCTTACCGAAGCACTTATAAAATCGGCCCCATAATCGGAGGCCAATTTCCCTTAGACTCAAAAGGCAGCTGGAGACTTGATCTTCAGTTGGGCCTGGGTCTGATTGTAAACCATAATTTTAGTCATTCAGACCGGGCTTCCATTGGCAATATTGCCTTTTGCTATCGTATGGCTCCAAGATAAAAAAGCGCTGAAAGGATGATCTACAACTGCTTCAGGAAGGCTCTGTAGCTCTGCTTTTAATTGAGGTTATAAAACCTAAGTGATAGGTGCTTATTTCCGGGAAAAAACGGTAGGGGTTTGAGGTAATCCTGAAATAGTTGAGCGGGTTGGTACAGAAGACGTGCCGACCCGTTTTAATTTATGGGAAAAGGCACATCAGGCAAAAAATTCTTTAAAAATTTTGCTTTTTTAATTAAAACCTTAACTTTATGGTAGCAAGAGATCTTCGCTACACTGTCTGTCTGGAATTCTTATGGTTTAATCCTTTCCATTAAAACTCCCTTCTCCATGAAAAAGCTCCTCTTCCTCTTTGCTTTAGCAAGCATGGCTGCTTGTAGCAAAGACCCCTCTTCAAGCTCTCCAAACCCGAATCCGATAGACAGCCCTGTGGTTCCGGTTGATAGCCCGGTGGTACCGCCCTCTAAAGCTTATTCTTATTGGAAAGTAGGCAACGATAGTTTTAAAAGCAATAATGTAGGAAAATCCATTGGAAAGGTGGGAGCAGTTATCTCCTGCGAGGACAAAAATGAGTCTGGCAATTTTACTATAGGGTTTCGTTTTGGTTATTTGCCTACTCACGGCGACTTCCCTCTTGCCAAAACAGGGATCAAACATCCAGACAGTGTAGCAGTTAGCTTTTACTACAGAAATAATTTTTACATAAGTTATGGTCCTGGCTTTCTCCGCAGAGACACCGGGGTGAAGTTTCAAGCACATTTAGACCCTACATGGTACGTAAACTACGACAACCCGTTGGATACCGTGCTGATTTCCGGAATTTTCCGGGAACCATAAGTGGTCCCTCTCTTTGCTCCTTCTAAACCTTTCTGCCATGAAAGAACTTTTCCTTTCTCTGTTGTTGTGTACGGGGATTGCTTCCTATGCCCAAAACGGACAACTGCCACCGGTGACTTTTACCCCCGGCCAAACCATTTGAGACCCGGAGCCCTGGAAACTGGTCTTTTATGATGATTTTAATGGTACCCAACTGAATCCGCCTTGGAATAGTTTTAACTCCTGGCTGGGCATGCCCGGCGGCGACAGTGAAAACTGGGGCGAAGGTCGATATGTTGGGCCCTATAACAGCATTTACAAAGATGAAAACGTGGTGGTCAGCAATGGAACCGTAAAACTGCAAATGCGAAAGGAAGCCAGTAGCTGGCGTTGTGCAACCTGTAATATGAATACAGCTTATACAAATTACAGTTCCGCTACCATTGCCACACCTTACACTCATTCTTTTAATTCAGGTAGATTTGAGGCCCGAATAAAGATGCCCACTTTCCCATATGCACATTCCACCTTCTGGCTCTGGCATGGGACCAGTATCAACGAGATTGATATTGCCGAAGCTTTCGGAACTAATGCCGCAACCGGGCAATTTCCAATAAATACTTATCACCTGCATGCATGGGCCCCAAACGCTTTTAATCAGAACATACCTAACCCCTATCATTTGCCTAGGGATGCATCCATCAGCAATGATTTTCCGGGCCAAGGTTGGTTGAATTATATTTACTGGCCGGCCCTTCAGTTTGGCCGGCCGGGTGACTATGAACAGTGGTATCGCTCCGCCTACCGGCAGGATGATTTCCATACTTATGCCTGCGAATGGGATACTTCCGCAATTCGGTTTTATCTGGACGGCAAAAACGTCAATACCATTTGGAAATACTATCAGACAAGATACAGTAGCCGAATCAGGCAGCTTTTCGGAATCCTTCCTTATAAAGTAGGTTCTACCTGCAACCCTACTCCCGGCGGCTACACTTCTAACCCCAACACCTGGCAGGTAACGAACGGCTTTCCCTACAACAACCAGTCACATAGCAATCTTCGTTTTACGATTGCAATTGATGAGGAAGACCCCAACCACCCATCCGGCCTGCTGGGCGAAATGGAGATCGACTACGTGAAGATATGGCAGCTGCACCCGGAAAGCCCCTGGACAGACCTCTGCCCACCACCGCTGCCTGCAACCGTAAGCGGCCCGAATGTCGTATGCGGCAACACGACCTATACCGTAAGTCCAGTTTCCCCCAACGGTGCCTGGGAAACCAATTATGCAAATTTGGATGTTGTCTCCGTTACGCCCGGTAGCATTACCGTAAAACCTAAATCCGGTTCAAACGGTCTTACGGATGAAGTCGTATATGATGGACTCGGCGGCACCGATGTTTGCAGTGCGCCAAGCGCCTATATTTTTTCCAGGCAGGTAGATGTGGGTAAGCCAGGTTATATTGGTGTGGTAAGCAGCGAGGTCAATGGCGGCTATCGGGGCATAACGTACCATTTTACGGCGGATCACCTCGGCTTTAATCTATACTTCTATCCACAGCCCACCCTGACTTTCGAATGGGACATCTATTACGGACCCAACTTTTCCCTGCATCATCATGCAGTAGGTCACTCCATTTCTACGCCTCCCTTCTTTCCGGCAAATTATAACGAACGGAGGAACTTCAAATGGAATCTCAAGGTGAGCAATAGCTGTGGTAGTCTTATCAAAGGCGGCCAGCTATTTTATGAAAATTATGAACCCGTGTCCTTGCCCGACGAGGCGCTGATGCTCAAAGGCAGTTTCGATACCACCAACGGTCATTTACATGTGTTCGCAGAAATAACAGATTCTGCAGCTTACCGGGATTCTGTCATAAAGCGGGTTTCTAACGTGTTTTTCACCGAAGAAACAGACAGTGTTACGGTTGAAGCAATCATAGAGCGCATTGCTATGGAAGAACTTTTTCCGTACCTGTTGCGCAAGGAAGCAGGGCGACCTACCGGCACGCTGCAAAAAAGAGCGCCTGCCGACCTTGCTGCTCCGGCAATCGAGGCGGAAGAGCCTTTGAACAGAAGCCGCAACACGCGGGCATATCCCAATCCGGCGCAAGCTTCTGTATCCATTGAGCTAAGCGATGCATACCGAACGGCAGAGGATGTTGTTCTTTCATTAACGGATGTATTGGGAAATCCACATAAAGAGCTGCGCTTCAAGCCGGATAACAATCTTGCCACTACGATCGATATATCAGGTCTGCCAAACGGCGTGTTCCTGCTTGTCGTCGAACAGGGCGCTCTGAAAGAGCGCATTAAAGTAGTCAAGCAATAAGCTATTATCACTTCATAAAAGAAGCCGCCGCACCCTCCGTGCGGCGGCTTCTTTTATGAAGAAATTTCCGGAAAAACAGCCCAATTACCGGCGCATGTTCTTCGCCTCTACGCTCAGCGTCGCGTGTGGCACGGCCTGCAGGCGCTTTTTGTCGATCAGTTTACCGGTCACGCGGCAGATGCCGTAGGTTTTGTTCTCGATGCGGATCAGGGCTTTCTCGAGGTTGTTGATAAACTGGATCTGACGGCTGGCCAGGTTGGCTACCTGCTCGCGGTCGTGGGCGGCCGAGCCGTCTTCCATATTCTGGTAGCGGTTGTCGGTGTCTTCAGTGCCGGCGTCGCCGCGGTGGGTCAGCAGGCTTTGGAAATAAGCCAGGTCTTTGCGGGCCGTTTCCAGCTTGCGCTGCACCAGTTCCCGGAATTCGCCGAGCTCGTCATCGCTGTAACGATATACCGGACCGATGTCTTCATGACGGTCGAGCAGCGAGCGGGTCGTTTCCGGCGTGTAGCTGATCATGGTGCGGCTCACGTCTTCTTTCTTTTGCTCGGCAGGGCGGTGCGCAATCACGATCGGCGCTTTCTTTGGCTCCAGCGAAACGGTAGGACGCGGTGCCGGGCTCGGCTGCGGAGCCGGTTGGGTGCGGGCAGCAAAGGCGGCAGCGGTGATTACTTTTTTCACCGGCTCTTTTGCTTTCTTGCTTTTCTTCGGCGCAGGCTTGGCAGCGGGAGCAGCCTTCGGCGCTTCTGCTTTTTTAGGCGCTTCCTTGGCGGCGGCGGCTTTTGCAGGTGCTTTAGTTGCAGTGCTTTTTGCAGGTGCCGCTGCCTTGGCAGCTTCCTTTTTAGGCGCTGCTTCCTTGGCGGGAGCGGCTGCTTTTGGGGTATCGGCTTTGGCAGCTACGGCTTTCTTTTCCGGAGCAGCTTTTGAAGCAGCCTTTTTTTCCGGCGCGGGCGCAGCAGCCTTTTTCGCCGGTGCCTTGGCAGCTACCGGTTCTTTAGCGGCCTTGGCCGGCGCTTCCTTTTGAGGAGCCGTTTCTTTCTTAGAGGAGGTCGTCGTTTTGGCGGGAGCCTTTGCAGCGGGCTTGGCTGCTTTCGCAGGTGCTTCGCTTTTGGCGGCCGGCTTGGTCACTTTAGCCATGGCTTAGGCAGAGGTTTTAGAGATAAAAACTTTAACGGTTGCGTCAGCAACCTCAATGTTCTCGCCGCGCTGCGGGGTGGCAACCACCTCAAGGCGGTCGGCGAGCACTTCTTCTTTAATATAGGATTCGTATCCGGAAAGGGCATCCCGGAGCGCATCGCTTTTTTCAACTTCCAGAACAATGCGGTCGGTCAGGTCAAGACCCATGTCTTTGCGCAGCTTCTGCACCCGGTTTACCAGCTCGCGGGCAGCACCTTCGGCCAGCAATTCCGGCGTTAAGGTAATGTCGAGCGCAGCAGTAAGCGGCCCTTTATAAGCCACACTCCAGCCGGGCACGTCTTCGGCAAAAATGGAAACGTCTTCCCCAAAAATCGTCGCGGTTGTGCCGTCGGGCAGCGTGAGCTCGTATTCTCCTTCGGCCTGAAACTTGTTGATTTCAGCGGTGGGCAAGGCGGTGAGCAGGGCCGCAGCGGCTTTCATGTTCGCGCCCAGTCGGCCTCCCAGCGCTTTGAAATTCGGCTTGATTTTCTTTTGAATAAAATCATTGCCTTCTTCCAGGTATTCAAACGCTTTGATATTCACTTCGGCCCGCACCACATCTTCAATGGCTTCGATTTGCCGGCGCATTTGGGCATCCAGCACCGGAATCAGGGCTTTTTGCAGCGGCTGACGAACTTTGATGTTGGCCTTTTTACGGATAGAAAGCAGCAGGGAAGAAAGCTCCTGCGCGATGTGCGTCCGGGCTTCCAACCCGGTGTCTATCAATTCCGGATTGGCTTCCGGAAAATCCGACAGATGCACCGATTCGGCCATATCACTGCCTTCGCCGCGCAGGCTTCGCCACAACCAGTCTGCGAAGAACGGCGCGATGGGCGCGATGAGTTGCGACAAGGTTTTAAGGCATTCAAATAACGTTTGGAAGGCGCTGATTTTGTCTTCATTATACTCGCCTTTCCAGAACCGGCGGCGGTTGAGGCGCACATACCAGTTGCTTAGATTTTCATCCAAGAACTCTTCAATCAAACGGCCCGCATTCGTCGGCTCATAGTCGTCGTAGGCGGCGGTCACTTTTTGTACCAGCGTATGCAGCGCAGACAAAATCCAGCGGTCGCTTTCGGGGCGCTCGGCGTGCGGAACAGCCGGTTGATTTCCGGAAAATCCGTCCACATTGGCGTAGAGCGCAAAGAACTGATAGGTATTAAACAGCGTTCCGAAAAACTTGCGTTGCACCTCACCAATACCGTCCAGGTCAAACTTCAGGTTGTCCCACGGCGACGAGGCGGTTACCAGATACCAGCGCGTGGCGTCGGCGCCAAACTGTTCAATGGTTTTGAACGGATCCACCACGTTGCCGAGGCGCTTGCTCATTTTCTGCCCGTTCTTGTCCAGCACCAAGCCGTTGGAAACCACCGTCTTGTAAGCAACCGAATCAAACAGCAACACACCGAGTGCGTGCAGCGTATAAAACCAGCCGCGCGTTTGGTCTACGCCTTCGGCGATAAAATCGGCCGGGAAGGCTTCGCCGTTATCGATTTTCTCTTTGTTTTCAAACGGATAATGCCATTGCGCATACGGCATCGCGCCGCTGTCAAACCATACATCAATCAAATCCGGCTCGCGGCGCATCGGGCGGCCCTGGCTGTCCACAAGGATAATTTCATCCACAAATGGCTTGTGCAGGTCAAAATGCGTTTGCGTGGTGTCGGCCAGCAAAGCTCCTAAATCTTCCGCAGTTGGGGCTTCTTTTCCGGAAAATTTCGCCGTTTGGGAAAGTCCCAAGGCTTTGTCGGCGGCCTGCATTTCACTTATCAGCTCCGCTACCGAACCCATGCACTTTTTTTCCGGAAATTCGGCATTTTCCGTTACCCAAACCGGCAGCGGCGTACCCCAGTAGCGGCTGCGGCTGAGGTTCCAGTCCACCATGTTTTCCAGCCAGTTGCCGAAGCGGCCTTCGCCGGTGGCAGCCGGTTTCCACTGAATGGTTTTATTCAGTTCCACCATGCGCTCCTTGGCCGCCGTGGTGCGGATAAACCATGCATCCAGCGGGTAATACACAATCGGCTTGTCGGTGCGCCAGCAGTGCGGATAGCTGTGTTCGTATTTTTCTACTTTAAAAGCGTGACCGCTTGTTTTCAGCGCCACGGCGATGTCCACGTCCACGTCCTTGAAGTCGGGCGCGTTGGTGTAATCCTTCACATATCTTCCCGAAAGTTCGCCGAGGCCTTCCACGAATTTTCCCTGCCGGTCCACAAGGTTGATAATCCCCAGATTATTTTGCTTGCCAACCTTATAGTCATCCGCGCCAAACGCCGGGGCGGTGTGCACGATGCCGGTACCGTCCTCGGTGGTTACGAAGTCGCCCAGCACTACGCGGAACGGGTCGCCCCCACTCTTTTCCGCCGTGTTGGCTTCGTGGGGAATGAGCTGCTCGTAGCGCAGGCCTTCAATATCTTTTCCTTTGAAACGGGCCAGAATTTGCCACGGCAGCACTTTGGTTTCCTTGGTGTAGGATTCAAAATCGCCGTCTTTTCCTTCGGGTTTGAAGTATTTGTGCAGCAAGGCTTCCGCCAGCACGACGGCAACCGGCTCGGCAGTATACGTATTAAAAGTTTTGACTAAAACATAGTCGATATTCGGCCCAACGGTCAGTCCAAGGTTCGACGGTAAGGTCCAAGGCGTAGTCGTCCAAGCGATAAAATATACCGGCAGGTTGCCCGCAGCATTGAAAAGTGATGGATTTCCGGAAACTTTGAACATCGCCACTACCGTCGTGTCCTTTACGTTTTTATACGTGCCCGGCTGGTTCAGTTCGTGGGAAGACAGGCCGGTGCCCGCCGCCGGACTGTAGGGCTGAATGGAAACGCTTTTATAGAGCAGGCCTTTGTCGAAGAGTTGCTTCAGGCACCACCACAGCGTTTCGATATACTTGTTTTCAAACGTGATGTACGGGTGCTCCAGGTCCACCCAGTAGCCGATGCGGGTCGTAAGGTCGTCCCATTGCGCTTTGTAGCGCATCACAGCTTCGCGGCATTTCCGGTTGTATTCTTCAACCGAAATCTTGACGCCGATGTCTTCTTTGGTAATGCCCAGTTCTTTTTCTACCCCAAGCTCTACCGGCAGGCCGTGGGTATCCCAACCGGCTTTGCGCGCCACCTGGAATCCCTTCATGGTTTTATAGCGACACACCAGATCCTTCAGCGTCCGGCTGATGACGTGGTGAATGCCGGGCAGGCCGTTGGCCGAGGGCGGGCCTTCGTAGAACACAAAAGGAGCAGCGCCATTCCGACCCGAAACAGATTTTTTGAATATATTATCGGCTTGCCAAAATTCAAGAATCTCTTGTTGGAAAGCAGTGGTATTCAGAAATTTGTACTCAGGAAATAATTTCGCCATATGGCAGCCTCTCAAAAATTTGCGCGAAGGTAAGAAATTTTCGGGAATATAAGCATTCATGGGCTTAAACAGTTTTAAAATGCATTTAATTTGAATGTCCTGATAATAGGTGGCGGGTTGAGTGGCATACTGGCGAGTGCTGCACTGCGCCAAAAAGGTGTTCCGCATACTGTTGTGGAGTGTGGCGACTCTTGGACCGGAAGTCGTGCTTCGAGTGGCATCCTCAATCCGGTTATGGGTCGCAAACGTCAACTGGTGGCGGATCATGCAGTTCTGACACATGCCTGCAAAGAGGCTTATGGATTTCTGGAAGCGCTGTTAGGCATTTCTGTTTTTCAGCCGGTAGCGCTGGTAGAACTCCTACAGGGCACCGTGGCACAACGTCTTTTCTCGGAGAAGGCAGCCGAATACCCGCAGTTCTTGCAGGACGGCACACCGCCTGAAACATTGTCCGAATTTTTCCGCCTGCCTGCCCACACCGCCATAGGAGTCACAACCGGTGCTTATCTGCTGGATAACGCCGCTTTGCAGACCGGTTATCTGGATTTGCTGCGCCGGGAAAAAAAGCTGCGAACTGCCTTTTTTAACTCTTCAGACCTGCCACCCGGCATTTCTGATTTTCATTATGAAGGGGAATGGTACACCCATCTTCTCTTATGCAACGGCCGGGGCTATCCCGGATGGCCAACCTATGCGGGTCTTCCCCTTTCTACCAACAAAGGACAGGCCTTGATTCTGAAAGTGGAAGGGAGTTTACCACGTAATAAAGTATTTAAGCTGGATAAAAAACTGACACTTTGTCCGTGGGGAAAGGATTTCTGGTGGATTGGTGCCTCTTTTGAGTGGGAATGGCTGACTGAAGAACCGACTGCGTCTTTTCTTTCCCATATGAAACAACACTTGCAGACCCTGCTGAAAATACCCTTCCGGGTGGTTAAACCCCTTTCCGGATTTCGGGTCTCAGCCCGCGACAGACGCGCTGTGGCCGGCTGGCTGCCACATGCGCAGCGTGTGGGCGTGCTGAATGCCATGGGCACCAAAGGAGTCTTACAGGCGCCTGCCGCCGCCGAGGCGCTGACGGGTGCGCTGTTGGCACCCCAATCCGTTCCTTTCTGGCTCTCGCCCGACCGTTTTTTACCCGGCAATCGTCATTACTGAATTTTTAGAAACCCTTTACAGTTCCGCCCACGTCGTAACTTTGCCTTAACGAATGAGTGCGGGTTTTTCAAATCTGGCCATCCTTGATGAGTATGAATAATGTCTCTTTGGAGAAGCGTTTTGTGGTTGCGGTGCTTTGTCCGGATGCCACTTTCAGCCAGTTGTTACAGGAGGCCCACCGGCACAACCTTACCATTCTGGAAATGATTCCATTCCGGCGGGACGCTACGGATCTTTCAGCCCAGGTGAAAGCCGGGCGGGCTGTCCTTTTTGTGTACAATGACGGAAAGTCGTTGCTTGCTCATTCGGAGACCGAAATCCATGAGGGACTGACTGCCTGCTGAAAGCTGCCAGTTTTTTTGCTGCCGGCAGCTCTTCAGACGGCTTCGCTTTTGGGTTAGCTGTGTGCGGTGGCTCCCGGCGGCTTCAACTTAATGGCGTCGCCTGCTTTCCCGTTATTTTACCTTTTCCAGTGCCGGAATTTCCGGAAAAAACCCTGCTGTAACCGATGATCGACGCAACGCAATTCCAGGCCCTGCTACAAGAGCTGGCACCCACCCGTACCCAACTTATCGCCGTTTCTAAATTTCAGCCGATTGAAAAAATCCAGGCGCTCTACGACCTGGGGCAGCGCGACTTCGGCGAGAACTATGCACAGGAACTGGCCGAAAAAGCGGCTTTGCTGCCGACTGATATTCGCTGGCATTTTATCGGTCATCTGCAGCGCAATAAAGTCAAATATATTGTGCCTTTTACTACCCTTATCCACTCGGTGGATAGCTATGACCTCCTGGCCGAAATTGAAAAGCGGGCAGCGCGTTCCGGACGGGTACAGGATGTATTGCTGGAATTGAAAGTAGCTGCCGAAGATTCCAAACACGGGCTGGGCGAGACTGATCTTGTGCGCCTGCTCGATCAGCTTGATGCGCAGGCCGATGCTTTTCAGCACATTCGCATCTGCGGGCTGATGGCTATGGCTTCTTTCACCGACGACACCGGGCAGCTCAAAGAAGAATTTACCCGTGCCCGCACGGCTTTCCATCATTTCAAAGCCACTTATTTCTTTACCAAGCCCTATTTCGACACCCTTTCTATGGGGATGAGCGGCGACTACCAGCTGGCTATGCAGCACGGCAGCACAATGGTCCGGATCGGCACGATGCTTTTTGGCAGGCGACCTTCCTCAGACGTTGCTTAAGGGCAGCCGGGTATCGCAAAACGGATACTCGCGCGGGTCGTTGCTGGCAACAATAACCAGTTTATCGGTGCAATAGTCGCGCACCCAACCCAGATATTGGATAATACCGGCATCATCGAGGTTGGTACAAGGCTCATCGAGCAGGGCCGCCGGCGTGTCGGCAAACAAGGTCAGCGCCAGCTTTACGCGTTGTTTCATGCCGGAGGAGAAATCCGATAAAGGCTTGTGACGGGCACTGTGCAGGCCGAGCATTTCCGGAATTTGGGAAAGCGAAACCTGCGGCAGCAGGCGTTTGAAGCGAAAATGAAATTGCAAGGCTTCCTGAAGCGTTAGCTCTTCGACCAGCTCCAGGGCGGGCGCACAAAAGGAAATATGCTGGTACACACTCTCTTTCGGCAGCGGTTTTCCCCCAATCTCCCAGGAAATCTGCCCTTCCGAAGGTGCCTGGATGCCGGCAATGGCCCGCAAAAAAGTGCTTTTTCCGGAACCGTTATGGCCGAGGACAGCGATTTTCTGCGGACTTTTGAAAGTGTGCTCCAGATTCCGGAAAACCCATTGTCTGCGGTAGCGCTTGCCCAGGCCGTCAAGGGATATCTTCACTGATACGTCGCGTGTAGCCGCGCATAATACCGCGGCCGGTTTCCCGGATAAAAGAGATAATCTCGTCGCGCTCGTCGGACACCGGAATGTCGGCTTCGATAAGACCCAGTGCTTTGCTCACATTGTAGCCCCGCACGAAAAGAATACGATAGATGTTTTGAATCTGATTGATCGTCTCGGTGCTATAGCCCCGGCGCTTCAACCCCACCGAGTTTACCCCGACATAGGAAAGCGGCTCACGGGCTGCTTTTACATAAGGTGGCACATCCTTACGCACCAGCGAGCCACCGGTCACAAAGGCGTGTTTGCCGATGCGCACAAACTGCTGCACCGCCGTCAACCCGGCCAGCACCACGTGGTCGCCCACCGTAATATGGCCTGCCAGTGTGGTATTGTTGGAGAAAATGCAATGGTCGCCAATCACGCAGTCGTGTGCGATATGGCTGTAGGCCATAATCAGGCAGTTGGCACCTACGCGGGTATGGCCGCGGTCGGCCGTGCCCCGGTTAATCGTAACACACTCCCGCAGCGTCGTGTGATCACCGATATAGGTAAATGTTTCTTCGCCTTTGAACTTCAGGTCTTGCGGAATGGCCGAGATCACTGCTCCCGGAAAAATGCGCACGTTTTTGCCGATGCGCGCGCCTTCCATGATAGTGACGTTGCTTCCGATCCACGAGCCTTCGCCGATTTCTACGTTGTTGTGAATGGTGGAGAAGGGATCCACGCGCACGCCGGAATCAATCCGGGCCTCGGGATGAATATAGGTCAGCGGGTGAATCATACGAATAATTTAAGGCAATGAGGCAACAGTAAACCGGTGCAGCAGGGCTTGCAGATGTGCTTTTCAGTTGTTCTAATAACGCAGGCGGTTTCGGTTTCCCCCTTCATAAAAAAAGAAATCACTTTTTGTCGCGGCGAACGATTTGAGCAACGAGGTCGGCTTCGGTCACGAGGCGATTGCCCACGTAGGCCGTGCCGTGCATCTCGCAGATGCCCCGTCGGATTGGGTTGGTCAGTTCCAGCTTCAGCAAGAGGGTGTCGCCCGGCAGGACTTTATGCTTAAACTTGGCCTTGTCAATTTTGATAAAATAGGTGTCATAGTTTTCCGGATCCGGAATATTGTTGAGCGCGAGGATGCCACCGGCCTGCGCCAGCGCCTCGATCTGCAACACACCCGGCATCACCGGATTTCCCGGAAAGTGGCCCTGAAAAAAGTGTTCGTTGAAGGTTACGTTCTTTACACCCACGACGTGTGCATCCGACAGCTCAATGATCTTATCGACGAGCAGGAAAGGAAACTTGTGGGGCAGCGATTTTTCGATGTGGTTGATATCATAGACCGCCGGCTGATTGGGGTCGTAGTTCGGCACGTCGCCCTGCCCTTTGTTCTTTTTGATAAAAGCTTTGATCTGCCGGGCAAACTCTACGTTGGCCGCATGACCGGGGCGGTTGGCAATGATATGTGCGTTGATCGGGGCAC
>JAEVZP010000236.1 GCA_023392185.1 Bacteroidota bacterium
CCTTCGCGCACGAGTTTGAGCTTATCCGGACTTTTGAAAAACAACTTCCCGCGCAGCTTTGGAATCTTGATAAAGCTTACCCGAATGTTCATCTCTACATCCGCTTTATAGTCTTTTACCGCAAATACGCGGCTGCGCAAATTCTGATACAACTCGGCAGGACTCAGCGAGCGGGCCCGGCCCGCGGGCAGCAACAGGGCCATACTGCACAGAGTTAAAAGAAATTTTCTCACGATTGAATGTCTTTTTTACGAAAAAAATAAACCGTTGCGGCCAGAAACAGCACGGTATAAACCAACAGCACCAGCCCCGACTGAAAGATCGCGTCATAGGGCACCGGATCGTTAAAAAAACCTTTCCATGCAATGGTATGCGTGGTAAAAAGCCAGGGTTTGATGGTATCGAAAAACGGCAGCCCCAGCGTGCTGATCACTGTCAGGAACAGCACAATCCCCATTGTGGCAATGATGGGACCGATACTGTTTTCAGCAAAAATGCTCAGCAGCATCGACAGGGCGGCAATGCAGGCCATAGACAAGGCGGCAAAGCCAAAAGCAGCCGAATAGCGCCAGAGCAGGTCGTCCTGCAACAAAAACACTACTTCCTCGCTGCGCATGTTAATCATGTCGCCGGTGCCAAAGAGCAGCAGCGAAAGCCCCAGCCCGATAATGGCGAGCCAGACGAGCAGCAAAAAAGTATAGATGACCGAGGCGATGTATTTCGTTACGATCAGCCGGGTGCGCGAAATGGGCTTTGTAAGCAGCAGCCGCAGCGTTCCCGAAGCGGCTTCGCCAGATACTTCGTCGGCCGCCACAATAGCTACCAGCTGCGGTACATTCACCAGGAGGGTTTGCAGAATGATATAGGTAACGAGGTACCCGTTGAGCACTTTTCCGGAAAAAGTAAACTGTTCTTCCAGCCCCTGCAACGCAAAATCCACAAATGCCTGCCCGTCTACCAGCAGCGCCAGTTGAATAATGCCGGCCAACGCGGTAACAATTGCAAAAGCAATATAAGTCCGGGGACGGCGGAAAATCTTTTTTAGCTCGAAGCGCAGCAGGATCATGAAGCGGTAAGGGTCAGGAAAAGGTCTTCAAGGGAATGTCGGGAATCCACGGACTGAATGGCAGCCCCCTGCGCACTGAGAAAGGCAACCAATTCCGGAATCTGCTCCGGTGCCATCCGGAAAACAAGTTCCTGTGCCGTTGTTGTAGGGTCGAGGTGGCTGCTCCAGAAGCTGTTTTGCAGCACACCGGTATCGAAAGGTGCGCCCAGCAAGACGGCCACGCGGGTTTCGGAAGGCCGGATCAGTTCCTGGTAGGCACCTTCCAGCACTTTTTTGCCTTTGTGGAGAATGAGCAGCCGCGTAGCCACCTGTTCGATTTCGGCCAGCAGGTGACTGGAAACGATCACGGTTTTTCCCAGATCGCGGCTCATGTGGAGGATCAGGGCACGAATATCGGCGATACCTTGCGGGTCCAGCCCGTTGGTCGGCTCATCGAGGATAAGCAGGTCGGGTTCGTGGGCCAGCGCGATGGCAATACCAAGCCGCTGTTTCATACCGAGAGAATATTCCTTTACCCGGTCGTGTTGCCGGTCGTGCAGACCTACAAGTGTCAGCACTTCGCTGAGGCGAGAGGCCGGGATCGTTTTGTCGCACAGCCGGGTGAAATGGTACAGGTTTTCGAACCCCGTAAAATAGCCATACATATCGGGCCGCTCCACCACGGCTCCGATATTGCGCAGCAGGCGCTTTCCGGCAGCCGGAAACGGCTGTCCGCCAATGAAAATCTGGCCTGAAGAGGGCTTGATAAGGCCCAGGATGCAGCGCAGCGTGGTGCTTTTTCCGGCGCCGTTTTCTCCCAGAAAACCATAGACCTCTCCCGGCATTACATGGAAGGAAAGGTCGTCAACGGCGGTGTGCGTTTTGTATTGCTTGGTTAGGTGGCGAACTTCGAGAACCGGCTTCACAGAAATATAAAAATCTCTGTAAAGGAACAACATTTTTGTTAGAAGGTTTCAGAAGCAAGTGTTTTTTTGAGCAATAAAACCGAAAGACTTCCTTTCTTTAGGGCATGAAACGCGTTGTTCCGGCCATTGTTATTCTGATTTCCCTCTCGGTGCTGGGCATCCTCTACACGCAGGTGCAGTGGATCCGCAGCGCCATGCAGGTGCAGCAGGAGCAATACAACCGCTCGCTCGAAACGGCGCTGCGCAACATCAAAACCGGTATTCAGGACCGCTTTCTGGAAGAGCAGGCTTACCTCGACGTTCTGGGCGGCGAAGTGTATAAACAGCAGATGCTGGCCAAAACCTTTACCGCTCAGGCCCTCGAGCCCGAAACCATTCAGCGCATCATTTATAAAAACCTTCAGGATAACGGCATCCGCGAAGGCTTTGAGTTTGCCGTTATCAACGTTTATAACTTTCCCATTGTAGCTTCTCCGGGCTTCGATTCTACGATGCTGGCCCGCAGCATTCCTGTGTCGCTGCTGCCGGATATGTATTTGCCAACGATTCCCGACGGTGCCGAGGAAAGGTTATTTTTATATCTGGAGCGCCCTACTGCCTATAGCGGCCGCATGGGCGTCATGGTTTTTACGGCTGTAGTGCTCATCCTGGTGGTGATCGCGGCTTTTGCCCTGGTTCTCCGCACGCTCATTCAGCAGCGGAAGCTGTCTGAAATCAAGAGCGATTTTATGAACAACATGACCCACGAGTTCAAGACGCCGCTCGCCACCATTTCGCTGGCCGCCGCTGCACTCACCAACAAGAAAGTCATCGATAACGAAGAACAGATCCGGTATTACAGCCAGATGATCCTGGAGGAAAACAAGCGGATGAACAAGCAGATTGAAACAATCCTGGAAGCGGCCAAACTCGAAAAAAATGAAATCCACCTCGACCTGATGCCGCTGGACGCACACGAGATCATCCAAAAGGTGGCCGATATGCTGGCGCTGCGCATCAACGAGCGGGCCGGCACCCTGACGCTGCACCTGCGCGCGCAGCGGTTTGTGATCCTGGCCGACGAGGTGCATTTTTCCAATATCATCTTCAACCTTATCGACAACGCCATTAAATATTCCCGGCCCGACGTGCCGCTGGAGGTGGAAGTCGATACTAAATCGGCCTCCAAAATGCTGGTCATCCGTATCAGCGACAACGGCGTGGGCATGTCTAAAGAAACAGCCAAGCGGGTTTTTGATAAGTTTTACCGCGCTCACACCGGCAACCTCCACAATGTAAAGGGTTTCGGGCTGGGCCTTTCCTACGTAAAAGCCATGATCGATGCGCACGGCGGCCGCATCCGCATTGACAGCGCCGTAAACAAAGGCTCCCGGTTTACCATCACCTTCCCGCTTGCTGCCGGGGAGCCGGCTTAGGATTCCGTGCCCTTGCGGGGTGTGGCCCGTACGGGATTTTGGGGGGAATTTCCGGAAATCCACCCTACGCCGGTACGTGTTCAGCAGCCGGAAAGCATTCCGTTTTCCGGAAATTTCAGCAGGGAGCGACAGAAATAGCTGACCTCTACGGCAGTTTTTCGGCCCCCATCCGGAACGCTCAGGACTTTTTCAGCAGTTTTACCGGCGGCACCTCCTTTTTGTTGTCTGCGGTGCGGATGTATAGCAAGTACAGGCCATCGGCCAGCGAAGAAATAACAATCTGACCGGTGTTTTCCGTCTCCAGCACCGTACGGCCCTGCATATCGGTAATGCGCACCCGGTAAGCGCCGGCCGGCGAAATCTGGAAGGCGTCACTTGTCGGGTTGGGATAAACCCGGAAAGGCTGCGTTTGCACATCCGGGAGGCCCAGGCTCACAGCAAATGCATCACTCCTGCCCGTGCAACCGTTGGAGTCGGCTTCTACGGTATAGCTGCCATTCACAGGCGGTGTAAAAAGCGGCCCATGGCCCACCGGCGTGCCGCCACTGTTCCAATACCAGCGAAAATTGGTGTACTGACCGGCATTTTGCACGGTAAGCTGCCCGCCGGTGTAAATAACAACCGGTTTGGGTAAAGGCTTTGCTGTCAGGTGCACGGCCCGGGAAGTGTCTGCACAGCCATTGCTGTTGGAGACAATGACGCGGTAATTTCCGGAAGTGCGGGCAGTATAGGTATTACCGTTGGCCCCTGGGAGGGCATTACCACCTACAGCCCAGCGAAAAGTAAGCCCCGTTCCGGGATTGCTGCGGAGCAATACGCTGTCGCCGTTGCAGAACGTTGTGTCTGTGGCGGCGATCAGCGCAATCGGCCGGGGATATACGGTTAAGAGCACTGCTGCTGACGTGTCGGAACAGCTCCCGTTGCGCACTATTACCCGGTAATTACCACCGGTGCGCGCTGTCCAGATTGAGTCGGTTGCCCCCCCAATTGCCCCACCGCTGTGATACCATTGATAGGTTACTCCGGAAGTGGGGGCAGCCCGTAGTATGGCAGAATCGCCAGGGCAAAAAGCCGTCGGTCCGGTTGCCGTAACAGCAGCGGTCACAGGTGTGTCGACTACTACTGCGATGGCTGTGGAAGCCGCGGTGCAGCTTCCATCGGTCACCTGCACTGAATAGCCACCACTCGCTGTCGCCGTAAAAGAAGCACTGGTAGCACCAGAAATAGCTGTCGGCCCGTCAAACCACTGATAAGCGTATCCGGAGCCCGCATTTGCCTGGAGCACTACCGAACCGCCTTGGCAAAAGGCGGTTGGACCTGCGGCTGTTACCGCCGCCGAAATACTGGCAGTGCTGGTGACCGTAGCAGTTGCAGTCGAAGTGCACCCACCGGCTGTCGTGGCCATAACCGCATAAGTTCCGGTACTGAGATTGGATAAATTCTGTGTATTGGCTGTAAAGTTGCCTGGCCCCGTCCATGCGTAGCCGTTTACCGGGCTGCCGCCGGTTATAGTAAGAGTAATGCTGCCGCCGGTGGTACAATTTGCCGGCGTAGCGGTGGCAGTAAGGGTTGGAGCGGTGCAGGGCGCTGCCGGCTGCGGGGTAAAGGCAACACCCCGGAAAGCAGTTCCCGAAGGCGCTGTGGCAATGGTTACATAACTGTTGCGGTAGCCAGTTGCAAAGTTGCTATCGGTAAGGGACACCAGCCGGTTGTCGGTTGTGGTAGCATACAAAACCGGATACACACCCGACCAGTCTACTGTCAGTCCGCGTGCACCGGCACCTACCACCAGTGTGTCGGTCCAGGCCCAGCTGCCGTTGCTGAGCACCCATTTCTGAATACCACCCGCAGCTGTTGTGCGTGTGTCAGCTACATACACAATCGTCTCTCCGGCATTGACGGCAAAGTCGCCGGGTTGCGAGCCAGAGCCGGTGCTAAAAAGCAGCCCTCCTGTTCCGGCGGCAGCAACAGTGGGCATACCCGTAATTTTGGTAATGCCAGGTGTGCTGCCGGTAGAAGAACTAAAGTACAGATTACCGCCTGATGCCTGAAGCGCCCGGATGTTGGTAACAGTCGTTCCAAGTGCGGCGGCAGCGTTGCTGTGGCCCAGGTATTGCACACCTCCCCCTCCGCCTACTGCCCAGTAATCATTTCCGGCGCCTTTCACAGCACCCCGGATATTTTTTCCGCTAAAAGCCGTTGTGGATACCGCGCGACCGCCTATGCCGGCCAGTCCTACCGTATCCACCACGCGCTTGATGCCGGTGCTGCCAGAGGCCGGCAGCGCTGTTGTATTGGTTGCAGAAGTATCGTAGCCTGGAATCACAATAAAAGTGCTGTCAGCAGAGCGGGTAATGAGCCCTTCGGTAGCAGCACTTCCGGAAATCACCAGACGGTTGAGACCGGTAGCCGGGAGGGCAACAATGGCTGTGGGCACCGACTGCGCGGTTGCGCTGCACAGATACTCCTTTAGAAAAACCGGGTTGCCGGTGCTGACGAGCGGACTGCTTCCGTTGCCGGCCTGCAGAACAACGAGCCTGCCGGTAGTGAGCTGTGCAGTGGCTTCAGGGCTTGCACTGGTCCATACGGCACCTGCGATTACAGCATTTAAAAGAACAAAGTGTATATTTTTCATAGCGTATTTTTAACGAAGATATTAACACTCACACTAAAAATCATATGCCGTCTGACTTTTTTTTACACAAAAAAACCGGCTTGTTTTTTTGGGGTAAAAACAAGCCGGCGCGGAGGGGAGCTACCGGATAAAAAAAGGAAAAATTACAGTACGACGCAGGCACTTTTAATCACCGAAACGACGCGGATGGCATCAAAGATGCGCGCTTCGCTGGCACCGTGATCTTTTACGCTTTGCTCGTGGCTTTGCACACAGCGCTCGCAGCCGTTGAGGGCCGAAACGCCCAGGCTCACCAGCTCAAAAAACTCTTTACCCAACACCGGGTTCATCATCACACTCATGCGCATACCAGGCGCCGACTTGGCATAGGTCTCGTTGCTGTGCATATAATGGCGGAAACGATACAGCACGTTGTTGGCGTTCATCACGGAAACACAGGCCATAATCTCCGCAATCTCGGCTTCGGAAGCGCCTTCTTCACGACAGAGGCTCAGGAACCCTTCGGTCAGTGCGCGGTGCTTTTCGTTTACGGCAGCAGCCAGGGCCAGGAGCAAGGCTTCCTTGCGGGAAAGGTTGGCGCTTTTCAGCACCGTGCTGATGTTGAGTTTCAGATCTTTGAGCGAGCGGCTGTCGACTGCATCCATAGCAGCAGCGGGCAGGCTGATATGCCCGGCAGGCATCCGCAGATCGGTTATAACAGACTGGATGGTTTCGTTGGTATAAGACATTATAAAAGCGTTTTTTTACTAAGAGAAGGCACTAAAAAAGACTATTTACCGGCGCGAAAGCCGGCAAATAGTCTTTGAAAGCATTTGTAAGATTAAGCGGTTTCAGCAGCCAGCTTGGTAGTCAGGGTTTCTTCCCCTTTCTGCCAGTTGCACGGGCACAGCTCGTCGGTTTGCAGCGCGTCCAGTACGCGGATCACTTCCTGCACGTTGCGGCCTACAGACAGGTCGTTTACGTTCACCCAGCGAACGACACCTTCGTTATCGATAATGAAAGTAGCACGGTAAGCTACGCGCTCGCCTTCGTTCAGAATACCGAGGTCTTCTGCCAGGCTTTTGGAAGTATCAGCCAGCATCGGGAAGCGCAGGTCACGCAGGTCTTTATGGTCGTTGCGCCAGGCCAGGTGCACAAACTCGCTGTCGGTAGAGGCGCCAATCAGCATCGTGTCGCGGTCGGCAAATTCGCCATACGCTTTGTTGAACTCGGCAATCTCAGTCGGGCACACAAAAGTGAAGTCCTTCGGCCACCAGAACATAACGGCCCAGTTGCCTTTCAGATCGTCAGAAGAGAGGTCTTTGAATTCTTTACCTTTTTCAAGGGAAACAACGGCCTTTTTCTTGAATTCGGGAAAAGGCATTCCGACAGTAACAAATTTTTGGTTCATAGCAGTGAATAAAGAAATGGAGGTGATTTGAGAATGCAAATTTCGGTCATTTTTCCCGCAGTACCTACCGTATCGCCTTCTCTAATCCTGAAGAGGCTATAAGGGAAAGCAATAAGATACGAATCATTGCCACCGGAGGTGCGGGCCTTTCGATGCAGGCATAAAAAAAGAGTCCGTCTGGCGCAGACGGACTCTTTTTTCCGGAAACAAGACCCTTCCGGAAGATTTATTAATCGGGCTTTTTGCCGTCGAGGAAGGTATTGATGCTTTGAACGGAAGCAGTGCCACCTGGTTCGCTGCTGTTGTACCCTACGCTGTAGCCGCTCAGTGTTTTGTCGTCTTCTTTCGGCTCGGCGTTTTCGGGCTTGGCACCGCTGCGGCGCAGGTAAGCCGGCACGTTTTCCAGATCATCGCTGGTTTCACCGCTCTTTACGTTAAAAGACAGACGACGCAGGCGCTCGGCGCGTTCTTCCAGTGCTTTTTTCTGCTCCTCAAAGCGGCGTTCCTCTTCCAGGTCTTCGCTGGTTTTGCCGGTGCTTTCGGTAGCGGTCATTGCCTGCGGGGCTTCGGGCTCTTTGGTGATGAGGCGCAGTCCGGCTACGGCCGGCTCTTCCGGTGCAGGCTCCGTTTGGGCAACGGGTGCAGCAGGTGCTTGTGGTTGCGGCGCAGGCGTGTTCATCCAGGAAGTCCGGAAAGGCGATGCCGGTTGTTGGGCTGCCGGGGCTTCCACGGGGGCTTCGGGTTTGTCGGCAACGGTAGCCGTCTGCGTCCGGAACGGGTTGGATGGCGCGTCGCCCAGCGAACCGATCACACGGCGGGAGTCGCTTTCGGGTGCTGCTTTTCCGGAAGTTTTGTTTTCGTATTTTACTTCTTTGTGCTGGAAACCGGTAGCGATCACGGTAACGGCAATTTTATCTTCCAGCGACTCGTCCAGCCCCATACCAAGGATCACGTCGCAGTTTTCGCCGGCCTGTTGCTGCACAAAAGCGTTGATTACATCCACCTCGTCGAGCGTTTGCTCATGGTCGCCGGGTGCAGAAGTAATATTCAGGAGGATCCACTTAGCGCCCCGGATATCGGAGTCGTTGAGCAGCGGAGAGTTGAGGGCAGACTCTACAGCCAGTTGTGCCCGGTTCTCGCCATTGGCAGACGCATGGCCCAGGATGGCGACCCCACCATTGCGCATCACCGTGCTTACGTCGGCAAAGTCGAGGTTGGCCCGGCCGGTAGAAGTGATCACTTCGGTAATACACTTGGTAGCAGTTGCCAGCACATCGTCGGCACGCGAGAAGGCTTCGGTAAACTTAAAGCTGCCGAATTGCTGGCGCAGCTTGTCATTGGAGATAATCAGAATGGTGTCCACATGCTCGCGCAGGCGGTCGATGCCTTCTTTGGCCTGCTTCATGCGGCGGGGCCCTTCGTGGGTAAAAGGCGTGGTCACGATGCCTACCGTCAGGATGCCGAGGTCGCGGCACAGCCGCGCTACAACCGGCGCACCACCCGTGCCCGTTCCGCCGCCCATGCCGGCGGTTACAAAAGCCATTTTAGCACCCGTCTTCAGCATCTTGGCAATGTCTTCCACGCTTTCTTCAGAAGCCTGCATGCCGATATCGGGGTTGGCACCGGCGCCCAGTCCCTGCGTCAGGTGTGGACCCAGCTGAATTTTGTTGGGAACCGGCGATTCGGCAAGCGCCTGCGAGTCGGTGTTGCAGACGATAAAGTCTACCCCGTTCACGCCCGTGTTGTACATATAATTGACAGCATTGCCGCCGCCACCGCCTACGCCGATAATCTTGATGATAGACTGGTGGTTTTTAGAAGAATCGATAGGGTTCATGATTAGAATCGGTGCTTTTGGGAGAGGGTTGTACCGGTATAAAATCCGGGGCTGAGGACGTGTTTTAAAGGGAGGATGCTATGCGTGCGCGCAAAGTTGGTTTCTGAATTCTGTTTTAGAAAATCCTTTTCCGGAAATACCGGAAAAACTTTGAAATTAAAGTTCCTGATCGGGTTCATCTTCAAAGATTTTCATAATCCGCTCTTTCATGCCGTCGAACATCTTTTTAAACCGCTCCTTGCGCTTCTGTACGTTGACCGGTTGGCCCTGCAGCAGGTCGGCATCCAACTGCGGCACCTGCGCACCGGCTTCGGCCGCGCCCTCAGGCGTAGCGATGATAACAGTATCGGTGGCAGCCACCTGCGCGCCGTCGTTGATAAAGCGCGGACGACCGCTCTCCAAGTCGTAGTAGCCGCGCAGGATCAGTCCGATGCAGGTTGCATACTTTGGATTGTTTACTTTTTCTACATAAGCAGCAGCGGCCAGGTGCTCGCCGGTATAGCCCATGCGGGTGGTAAGGCCGGTTTTGTATTCGGCCAGGTGGATGAGGTGTTTGAGCTGCGCCCCGCCGCCGGTCAGGATCAGGCCGCCGTAGAGTTTCTTGTCCAGATCCACCTGCTTCAGGTGATACACCACATAGTCGAGAATCTCGTCCATGCGGGCCTGGATAATATGCGCCAGCATCTTCACCGAAATTTCCTTGGGCCGCAGACCGCGCAATCCCGGAATTTCGATAAAATCGCGCTCGCTCGCTTCATCGGCCAGGGCCACGCCATAATGCGTTTTGAGCAGCTCGGCATGGGTGCGCAATACGCCCAGCCCACTGCGGATGTCCTGGGTAACGTTGACGCCGGCATATGGAATGACGGCGGTGTGCTTCAGCATGCCTTCATAGAAAACCGCCAGGTCGGTGGTACCACCGCCGATGTCCACAATGGCCACGCCGGCCTCCAGGTCTTCCTCGCTCATCACCGCCGCCGCCGAAGCCAGCGGTTGCAGCACCAGGTCTTTGGCAATCAGGTGGCTTTTATCCACGCAGCGCTGAATATTGCGGATGGCGTTGCGGTCGGCCGTGATCACATGAAAGTTCGCTCCGATTTTCACCCCGCTCATCCCGATCGGGTGCATCACATAAGGCGTATTGTCCACCGTATACTCCTGCGGAATAATATCGATGATACGATCTCCGGCCGGAATGTAGGTTTTGTACTGATCGCGGATCAGCAGGTCAATATCGGCTTTGCTGATCTCATCTTCTACATTGCTGCGCACCCGGTCGCCGCGTGTTTGCAGGCTTTTGATATGCTGCCCGGCAATGCCCACATACACCTCGCGGATGTCGAGCTCCGGATTGCTTTCGATGCAGCGGCTGATTGCCAGTTCGATGGATTGGATGCACTGTTCGATGTTCATCACCACGCCGTGGCTGACACCGGCGCTTTCCGACTCGCCAAAACCCAGCAGTTCCAGCTTGCCAAATTCGTTTTTGCGTCCGGCAATCGCCACAACTTTGGTGGTTCCGATGTCGAGGCCGACGATGATTGGTTGAGCGTTCTGTTGCATAAAAGTCTTCGGAGTTAGGAGGTGAGAGGGAGAGCGTGTTTGAGAAGAAAAGGAGGAGGTGCTTGTTCAGTTGTTTGGGCTTTGCGGCGCTAGCGGGCAGGTGCCGGATAGCGCGCTTTTGGCTGTTCTTTCGGCGGCGCAGCAGCCTTGGGCCGGGCGGCAGTTTTTTGCGGCTTTGCAGCGGCAGGCTTTGGTGCCGCTGGTTTCGGCAGCGTGGGCTGCCGGGCAGCTTCGCGGGCTTTCAGAAGGGGGGTCAGGGTGTCGGGAATGTCTTCCCTTACAATGGTTTTCACCCAGTTCATATTGCTTAGCGCACGGTCCACCGGCGGCTTCCAGGGCAGGGCCGGCGAGGCCACTACCTGCCCGTTGTAACGGGCATCCAGAACGGTATAACGATCCCAGCCAATGCGGTTGAGCACATTGCGGTAAAAAAGAAAGAGCGTCTGTAATTTGGTGTCCAGAAGGGCAGTATCTCCCAGGAGGGCACGGTGATTCCCCAATACGGGTATTAATTCAAATTCTCCGTCGGGCCGCACCACAATTTCTTCCACACCCTGCTTCCAGAACGGATCGGCGGAAAGTTTGTCCACCACATACACAATCTGTGCCCGAATGGCTTTTTTGGCATTGCTGTCGAGCATATGTGGCACGCCGGTAACCACAGGCGCGTAATGAACATATTCAGACGACAAAGGAAGCTGTTGCAATGCGGTGTCAAGATAATAGGAATTACCCGATGTTTCAAAAATCCGAACAAACGGAATGCGCTGCGTAGCCCGCACGTGCAATACCCGCTGGTGATCGATATACACCTGCGCCGATTCGATCCACGGATTGCTGGCAGCAATGTTCTCGAGGCGGCGGACGTCCATAGTACCCAATGCCATTTGCGTTGGCTCCAGATGGCGGCGGGTAAACAACAATTCTTTCAATGCTTCCGGCGTGATGAACCCCACCTGATTACCGTTGGTGATGCGCACATCCAGCTGCTGCAACGGCTGCTTTTCCTGCTTGCGCGCAGCACTGCTGACGGCCACCAGGAGGCCGCCTACGCTTACAACCGTCAGGACGAAGCGCAGCACCTTGCGAACAGATATGGAACGCCGGGCAGCCATTAGCGGGGGGATTGAAGGATGTTTTTAATTTGGGGAACGAGCTGGTCAATATCACCGGCACCGGCCGTGATAAACAGGCGGGGCGATGCCCGGCGCACATATTCGAGCACGCCTTCGCGGGACAAGATCGTCACCGCCGGGTTGCTCATTTTTTCGGCGATCGTGGCAGCGCTCACGCCCGCAACAGGCTGTTCGCGCGCCGGATAAATATCAAGCAGCAACACCTCATCGGCCGCGTCGAGCGCATGGGCAAAGCCTTCGGCGAGATCGCGCGTGCGGCTGTAGAGATGCGGCTGGAAAGCAATCACACAGCGGCGATCCGGGAAAAGGGTTTTGGCGCTTTTGATCAGGGCAGAAAGTTCTTCAGGATGATGCGCGTAATCGTCGATATACACATGGGCTTCGTTGTGCACCACATACTCGAAACGGCGGCGGATACCCCGGAATTTCGGGAAAGCAGCGGCAATGTCAGCCGGCGAAACGCCGAGGTGCAGCGCTGCCGCAGTAGCCGCTACGGCATTCTCCACATTGTGCAGCCCGCCGATCGGCAGGTGCACTTTGGGCACATAACCCATTTTTCCCAGCACATCGAATGTATAAGTGCCTTCTTTCTGAACCACGTTGGCGGCATAAACGTCGGCCGCGCTGTTCTGCAGGCTGTAGGTCCGGTGGTCGGGCGCGGTAAAACGCGCCGCGAGCGGCAACCCGTGCTTGTAGAGCAGGAGCCCGCCGGGTTTGATATTTTGGGTGTATTCCACAAAAGCATCTTCCAGCGCCGCGTGCGAGCCGTAGATGTCGAGGTGATCGGCATCGGTGGAAGTGAGAACGGCGAGGTCGGGACGCAGTTTGAGGAAAGAGCGGTCGTATTCGTCGGCTTCAATAACGGCCGTTGGCGTCAGGCTGCTCCAATAGTTGGTATCGTAGTTGAGGGCGATTCCACCCAGGAAAGCATTGCAGCCATAGCCGGTTTCGCGCAGCAGGAAGGCAATCATCGTTGAGACGGTGGTTTTGCCGTGCGTGCCCGCAACGGTCACCGCCTCCAGGCTTTCGGTAATGGCCTGCAAGGCGTCGCTGCGTTTGATCACCGGGTAGCTATTGGCCCGGTACCAGCTGAGTTCTGCGTTGTTTTCCGGAATGGCCGGGGTATAAACCACCACTTCGGCTGCCGGGTCCAGCAGGTCAGTGCTGTCTTCAAAATGAATGGCAATGCCTTCCGCCTGAAGCTTATCGGTCAGCGGCGTGGGCGTGCGGTCATAGCCGCTCACCACCACGCCATGTGCGTGGAAGTAGCGGGCAATCGCCGACATACCAATGCCGCCGATGCCGATAAAATAAACCCTTTGAAGGGTCGCGATATTCATGGTCAGGCGTTTAAGGGTTTGACGTGAGAAAGGATGTGCGCTGCAATGCGGTCATCGGCATCGCGGATGGCAAGTGCCCGGAGGGCTTCGTGCATCTTCGCCTGCGCGCTTTCGTTGTGCAAAAGCGACAGAATTTCCCCAAAAAGCTCTTCGCGCACGCGGGCATCGGGCACCATGCGCGCAGCACCTTTGGCTACCAATGCCCGTGCATTGCTCGTCTGGTGGTCTTCGGCGGCATGTGGATACGGTACAAAAATCACCGGTTTGGCCACAATGCAGAGTTCGGCAATGGCCAGCGCACCGGCGCGGCTCACCACCAGGTCGGCGGCGGCATAGGCGGCATCCATCTCGCGGATAAATTCTTTCACAACCACTTGTCCGGCATACGGCGCTGCCGCCGCCAGCGCTTCGGAGTGGTTGGATTTGCCGGTTTGCCACAGCACCTGCAGGCCTTTTTTCACCAGCGCCGGCAATGCCGCAATAAGGGCTTCGTTGACCGAGCGCGCACCGAGGCTGCCCCCCACCACCAGCAACGTTTTTTTCCGGGGCTCCAACCCAAAAAAGGCACATCCGGCCTCATGGGTAATGGTGGATCCTGAAATCAGTTGACGCACCGGATTTCCGGTAATTTGCAGGGTTTTCAGGGGAAAGAAGCCTTCCATTCCTTCATACGCCACACACACGGCCCGCGCTTTGGCACCCAGCATTTTATTGGATTTTCCGGCAAAGGAATTCTGTTCCTGAATAAAAGTCGGGATGCCCATCTGCTGGGCAGCCTTCAGGATCGGGAACGACGCGTAGCCCCCCACCCCAACCACAGCGTCGGGCCGGAAATCGCGAATGATTTTCCGGGCATCCCAAATGCTTTTTAGCAGTTTATAAGGCAAGAACAGATTTTTAAGCAGGTTGGAACGGTTCATCCCAACAATATCCAGCCCCACGATTGTAAACCCTTCCTGCGGCACTTTTTCCATTTCCATCTTTCCCTTTGCCCCTACAAACAACAACTCCGTCCCGGGCGCCAGGCGCTGCAGGGCATGCCCGATCGCCACCGCCGGAAAGATGTGTCCGCCGGTGCCGCCGCCTGCTATAATGATGCGAATGGGTTGCATGTCAGGGATGAGGAGTGAGGAGTGAGGAGTGAGGAGTGAAATTTCCGGAATTTGGACCCTAGGTCTTGGATTTTGAATTATGGATTCTGGCTTATCGGTTTTTTAAGCCAGCGCGACTTGTGGTTTTTTAGCGGTTTGCGGGAGCGGCTGTTCAGTTTCGGGCGGATTGTTGGGGGGCGGTGCGGCCGGGGGCTGGGCAGCTTTGCGGCGGCCTTCTTCTTCATCCACATAGCGGCTCACGCTCAGCACGATGCCGATGGCAAAAGAGGTGAACCAGATGGAAGAGCCCCCCATACTGACAAGGGGCAATGTGAGGCCGGTAGTGGGAACGAGGTGCACCACAACCGCCATGTTGAGCATCGCCTGAAACACAAGCGTGATGCTCAGCCCGACCGCCAGAAAAGCACCAAAGGCATACGGACAGCGCCGGAAAATCAGAATGCTGCGCCACAGAAAAACAAGGTAAAGGGCCACCATAACCGAACCGCCAAACAAGCCATATTCTTCGATGATAATGGAATAAATCCAGTCGGAATACGGGTGGGGAACAAAATTTCTTTGCAGGGAGTTTCCCGGTCCGCGACCGAAAAAGCCGCCGTTTGCAATAGCGATTTTCCCTTGCTCCATCTGAAAGTTATCGTCCTTGGCCGTCTCGGCGTCGCTCTTGCCCATAAAGTTGGCAATCCGCTTTTCCCAGGTTTCGGCACGGCCCCAGCCGGTGGCTTTGGAGACCCCCCACACGCAGCCGAGCATCACAATTCCGGAAAGCGCCAGCAGCAGAATGTGCTTGACCTGCACCCGCCCGATATAAAACAGAATGCAACAGGTCATGCCCAGCATCAGGGCCGTCGAGAGATTAGCCGGAGCGATGAGCCCACAGATGGCCAGCACCGGCACCAGCACCGGCATAAAACCTTGTTTCCAGCTTTTGATTTTCTCCTGACGCATACTGAGCATCCGGGCCAGAAACATGAAAAGGGCCAGCTTGGCCAGGTCGGAGGTCTGAATCGTAAAAGAAGTACCGGGCAGCCGGATCCAGCGCGCGCCGTCGTTGAGCGTGGTGCCGAAAAACAGCGTGTAAAACAGCAGCGGAACGCTGATCGCAAAAAGGATTACCGCCCAGCGCGCAAAACGCGTGTAGTTGATGCGGTGCACCAGATAGATAAACACCATCCCCACCCCGAGGAAAAACACCTGCTTGGTCAGGTAGTGGCTTGCGTCTTTATCCATCCGGTAGGCCAGCGAGCCGGTGGCGCTGAACACAGCCAGCAGACTGAAAAGGCCCAGCAGCAGCACCACTGCCCAAATCACTTTATCGCCCTTGACCCGGCGCAGGTATTGTGGGATCGTTTGCATCGCCTATGCGGGTTGAGAGGTGGAAGAATAATGTTTTACAGCATCCCGGAACTGGCGGCCGCGGTCTTCATAGTTTTGAAACAAATCGAAAGAAGCACAGGCCGGCGACAGCAGCACCGCATCGCCGGGACGGGCGAGTGCCAGCGCAGCAGCTACGGCTGCCGTCGCCGAGCGGGTGTCGGTCACCGGAATGCCCAGCGTATCAAAAGCCGCATGAATCGGGGTATTATCCACACCCATACATACAATAGCCTTTACTTTTTCACGTACCAGCGCTTCGATCTGCCGGTAATCATTGCCTTTATCTTGTCCGCCGAGGATCAGAATCGTAGGTGCCGTCATGCTGTCGAGCGCATACCAGACCGAATCCACGTTGGTAGCTTTAGAATCGTTGATGAATTGCACCCCGTTGATGCTGCCGACGGTTTCGAGCCGGTGGGGCAAACCTTCAAATGTTTGCAATCCGGCCGCGATGGCTTCCGGAGCCACACCCGCCAGCAAGGCTGCCGTAGCCGCCGCGAGCGCGTTGGCTTCGTTGTGGCGGCCCTTGGCAGCGAGTTTAGGTTCCGGAAATTTCAGGGAATTTCCGGAAATTCCGACCTGCAGGAAGCCTTCTTTTTTACAGGCCACAATATCGTTTGCAACACAAGGCTTTTCCAGACTAAAGCGCAACACGTGCGCAGCAGTTCCTTTTATACCAAACGCGCTTTCCAGCCGGCGGTCATCGGCGTTTAAAATCAGAAAATCTCCGGCTGTTTGATTTTCGGTGATCCGCATTTTAGCCGCTGCGTATGTTTCGAGCGAATAATCGTAGCGGTCCAGATGGTCGGGTGTGATGTTGAGCACAACCGCTATAAAAGGCCGGAAATCCACAATATCATCCAGCTGAAAAGAACTCACTTCCAGTGCGTACCAATCCGTTGGTGCCTGTGCAATCTGCCGGGCCAGGCTGATGCCGATGTTTCCGGTCAGGCTCACGTTCCGTCCGGCTGCCTGAAGCAGGTGATACACCAGTTTGGTAGTGGTGCTTTTGCCGTTGGAGCCGGTAATGGCAATCACGCGCGAATCCCCCAGATAGCGGGCCGCAAATTCGATTTCTGAAATCACCGGCAACCCAGCCCGAAGCAAGCGCTGAACAGCGGGTGCTTTTGGGGAAATTCCGGGGCTTTTGATCGCCAAAGTCACTCCTTCAAAGGCTGCATCGCTGTGTCCACCGCTTTCGTAGGCAATGCCGGACCGCTCCAGTTCGTTCCGGTATTGGGGTGCCGGCGTGCCGCCATCCGACACCCAAACATCCCACCCCTGCTGCTTTGCCAGCAAGGCTGCGCCCACACCGGACTCACCGGCACCGAGAACGAGGAGTTTTTTCAGGGGAGACATTTTAGAGGGGATGAGGGATGAGAATTCCGGAATTGTTTTTTTAGATGCTGGTTTCTTTTGCCTGAAAGTCTTTACTGCAACTTCAGGGTTACGATAGACAGAATAGAAAGCATGATAGCAATGATCCAGAAGCGGGTCACGATTTTGCTTTCGTGGTAGCCGAGTTTTTGATAGTGGTGGTGGAGCGGGGCCATCAGCAGGATTCGCTTGCCTTCTCCGGAGCGTTTTTTGGTGTATTTGAAATAGGCTACCTGTAGCAGGACGCTGAGATTTTCGGCAAGGAAAATGCCACAGATAATCGGGATGAGCAGCTCTTTACGAACAATGACAGCCAGCGAGGCGATGATGCCGCCGAGGGCCAGCGAGCCGGTGTCGCCCATAAAAACCTGTGCGGGATAGGCATTGTACCACAGAAAACCCACACACGCTCCCACGAACGCACCGATAAAGATGCTCAGCTCGCCCAGGTTGGGAATGTGCATAATGCCGAGGTAGTTGGCAAAAATGTAGTTGCCGCTCACGTAGGCAAAAACGCCGAGGCAAATGCCTGCGATCGCCGAGACGCCCGCTGCCAGCCCGTCTACCCCATCGGTCATATTGGCGCCGTTGCTCACGGCCACAATAATGAATGTGACGAAAATGACGTATATCAGCGGGGTCAGCACCGGAATACTTTTTTCGCCAAAAATTTTTGCAATACCGGCATAGTGCAACTCGTGACCTTTCACAAAAGGAACCGTAGTGGTGGCCGAACGGACCCGCACATAATGGTGCTCATTGCCGTCCCCGTCGAGCCGGGTGCGCACGCCGGTTTCCAGTTCATCCACCGAATAGTGAATGGGGTTTTCACCAAACGTCACATCGCGGCTCACCACCACATAATCGTTATAATACATCGTGAGCCCCACAATAACGCCCAGCCCGACCTGCCCCAGGATCTTAAATCTTCCGGAAAGGCCTTCCTTGTTTTTCTTAAAAACCTTGATGTAATCGTCCACAAAACCCACCATGCCCAGCCAGACGGTAGAGAGGATCATCAGGAGCACATACACATTGAGCACCCGCGCCAGCAGCAATGTTGGGATCAGGATCGCCGCCAGGATGATCAGCCCGCCCATAGTAGGCGTGCCTTGCTTTTGCGCTTCGCCCTGCAGGCCCAGGTCGCGCACCGTCTCCCCGATTTGCTTGCGGCGGATAAAACGGATGATGCGCTTGCCAAAGACCATAGAGATGACCAGCGACAGGATCACCGCAAGACCGGTGCGGAACGTGATGTAATAGAACACCCCTGCTCCGAAGAGACCGAAATTTTCGCGTAGCCAGGTGAACAAATAATACAGCACTTGGAGAGAAGGGGATTTTGGGGAGAAACAAAAGGGTTAAAAGAGAGAAGAGAGAGTATCGAGAGCACTCAGAGAGAAAGTTCGTTGAAGGTTTCGGCCAGGATCCTGCGATCGTCAAACGGGTGTTTTATACCGCCGATTTCCTGATACGTTTCGTGGCCTTTGCCGGCCACCAGAATAATATCACCGGGTCGCGCCAGCATACAGGCCGTCCGGATCGCCTCACGCCGATCGGCGATGCGCAGTGCGCGCCGCTTCTGGGCCGGGGAGAGCTCGGTTTCCATTTCATCCAGAATCGCCTCCGGATTTTCGAAACGCGGATTGTCGCTGGTCAGGATGGCTTTGCTGCTGTGTTCGCAGGCGGCCGCCGCCATTACCGGCCGCTTGGCTGCGTCGCGGTTGCCGCCGCAGCCTACAATGGTAATCACGTCCTGATCGCCGGTTTTCAGCTGATTGATCGTAGCCAGAACATTGAGCAACGCATCGGGCGTGTGGGCATAATCCACAATCCCAAGGATGCCTTTTTGCGGGGAGCGCAGCGTTTCGAAGCGGCCGGCCGCACCACTCAGCGCCGTCAGGGCCGGGAGCACGGTGCTTTTTTCTTCGCCCAGCAAAACGGCCGCACCGTAGACGGCCAGCAGGTTGTAGGCATTAAAAGTGCCGATCATCCGGAAATGCGCCTCTTCGCCATCTATTGAAAGCACCAGCCCGGCAATGCCGTTTTCGAGCACTTTGGCTTTGAAGGTTGCCGGTTCGCGCAGGCTGTAAGTACATTGCTGCGCCGTCGTGTTTTGCAGCATCACGCCCCCGCGCTTGTCGTCGGCATTCACCAGGGCGAAACTGTCTTTGGGCAAAGCATCAAAAAAGCTTTTCTTGGCCCGGATATAAGCGTCGAACGTACCGTGATAGTCGAGATGGTCGTGGGTAATATTGGTAAAAATGCCACCGGCAAACTGCACGCCGGCAATGCGCTGTTGCACCACGGCGTGGGAGCTCACTTCCATAAAAGCATGGGTACAGCCGGCATCGGCCATCCGGCGCAGCAGTGCATGCAGCGATACGGCATCCGGCGTGGTGTGGGTAGCCGCTACCGTCTCGGTTCCGATTTTGTTTTCTACCGTGGAAAGCAATCCGGCCCGGAAGCCCATTGCACTATATAACTGATACAGCAGTGTGGCGCAGGTCGTCTTGCCATTGGTACCGGTAACGCCCACAATGCGCAGTTGCGAAGAAGGATGTCCATAAAAACGGTCGGCCAGCAGCCCGGCAGCCCGGGCTGTATCGCCCACCACAACCACCGTCGCTTTTTCCGGCATTTCAACCGGTGGCGTCTCGCAGAAGATCACCGCCGCGCCTTGAGTCAGCGCCGTCGGGATAAAGTCATGCCCGTCGACTGTCGTTCCTTTTACCGCAATAAAACCGCTTCCCGCTCCGGCCACGCGCGAGTCGAGGCAGAGCGCGCCGATTTCCACCCCGGTATTTCCGGAATGAAGGCGGGCGTCTGGCAGAGAAAGCAGCAGGTCTTTAAGCAGCATGGAAGGATTGGTTTTTTCCGGAATTATTTTAGGATTGAAGATGAAGCAGGATGGTTTGACCTTTTTGCGCCGCTGCGCCAGGGGCTACCGACTGGGTGGCCACCGTGCCGCTGCCCTGAATTTGAACGCTAAGACCTTGTTTCTCAAGCAGATAGATAGCATCGCGCAGACCCATACCCACAACGTCGGGCACAACGCCTTTTTGCACCAGCCGGCGGATGGGCTGCGCACTGTTGGCCGAGTCGGCACCTACGGCGACGATATCACCGGCATGGTCGGCATTCAGAATGGCTTTGCGACCCAGGGCGGTCATGAGTTTGGATACTGTCACAGCGTTGGCCGGGCGCGAGATCAGCCGTCCCCCATCGAGGCGCGCAAAGGAATCGAGCGGACCGGCCCAGGAGCCGAGGTCGGAAGCAAAAATCTTATCGGCCACCATGCGGAAGACCGGGGCCGATAGCGTGCCGCCATAGTAGGAGCCGGCATGTGGGCGGGTGCGGACCACAACGCAAACGGTGTAGCGGGGCTTGTCGGCGGGGAAATAGCCTACAAATGTGCCCTGATACACGCCCATGCGGTAGGTAATGCCCTTATCGGCTACCTGTGCCGTACCGGTTTTTCCGGCAATGCTGTAGTTGGGCGATTTGATATGGCGGCCCGTACCGGTGAGCACCACTTCTTCGGCGCATTCCCGCAACTGGCGGACGGCAGCCGTATCGGCAATGGCTTCGTTCAGCACAACGGGGGCCATCACCTGTACGTCTTTTCCATACTCGCGAACCGAGTGGATCAGATACGGCTTCATCATTTTCCCGTTGTTGGCCACCGCGTTGTAAAGCATACAGGTGTGCAGCGGCGAAATCATCACGCCGTAGCCAATGCCCATCCAGGGCAGAATGGTATTGTTCCAGTGTTTGGATTTGGGACGGATCACCGCCGGTTTCGGTTCGCCGGCCAGCTCAATACCGGTGCGGTCCAGGAGGTGCATCTTTTCCAGATGCGCAATAAATTTTTCCGGGTTTTTGGCATAATGCTCAAAAACCAGTTTGGCCATCCCCACGTTACTCGACTGGGCAAAAGCTTTGCGGATCGTCATGGCGCCCAGGCCGTGATGTGAGTCGTGCATCGTGCGGTTGCCAAACACTTTGGCACCGCCTTCGCAGTCCACAATATCATCAGTTTTGATATAGCCGTCGCGCAGCAAAGCAGCCAGGGTCGCGATCTTAAAAGTAGAACCCGGCTCGGCGAGCGTCATGGCGTAGTTAATGTCTTCGGTATACTTGCCGGTAGCCGAGTCGCGCCCCAGGTTGGCCAGCGCCCGGACTTTGCCGGTAGGCACTTCCATCACCACAACCGTTCCCTGCTGGCAGTTGTATTGTTCTAATACCGAAAGCAGTGCGTGGTGGGCTACGTCCTGAATGCGCATATCAAGCGTCGTCACGATGTCGCGACCATTCTGGGGTTCTATCACCGATCCTTCGAGGGTGGTCCAGCGGTTTCCCACGATGCGTTGCCGCACGCAGGTGCCGTCAATGCCGGAAAGAATCGAGTCACAGGTTGCCTCCAGGCCGGCAACGCTCTTGACGAGGCGGGCTTCTTCTCCAACACCTTTCCACACGAAATTGCTTTTGCCGATCGTGCGCGAAGCAAGCGGTCCATAAGGCGCTACCCGTTTGTTTTTGGATTCAAAAATAAACCCCCCATGGCGCTGTCCTTTGTTGAACACCGGCAGCTCGCGCAAGGCCTGAAACTGATAATAAGCCAGGTTTTTGCCGACTTCAAAATAGCGGCTTCCTTTATTGCGGCCTTTTTGCAGTTTTTGTTTCCACTCCGCAGCCGTTCCTTTTTTGGTAATGGCAGCAATGCCCCGCGAAAGCGTATCCAGATAGCGGTTGAAGGTATCCGGCTTGGCAATGGTGAGGTCCACGTGCACGTCGAACTGCGGAATGGTGCTCGACAGCAGGGTGCCGTCTTCACTGTAGATATTGCCGCGCTCGGCCACCAGCGTATCGGTCTGCACATTCATCTGCAGGGCGCGCTCGCGCAGTTCCGGACCTTCCTTTACCTGTATCCACGCAGCCTTGGCCACGATCATGACGCCCAGCAGGCATATGGCCGAGAAGGCGATGTACACCCGGAATCGTATGTCGCGCTTAACGCTCATGGAGTTTCGGATAAAGGGGTTTGAGAAGCGCCGGTCAGACCGTCGTTTTTAGGAATGGTATAAGCGGGCAGCAGCAGGGGCTTCAGGCCAATGCCGGCAGCGCGGCGAATTACTTCTGCTTCTACACCGGCTGCCATCAGCCGGGTTTTGGAATCCATATAGCGCCAGCGCAGCTCTTTGAGTTTGGTTTGCTGTTTTTCGATTTCCCGCTGCCGCTCGTTGGCTGCTGTATTATAAGAGATATACACAACGCCGAGCAGGGCAATAAAAGCGTAAAACGGAATATTATTGACCAGAGCACCATAAGAGATCCGCGCTACGACTGCTCTCCAGTCGGAGCGCAGCCGCTGAGCAGGCGTCATTTCTGCAACGCCGTCTTCGAGGGGGCGGGTATCGTTGTAGGAAGCGCTCATGTGGAAAGCTTTTCGGCAACACGCAGCCGGGCACTGCGCGCGCGCGGGTTATCAGATAGTTCTTTTTCGCCCGGCTCGATGGGCTTTTGAGTCAGCGGTCGCAGGGGCGGCAAGGCCGCCGGCAGGGGCGAAAGCTGCTCGGCCAGCGAAGGCTCGTCGAAGCGCCCTGCACGCATAAAGCGCTTCACCAGCCGGTCTTCGAGCGAATGGAAAGAGATCACACTCAGCCGCCCGCCTTCGCAAAGACAGTCCGGCGTCTGCAATAAAAATTCTTTGAGAACTGCCAGTTCTTCATTCACCTCGATGCGCAGGGCCTGAAAGAGCTGTGCGAGGTATTTGTCAGTGCGCCCTTTGATGACCGGCGCCACGGCAGCCCGCAGGTCCTGCACGGTGCTGAGCGGCGACTTCTGCCGCACGCTTACCAGGTGGCGCGCCAGCTGACGGGCATTGCGCACCTCGCCATATTGCTCAAAAAGGCTGTGCAGTTCAGTTTCGGTTTTTTCGCGCAGCACGTCGGCGGCGGTTGGGCCGCTCCGCTGATCCATGCGCATGTCGAGCGGACCGTCGAAGCGGGTGGAAAAGCCCCGCGCGCCGGTATCAAACTGCCAGGAAGAGACCCCCAGGTCGGCCAGGATGCCATCCACCTGCGGGAAGCCGTGAAGGCGTAAAAACCGCTTCAGATACCGGAAATTCTCCCCGACCCGCACGAGCCGGGAATCGTCGGGCGCATTGCGCCAGGCATCGGCATCCTGGTCGAATGCAATAAGCCGGCCCGCCTCACTCAGCTGCTCCAGGATCCGGCGACTGTGGCCACCGCCGCCAAAAGTGGCGTCTACATACACGCCGTCGGGCCGGATGCTGAGGGCATCGGTGGCTTCCTGAAGCAAGACGGTAGTGTGGTAGAAAGGAGCAGTGGTCATGTTGCAGAGCGTTCTGTTTTCCGGAAAAAAAGTTTTGGAGGTGGTTGTCAGAGGTCGTTTAGAAAGTCATTTCCGGCTACTTCGGCGGCCAGATCAGAGAAGGAGGCAGCGGCTTTGCGGAGGTATTCGTGGTAAGTATCTTTATCCCATAATTCCACTTTATTTCCCTGCACCGTGAAGATCATGTCCTTGGTGATCCCGGCGTATTCCATCAGCGGCTTGGGCAGATTGATGCGTCCGGCAGCGTCGAGCGATACGGCAGTGGCGCCATTGAGAAACAGGCGTTTGAACTCGCGGGCTTTGGGGTTAAAATCGTTGAGACGGGCCATTTTTCCGCTGACTTCTTCCCACACAAACATGGGATAAAGCGCCAGGCAGGTTTCGAATCCGCGGTTCAGTACAAAGCGGTCGGAAACGATGCCGTCGGGGAACTGCTTCCTGAAACCTGCCGGCATCAGGAAACGTCCTTTCTGGTCGAGGGAAACCTCATATTCGCCTAAGAATCCGATCACGAAAAAAGGGTGCTGTTACAAATGTTCCACGAATGTTCCACAAAAATAAAGGCTTTTCCCACTTTTTCCCACCTATAATTTTCAGGATTTTTTTTTAGTCCGCCAAACAGCCGTCCTTGAAACCACAATAGCCTTTATATCAACACATTACACCAACACCAAAAAATGCCTTTGTCCATCTCGTTTAAAACCTTTTAGCACGTAATCAATGGTTTTTGGAACGAAAGAGGTAATTTTTCACTTCCTTTTTTTCCACATTTTTTAGCAGAATGTACGTTTGCCGGAAGCGGTAGCCGGGGTACATTTGCCCCCTTTATGTTCAGAAAGATTTTCCTGTCGGTCCTGCCTTTGTTTTTATTAGGGGCGCTGGCGGGTTGCAACCCCTATCAGAAGGTCTTAAAGTCCAACGACATGAGCTATAAGCTCACGAAGGCCAATGAGTATTTCGATGCCAAAAAATACGAGCAGGCCAACGAGTTGTATCAGCAGATGCTGCCGGTTATGAAAGGCACCAAAAGCTTTGAGCCGCTGGTGCTGCGCTATGCGTGGTCGTTCTACAACATGAAAGACTATCTGTCGGCTTCCTATTGGTTTAAAAACTTTGTGGATTATTTTCCGGCTTCCAAAGAGGCAGAAGAAAGTGAATTCATGCATGCCCTGGCACTTTTTAAAGAGTCGCCGAAGGCCAGCCTGGAGCAAACCAACACGATTAAATCGATGGAAGCCATGCAGGCTTTTATCAATAAATATCCCACCTCCAAGCGCGTTGCCGAAGCCAATGTCTATATCGACGAAGGAAGGGCCAAGCTGGAGCGCAAAGATGCCGGCGCAGCCGACCTCTATTTCAAGATCGGGCAGTACCGCGCGGCCAGTGTGGCCTACCGCAGCCTGCTGCGCACCTATCCGGAAAGCGAGCGGGCCGATTTTTATCAGTATATGATCGTCCGTTCTTTGTACCTTTACGCCCGCGAAAGCATCAGCGAGAAGCAGGAAGAGCGTTACGCCAACACGGTGACGGCCTACCGCGAAATGGCCGATCTGTATCCGCAGTCGGTTTATCTGCCCGAAGCACAGCGCTTCTCCCGCCTTTCCGACGATTCCATCAACGATCTTAGAAAACAAAAGTCATGAGCATACAACGCAAAAATGTGAACCCCATCGCCGTTACCCGCGATGTGGTTGCAATGAAAAACAAAACCGGCAACCTCTACGAATCGATTGCCATTATTGCCCGCCGCGCCAACCAGATCTCGGTGCAGATGAAAAGCGAGCTTCACAAAAAGCTGGAAGAATTCAGCACTTTTTCGGAGCACATGGAAGAAGTAGGCGAAAACAAGGAGCAGATCGAAATCTCCCGCTCCTACGAGCGCCTCGCCAACCCGGCCCTGCAGGCAACAACCGAATTTTTCAACGACGAAATTCAATACCGGAAGAAGTAAGCATTTCTTCTTTCAAAAGAAAAAGCCCCGACCTGCACTGTTGGGGCTTTTTTATATCTGCCTTCGGGTGCTAATGCCGGATGACAAGTAACTGCTGCAGTGCTACGCTGCCTTCCCGGTGCAAGACGACGCGGTACAGACCCGGCCTATAATCCCTTACATCCAGACTCCAGCTCCCGGAGCCTTGTGCTATGGATTGAGCAGCTAGTTTTCTACCCAGCACGTCATAGACCTCCAGATTTCCGGAAATTGTTGTGTTGTAAGCGATAGTAGCTGCGTCGCAGGCCGGATTGGGCGAAAGCGTGAGTGATTCCCGGCTGCCGTTATCTAAAGGAGTGCTAACCGACAACGCCCTGCCGATATGATGGATAGAGTCCTGCAGACTGGTTAGCAACATGCTGTCGCTGAGCCAGGAGCCGCGCCAGCCGAGGGGCTTTACCGAGTCGCCCTGCACCAGCAGGTAGGTGGTGCCACAGAAGCTCTGAGAGTAATCGTTCAGCGTCTCGTCCGGCCCCAGGATATAGGCGCTGCAACAACACGACGAAAGTGTCTGTTTTGTTGCCGCGCCGGGGAAGCGACATGCGACAGGTGCCACCGGCATCTCCCCAGCTTGTTACCGTATCGGCCATAGGCGTTCCAAAGTACTGCTGTAGCACGCGCAATCTTTGGCCATAGCCACCGACGGCACCTGCGATGGTTACTTTGGCTACAAATACCCGGTCTGCCGGTACTCCTGATAACATGTATCTGAAATTCGCCAGAAAATCATTAGGCTGGATGTTGCAGGAACAGGCCTTAGCGGAATAGCTCACAGAGGCGCAAAAGAGAATGCTCAGGATAAGAAAGGCTTTCATAAGGCTATTGTTTGAGGAATTTCAGGGTTGCCAAATCTTTCGGCGTTTTGACTAACAGTAAATATTCTCCTCTAGGAATACCGTCCAGCAAATAGCTGTAGGAGTTTGTTCCCTCTTGAACAGGAACTTTCTGCTCTAAAATTTTGAGCAGTTTACCTTCCATGTTTAAGAGGCTAATATTGGCATAACTGATTCGGGAGGAATACAAAATTACCCTTATAGCTTCATTAACAGGATTGGGGGTTATGCTAATAACCAAATCTTCAGAAGTATTACTGACACTATCGCAGCAGTCAGATATTGAGCCATATTCTGTTTGAAAACTTTTTCAAAGCATTTTTTGAGAGGCTGCGCCAGCTTATATTCTCTTTCCGTTTCTGTTTTATCCGGCCCGGTTATCTGTTGTGCAACTTTGCACGCCAAACAACGGGCTTTCCACCCGCTGCCTTATGCCCACTCACCTTTTCTTCGACCTCGACCATACCCTTTGGGATTTTGAAGCCAATAAAAACACAGTCTTAGGGCTGCTCTGGGACGAATATTTTCCGGAAAAAACAGCCCTGTTTCCGGAATTCCGCCAGGCCTTCGACGCCCACAACGAAGCCCTTTGGGCCGATTTCCGGGCCGGAAAAGTGACGCGGGAAGACCTGCGCTCCAAGCGCTTCGCACGTACATTGCTGGAGCTGCGCCTTCCCGACAACAAACTCAGTCAACGCCTCAGCGACCGGTTTCTCCAACTGCTTCCCCAACAAGCGCTCTTGCTGCCGTTTGCGAAAGAATTGCTTCAATATTGCCGGGAACGGGCTTATCCCATGGCGGTTATCACCAACGGCTTCGACACAACGCAGCGGCTGAAAATGGAGGCCGCTGGTATTGACGGCTATTTCACCGAGGTTTTTTCCTCCGAAAACTGTGGTCGACCAAAGCCGCACTGCGCTATTTTTGACACCGCCCAAAAAACCTCCGGCGCACCCCACCCCGCTGATTGCCTCATGATTGGCGACAGCCTGGAGGCCGACATTCTGGGCGCACAGGCCGCCGGCTGGAAAACCGTTTATTACAACCCGTTGCGCACAACCCACAACGCCCGGCCGACGCATGAAGTCGCGTGCCTTTCAGAATTAAAAGCCTTGTTATAGGATCGGGTTTCCCGAAACAGGAAAAGTTCAGAGAGAAAAGCACAAATGGAGATCCCTCCCACAAGCAACACGCCGTCTAAGCCTCCCCACGGATGCAGGTTCCCTTTCGACTTACTACTTTCGACTTACTACTTGATACCTACCTGATACTATCGTCTTTTATCTCCAAACGCCTCAACGGATCATAATCTCGCTGACCACTTTGCTGCCCAGGTATTCGTTAATATGGGCAATAAGGCGGGGCTTGCTGAACAGCAGTTCCTGCTTCAGGGCAGCAATGCCGGTCGTGATAATCAGGGTAGTACCGTTCAGGCTGATGTTATGGGTGTAGCGGGCAACGGTTTTGCCTACAATCTGCTCCCACTCGTTGCAAATACGGTGTTCGTTCACAGCCGGTGTCCAGCGGCTTTCCTCTAGCATGCGGGTGATGGCCTCACCAATACTGTACTGACCCATAAGGCAAATGTAGCGTGGGGGTGGAAGCGTTGCAATAGCGAAAAAAGACTACCTGAGCCCGGAGGCGCATGGCGATTGATTTATCCCAAACATAAAAATGTTTGCCAGAATAATTTCCGGGAACCGGGGCTTTTTATTTCCTTTTTCCCTTACCTTTGCCGACCGAATTCTGCGAAGTTTAAATTCCAAAGACCCCTTAATAATGTCTCACCTGACTGCCGAAGCAAAGAAAAACCTGTTTGAAACCTATGGCGGCAGCGCCACCAACACCGGCTCTATCGAAGCCCAGGTAGCCATGCTGACCGAGCGCATCAACCACATCTCGGCCCACATCAAGCAAAACAAAAAAGACTTTAACTCGAACCGTGGCCTGATCATCATGGTAGGTCGCCGGAAGCGCCTGCTCCAATATATGCAGCGCACCAACCTGAACGGCTATCGCGCCCTCATCGAGAAACTCGGTCTGCGTAAGTAATTTTCTTCCGCAGCCGCTGAACCTTTTCAAAACCCAATCTGCGCCCGCGCCGGTTGGGTTTTTTGGTATCGGGATTTTTTGGGGGAAACACAACTTTCAGCCCTTTTTCCTGTTGATTCCTGCCTTATCATTGCATCGCTCCAAAAAGCGTTTTTACATCTTTATCCCGCCGCTGCCCAAAGCTGAAACAGCGGCTTTTTACCCACCAACACAACTGTATGTTGAATCTCCAACCCACCTCGGTGTCCTTTACGCTCGAAAACGGACAAGAGGTAACCCTTGAAACCGGCAAGCTGGCCCGCCAGGCCGACGGCGCGGTGCTGCTGCGCTGTGGCAACTGCATGATTCTGGCCACCGTCGTGGCGGCCAAAGAACCCCGCCCCGGTCAGTCGTTCTTTCCGCTCACCGTCGATTATCAGGAGAAATTTGCTTCTGCCGGTCGCATTCCCGGAAATTTCTTTAAGCGCG
>JAEVZP010000243.1 GCA_023392185.1 Bacteroidota bacterium
AGGGTTTTAATGGCCGAGTCGAGCCGTTCGCTGAGATTATCAAACATAAATTTCCGGAATTTTTGGGATCTTTTTCATACCGGAGCGCTTCCGGCTAAAGGCTGCAAAGGTATAAAAACAGAGAAGCCTTTAAAGGGCAAAAAAGAAGTGCAGAGGCGTTCTGGAAACCGGAAAAACAACTCCTGGTACATTAATAATGTCCTTTCAGTTTAAGAATAACCACACCATCTTCAACAGGCTTGTAAACCAAACGGTGTTCCGCGTTGATTCGTCTGCTCCAATAACCACTGTAATTTCCCTTCAGCGGTTCTGGTTTACCAATTCCGGTAAATGGGTTTTTACCAATGCTTTGGAGCAAGGCGTAAATTTTACGTACTGTCTTCAGGTCGTTTTCCATCCACCAACCAAATTCATCCCAAGCCTCATTGTGAAAGTGGATATTATACATTACTTACTTTCTGAATCTCGTCTAAAGAAACCGTTTTTAAGGTTGCGGTGCCTTTTTCGTAATCTTCAATGCGCCGGATCAGCTCCGGATCGGTAATAACGCCTTCCTCATTTGCAGTCGCTTCAAAGGGAATATGCAGTGCTTTCAAAAAGGCCAGCAGCGCATCCATTTTATCGGCAGAAGGATGAACTCTTAGTGTGTATTGCATACTTACAAATTTAAGCCTTTAGTCCCAGTAAACTATTTTTGACTACTTAATAATCCTCTCCTTTCCAAAACACCCGGTACACGTTCGGAACGGTGGCATAGCGCAGCACGTCGTATTGCAGCTGCCACTCGTCGGAGCCGGAACTGACGTCGTAAATCTCGCCGTCGTAAAACATCCGCAGGGTGTTGGTCTGGCTCACATAGGCCAGCGAGTTATAACTCAGGCTCATTTTTTGGGGATAATAAGTGTCCAGCGTATAGATTTCTCCTTTATAGAAGACCTTTAGGTAGCCACCGGGATCCTGAAAAGCCACTACATGGTCACCCACCTGATATTCCGGCTGGAAAAAGCCAATGTTGTGTACGCTGTCGTCGTGGAAAATCTTGAAATAACCGTCGTTGGTCACGAAGGCCACCAGGTCGTCGCCCGTAGCGTAGGACTTAGGCGCATATTCGTCTATGGTAAACGTATTTCCGGAATGGAAAGCCCGGAAACGGCGGTTGGCGTCGATATAGGCTACTGTATTCCGCCCTACCCCAAAGGATTCTACCCTGTAATCTTCCTGCTGAAGTAGTTCGCCTCCATAGAAAATGCGAAACTGGTTGGCGTAGTTCATATAAGCCACCATGTTGTCGCTCACCTGTGCACTGCTGACGGCATCCTGAGCCAGAAAGTTTTCGGCCGGAAAAACTTCGCCGTCGTAGTAGATTTTATATTCGTCGCGGATGCCGTCTTTAAAAAAGATTACGCTGTCGCCAATAAGGTAGCGGTCGGTGATTGTAGTGAGGTTTTTAATGGTACCGCGGTCAAAAACGTTCAGCGATTTGCTGTTGACATACGCAACAAGATTGTCGGTCGCAAAAAACTGATTGGTGAAGCCGTCGTTGATTTTTTGCACCCCACCGCCGTAATAGATTTTAAAAGCACGGGTGTTGTCCAGGAAAGGCAGGGCCGAGCGTCCGATCTTATATTCGACGGGCGGCAGGTAATCGGCATTGCGCAGCAGCCCGCGATCCCAGATCTGAAATTGCCGCTGCATGTTTACGAATGCGGAAAGCGGCTGGGCCGCGAGATCGGTTGCAAAACAGGAAAGTAAAGCGGCAACGATACCGGCGCGAAAAAACTTAAGGTGCATAGGAAGGGGAAAAATACAACAGACCGCCGGAATGGCCTTTGGTTGATTTGAGATTTGGGCAAATGCTCCAAATAAAAAAGCCAGCCTTAGAAAAGGCCAGCCCCTATAAACCCTATCACTATGAAAACGCTGCAAAGGTAATACAACAGACTATACTTCAAAGCATTGGTGGCAGCATTTTTGAGGAAATGTTTTCCGGCTTTTTCCAAAAGAGGCCCGAAAATAAACCTTTCGGAACAGCCCCTGTAAACCCCTTCATGCCAAAGGCCTGCCTTCAATGAAGGCAGGCCTTTGGTTTACCATAGGATAAGACTACACCTTTTTCTTCTTTGGGACGAAAATCGCAATCATCCGGCGACCTTCCATCTTCGGCATGCTTTCCAGCGTAGAAACCTCGGAGAGGCGCTCGGCAAACTTGAGCAGCAAAAGCTCTCCACGATCCTGGAACATGATCGAGCGACCCCGGAACTGCACATAGCACTTCACCTTGTCGCCTTCCATAAGGAACTTCTCGGCGTGCTTGCTTTTAAAGTCAAAGTCGTGGTCGTCGGTATTGGGCGTGAAGCGGATTTCCTTCATCTCGCTTTGCTTGCTTTTGGCTTTCTGCTCCTTGTCTTTCTTTTTCTTTTCGTAAAGAAACTTGTTGTAGTCGATGATCCGGCACACCGGCGGCACGGCGTTGGGCGAAATCTCTACCAGGTCCACTTCCTTTTCGCGGGCCATCTCGAGGGCTTTGCGAATGGGATAAAGTCCGGCTTCGATGTCTTCGCCTACGACACGCACTTCCGGCGCGTCAATTTCTTCGTTCAGGCGGTGTTCGCGTACGCGTTGCTGGCGGCGCGGCTGGGGTTTTCCTCTGCGTCTCTGCATTAATGGGTTAAAAAATTCGTTGCAAAAGTAATCTACAAATTTCAGGCCTTCCCGGCTTCCCCGGAAATATTGGCACTTTTTCCACGCATTTGCTCCCGAACCTGCTTGCTGAGGGCCTCCGCAAATGCTTCTGTCGGCTGACTGCCTTCATCGCCCACACCCTGCCGGCGCACCGATACCGTGCCGGCTTCGGCTTCTTTTTCGCCTACAATCAGCATATACGGAATCTTGTTCAGTTCAGCCTCGCGGATCTTTTTGCCGATTTTTTCGTTCCGGTCGTCGATCGTCGGGCGGATTTCATAAGAGCGCAGCTTGGCAGCCACTTCCTTCGCGTAGTCTTCATATTTCTCCGATACCGGCAGAATGGCCACCTGATCGGGCGCCAGCCACAGGGGCAGCTTGCCGGCGCAGTGCTCGAGCAGCACGGCCACAAAGCGCTCCATAGAGCCAAAGGGCGCGCGGTGAATCATCACCGGTCGCTTCCGGCTGTTGTCAGAATCGATGTATTCCAGCTCGAAGCGCTCCGGCAGGTTGTAGTCTACCTGAATGGTACCCAGCTGCCAGCTACGGCCCAGCGCGTCTTTCACCATAAAGTCGAGCTTCGGACCATAAAACGCGGCTTCGCCGTATTCGGTTACGGTTTTAAGGCCCATTTCGCCGGTGGCTTCAATAATAGCGGCTTCTGCAATTTCCCAGTTGGCGTCGGAGCCGATGTATTTTTCCCGGTTTTCTTTATCCCGGAGGGAAATCTGCGCGGTAAACTCGCCGAAGTCGAGGCTGTTGAGCACAAAAACCACCAGTTCGATGACTTTTTTAAACTCTTCTTTCACCTGCTCGGGCCGACAAAACAGGTGCGCATCATCCTGGGTAAAGCCGCGCACGCGGGTGAGGCCGTGCAGCTCGCCGCTTTGCTCGTAGCGATACACCGTGCCAAACTCAGCCAGGCGCAGGGGCAGATCCTTATACGACCGCGGCGATGATTTGTAGATCTCGCAGTGGTGCGGACAGTTCATCGGCTTTAGAAGAAATTCCTCGCCTTCGTGCGGTGTGGTAATGGGGCGGAACGAATCCTGTCCATATTTTTCGTAGTGACCGGAAGTCACATACAGGTCTTTATGGCCGATATGGGGGGTATAAACCGGCAGATAGCCGATTTCCATTTGCGCTTCCTGCAGAAATCGTTGCAGCCGCTCGCGCAGCATCGCGCCCTTGGGCAGCCACATGGGCAGGCCCGCGCCTACTTTCTCCGAAAATGTAAACAAGCCCAGTTCCTTGCCCAGCTTGCGGTGGTCACGCTTTTTGGCTTCTTCCAGCAGGTGCAGGTATTCGTCGAGCTCCTGCTGCTTGGGGAAGGTAATGCCGTAGATGCGGGTGAGCATCTTGTTCTTTTCATCGCCCCGCCAGTAGGCGCCGGCAATGTTGGTCAGCTTAATGGCTTTGATCGGCGCGGTGGTTGGGATATGCGGCCCGCGACACAGGTCGGTGAAGCCGCCCTGGGTATAAAACGTGATATTGCCGTCTTCCAGCGCTTCGAGCAGCTCCACCTTGTAGGGATCGCCTTTTTCGGTGAAGTGGGCAATGGCTTCTGCTTTGGGCACCGATTTCCGGGAATAGGCGCTGCCTGCCTTGGCCAGCTCTTTCATCTTCGCCTCGATTTTAGCGAGGTCGGCTTCGGTGAGCCTCTCGTCGCCGAGGTCGATATCATAATAAAAACCATTTTCGATCGGCGGGCCGATGGCGAATTTGGTGTCGGGATAAATGCTTTGCAGGGCTTCGGCCATCAGGTGGGCCGAGGAGTGCCAGAAAGTGCTTTTGCCGCCGGCGTCGTCCCAGGTCAGTAACTTCAGTTGCGCGTCGGATTCGATGGGCCGGAAAGCGTCCCATACTTCGCCGTTGACTTCAGCCGCCAATACCTTGCGGGCGAGGCCTTCAGAAATGGATTTTGCCACGTCGAGCGCAGAAACCGGCGCTTCGTATTCGCGCACCGCGCCGTCGGGCAGGGTAATATGAATCATAAATGGAAAAACAGTAGCGCAAAGCTAAGACGGCTTTGGGCTGGTTGATAAGCGTTTTTTTTGAAAAAGCGACAGGAGCGAAAAACCAAAAAGCCGCCTGCAACTCCAATAACAGCGCAGGCGGCAAAAAGGTCGCGGGGGATCTTGGCGTGCCTATTGACGCGTGTAGGTGTTCTCGTACGTGATTACTTCCGGACGGTTAAAGCTGTCGCGCTCGTTGTTTTTATAGCGGATGGTGAAGGTGCTGCCCACATCACCGATGATTTCGCCACGCATCGGATCGGCACCAAAGAAAAACCGGCGGGCATTGTTGACTTCCAGCACGGTATCGCGCCGGATCACCTGCCAGGTAATCTCGTCGATGTTTTGCTCGGCGGGCGTACAGGATACCGCGCCGTAAAACACCTCGCCGCCGACTCCTTCGCGCAGGGTCAGGATATCGTCTTTATAACAAGCGGGCAGCTTCGGAAAAAAGTCTACCGTGGTGTCGCGCTGGGTCAGGAAATAAAAAGAGGTGCGTTTGCTGGCAGAAATCTTCCATTTCCCGCGAAGCTGGGCCGCCCGATCCGGGGGAGCAGTTTCTTTTTTACAGGCCGTGACGGCGAATGCCAGAAAAGCGAACAGAGCAATAGACCTCATGGGAGCGAAAAAGAGAGAAACGAAGTGGTGCGGAAAAAAAATTTTTCCGAAGATAGCAACGGAAAATTGCAGAATCCAAACGCAGCGGCCCAATTTGCTTAAACGAACCGGTTTGCAGCTTTCTATTTCTTTTTCTCTTTAAAGAAAGCGTCATCAATTCCGGTATTGACTTCGTAGCTGTTGTAATGAATCAGAATGGTTCCTTTCTTGCGCTTGCCTTTGGCTTCCGGGGACACTTTTTCCGGAAGCGCGGTGGTTCCTTCATAGTCCATTGTTACGCTCTTGGGCATCTTGTAATCCTTTACGTCCATCTGCAACTGAATTTCATCCGGCAGGGCATACTCCAGGAAAGAGCCAAAACGCAGATTCATCAGGAAGGTGCCGTTGTCGCGGGTGGTGGTTTCAGAGCGCAGAATCAGCATCCGGTCTTCATCCACCCACAATTTCGTCAGCACAATATCAGCCGCGTCTGATTCCGGAACTACTTTCAGCACACGCATGGCCTTGCCATTGATCTGATCGGCACCGGCGTCAATAACGGTTACCTGCCCGGTTGGCAACAGGCCGGCAAGGCTCATGTTGGCGGTGCGGTGCGGCAGGAT
>JAEVZP010000244.1 GCA_023392185.1 Bacteroidota bacterium
AGGTAAGGAAGCCTTTTCCTTTTGCCCAAAAGAAAATTATTGGGGGAAATTTTTGTCCTTGTCCTCTCGCTGACGGCTCTACAAAACGCAGAACGCGCTCATGGCGCGTTCCTACAAGATAACATCCTTGCTACAGTCTGCCAGTACTATTATACCACCGGCTTCTCGGCCAGTTTGGCTTTGAGGGCATCAATCACCCGTACTTCAGTAGCGTTCACGTTGCGCATTTGGGCGAGATACACCGAGCACCAGTCGGTGATGTGCACCAGGGAGAAAAGCTGCTCCCAGTAACTTTCGCCTTCAGCAAAAAGCTCGATGATACGCGGGTGGTATTGCTTGTACACTTCTTTGTTGATATCAATGCGGTAAGATACCCGCTCCGGATCGGAAGGAGTACGCAGGATCACCAGTGCTTTGTCCTGAGCATCATCGCGCCAGCCCACCAGCTCGTTGTGGTTCATTTCCGGAATGATGGCGTGCCAGCACAGTATTTTACTATTTTCATTGAGCTGCTGACGGAAGCGAACGGCCATACCTTCCATAGGGCCGGAGGCGTAGATCACCGGTAATTTTCCCAGCAGTTTTTCGGCCAGTTCCTGGCCCATTTGCCGGTATCGGGTTGCGTTTGCTTCAAGAAGCTGACGGGCTGCAACGAGCTCTTCTTCAAAACTGCGGTTAATCAGTCCGAAGTGGTGCAGGATAAATAAGATCTGGGTAATGGAATAGCCGAGGCAGGAACGCGGCGGCATGCCCGAAGGAAGGAGCATACAATCCAGTTGGCGCTGTTCGCAAAAACTTTGCAATGCCCCCCCGGAGGTAATACCGATTACGGTTGCCCGCTGCGCGAGGGCTTCGTGGGCCGCCACCAGGGTTTCTTCTGTATTGCCGGAATACGAGCAGGCAATGACGAGTGTATCGGGGCCTACAAAAGCCGGAAGTGTATATTCCTTATTAACCCAGAAAGGAATTTTTAAAGTATTAAAAACGTAGTTTTGAACAATAGATCCACCAATACCAGAACCGCCGAGGCCCGTAAGAACGATATTTGAAAAAGTACGTTGGGGGGTTTTAAATTGGTACTGCTGACCAATCGAAAGTGCCTTTTTCAACTGGGTCGAAAATTCCTGAATGAGTGTATCCATCTCCATAAATCAATGGCCAAACATAACGAAACCGGCGCACTTGGCGAAAAAATCGCGGAAGAAATTTTGGTTAAAAAAGGCTTTCAGATTCACTTCCGTAACTGGCGCGCCGGCAAAAAAGAAATCGACCTGATTGCCTCCTTCGACAATCAGTGGGTTTTTGTAGAAGTAAAATCCCGGCGCAGCAATGTATTTGGACACCCGGAGGACGCTGTGGATCAGCGCAAAAAAGCCCATATGCGCGAAGCCGCCGCAGCCTTCCTGCTGCAATATCCTGCTGCTTTCCCGACCCTGCGCTATGATGTGGTAAGCATTACTTTCTGCGAGGCCGGCGAGCCGGAATGCATTCACTACGAAGACGCTTTTTACTGAAACTGCCAGCAGGGGCCAGAACCAAAAAGGCCAGCACGCATGCTGACCTTTTGAAGTGCCCAGGAATGGATTCGAACCATCACACCTTGCGGCGCCGCCACCTGAAGACGGTGCGTCTACCAATTTCGCCACCTGGGCAGTGCGTTTGGGGAATGCAAAAGTAGGCAACCGAAATTATTTTCCAAATTTTTTTTCGGTTTTTTTTCAGACCGTCAGCAAACTGCATCCCCGCAGGGCTGAATGATCGAGCCGGCCCAGGATTTCGAAGCGCCCATCAGGGGCCACGCGACCGATATCTTCGGTCGCCAAGAAGGCGCAGGAATCCTGATTGGAAAGATCAATGATGTTGACTACCCCGCTCCCCGAGGCGTACACCGCAAGCGGGTCGGATACCTCACGAACGAGCGCGCGCATGGTGTCTGAAGGCGTAAAAAGCCCTTCGCCACTGCTGTAAGCCTGCGACAGCATTTCAGTCATGCCATATTCAGAATGGATTGCCGGAATTGAAAACGCGGCTCCCAGCGCAGCATGTACTTCGGCCCGGGTTTGTTCTTTCTTCCGGCCTTTCATTCCGCCGGTTTCCATCACGACCGTGTGTTTTAAAGGCATTGGAAAAGCTTCGGCAAAATCGAGCAGCGCAAAGGTCACGCCGAGCAAAAGCGTTTTTTGTCCGCAGGCCTCGAGATCCGTCAACTGTTTGGCAAGCGCCGGATGATCATACAAATAAAAGCCGCTTTCCGGACGGTCGCTTTCTTTTACCAACGCTTCGGCCATATAAACGAGCGAGCTTCCCTGTCGCTCCAGGTAAGCCGGCAGCAGGGCCAGAATTACCCAATTCTCTACCGGGCCGTAAGCCGCTTCAAAACCGGCCCGAAAAGATTGTTCGTACCCGGAAAGACTTTTCACAAAATGACGGCTCGTATCGGCGCCCGTCGTGCCGCTGGAGGTAAAAACGGCGTCGAAAGGCCCGTCGGGATTTCCGGAAATGACCCGGTGGGTCTTGAAAAAAGAAACGGGCAGGAAAGGGATGTCCGTCAGCAAAGAGACCCTTTCCGGTGTTCGGCGCAGGGCTTGGCAATAGTCCTGATACACGGCACAGGATTCGTATTGAACGCGAAAGCAGTCGAGTGCTGCCTGGCAGAATGCCGGATTTGTCATTTTATTAAAAACCTTCTTGCGGTCAGGGCCTTATCTTTAAAAGATGAACGTGCCTTTTTTGCGGATCGGAGTCCTGCTTTTCGTTACGCTGACAGCCTGCCAGAAAACAGGTAACAATGGAAATACAATTCCGGAAATCAGCAATCTGCAACAGTCGGCACGGATCATTCACATCAACCCGGGCAGCGGGGACACGCTTTTATTTCAGTTTCGGTTTAAAGACGGCGATGCCGACCTCCAGGGCGGAAAGGCAAAGGTAGTTTTCAAAAATATTCTCGATACGGCAGCCCTCGAAATCGACTATCCGTTTCCGGAAATCAATGCAACGCTCGACCCCAACCGGGGTATCAGCGGACTGGCTCTGATTTCGCTGGATGCCAACGCCATTTTGTTTCAGATCCCGGACACTTCCAAGACCAGCGACGTGCATCTTTACGATGTGTATATGCAGGACAATGCCGGCAATAAAAGCAATGTGCTGCGCACGGATTCGGTGCTGGTGACGAATTGATTAAGCACTTACTGCCAGTTCTACCCGCTCCCGGAGCATCCGATCCAGGATCGCTTCTACTTCTGCAGCAAACGGAACGGTTACCAGCTGCATCCGCCATTCTTTCATGTGGGGAATGCCGCGCAAGTAATTGGCATAATGGCGGCGCATTTCCAGCACGCCGAGCTTTTCGCCTTTCCAACTCACGGAGCCTTCCAGGTGCTTCCGGCAGGCAGCAATGCGCTCTTCTAAGGTCGGCGGCGGCAACAGCTCGCCCGTTTCGCGGTAGTGCTTGATTTCCCGGAAAATCCATGGGTAGCCAATGGCGGCGCGGCCAATCATGACCCCATCCACGCCGTAACGATTCTGGTACTCCACCGCTTTCTGCGGCGAGTCGATATCTCCATTTCCAAAAATCGGAATCTTGATGCGCGGGTTATTTTTCACCTTTCCAATCAAGGTCCAGTCGGCTTCGCCTTTGTAGAGCTGCGCGCGCGTCCGCCCGTGAATCGCCAGGGCTTTGATTCCCACATCCTGCAGGCGCTCGGCCACTTCTTCCACGTTTTTAGAGTCGTCGTCCCAGCCCAGGCGGGTTTTTACGGTTACCGGCAGCGTCGTACGCGACACAACGGCTTTCGTCAGTCGCACCATCGCATCCAGGTCTTTGAGCACCGCTGCGCCTGCGCCTTTGCACACCACCTTTTTCACCGGACAGCCAAAGTTGATGTCCAATAAATCCGGCGCGGTGGTTTCAATGATTTCGGCGGAAAGGCCCATGGCTTCTTCGTCGCCCCCAAAAATCTGAATGCCTACGGGCCGTTCCTGCGGAAAAATATCCAGCTTTTTCCGGCTTTTGATCGCGTCGCGGATGAGGCCTTCGGTAGAAATAAACTCGGTATAAACCAAATCCGCCCCATTCTCCTTACACACCGCCCGGAACGGCGGATCGCTCACGTCTTCCATCGGCGCGAGGAGGAGGGGAAAATGAGGCAACTGCACGGGGCCTATCTGAACCATGGGACAAAATTAAGCCATAAGTCATGGGTCATAAGTCATGATTGTCTGACGCTCATTC
>JAEVZP010000005.1 GCA_023392185.1 Bacteroidota bacterium
CCCCAATGGATACCGCGACCGTTCACGATAAGATATATCGCCTCGCCGCCGGGCTCATGGAAAAAGGTATTTCCTTTGACGACGGCACCGTGGAAGGCCGCGACAAGATTGCTATTATCAGCAACAGTCGCCCGGAATGGCTGATCACCGACCTGGCCGTGCAGCAAACCGGAGCGATTCTCGTACCGCTGTATCCCAACATCGCTACCGAAGAATGGGTTTCGATTTTTCAGGAGTCGGAGGTGAAAGGCTGCTTTGTGAGTACGCCTGCACTCTACGAAGCCGTAATGGCGGAAAAAAACCGCCTGCCGAAGCTGGAATGGGTGGTGTGCTTTGAAAAAGGCGGCGCGGCTATCCACTGGGAAACGCTATTGGCCGATAGCCTCACGCCAGAGCGCAAAGCTGCGATTGAAGCAGTCGCCAGCCGCATTGGGCCGGAGGATGTAGCTACGATTATTTATACTTCCGGAACGACCGGAAAGCCAAAAGGCGTAATGCTGAGCCACAATAATATTGTGAGCAACGTGCAGTCCTGCACGCCGGTGCTGCTGGAAATCCCGCTGCCCGAGCGCAAATCGCTGAGCTTTCTGCCGCTCAACCACATTTTCGAGAAGATGATTGCCTATGTGTATCTTTTCAACGGCTTTTCGATTTACTACGCCGAAAGCATGGAGACGATTGCGGCCAATCTAAAGGAGGTGCAGCCCAGTCTTTTCGTAACGGTCCCGCGCCTGTTGGAAAAGGTGTATGAAAAAATCATGGCGACCGGCAGCCAGCTGACCGGCATTAAAAAGCAGCTGTTCTTCTGGGCGGTGAACCTGGGCAAGAAGTATGACCCGGCTGTGGATGGGGGCTGGTGGTATAATCAACAGCTGGCCCTGGCCAACAAGCTGATTTTCTCTAAATGGCGCGAAGCGCTGGGTGGCAATGTAGGCGCTATCGTTGTCGGCGGCGCGGCCTGTCAGCCCCGGCTGCAAAAGATTTTCAGTGCGGCACAGGTAACGATTATGGAAGGCTACGGGCTGACAGAAACTTCCCCGGTGATTGCCGTGAACCATTACAATCCGGAAAACCGGCGTGTGGGCACTGTGGGGCCGGTGATTGATGGTGTGGAAGTGAAGATCGCCGAAGACGGCGAGATTCTTTGCAAAGGACCCAATGTGATGCTGGGCTATTATAAAAATCCTGGTGCAACGGCGGACGTGCTGCGCGACGGCTGGTTTTTGACCGGCGACATCGGCGAATTTGTCGAGGGAAAATTTCTTAAAATCACCGACCGGAAAAAAGAGCTTTTCAAAACGAGCGGCGGCAAGTATGTAGCGCCGCAGCTGATTGAAAACAAGATTAAAGAAAGCCGCTTTATCGAGCAGGTCATGGTGGTGGGCGAAGGCGAAAAATTTGTGGCCGCCTTGATTGTGCCGTCGTTTGAAAACCTCAAAAAATGGATGGGCGAGCAGGGAATGACTTTCACCACACCGGAAGCAGCAGCGAGCGACCCGAAGGTGCACGCGTTTCTAAAAGAAGTGATTGAGGGATTCAACAAAAATTTCAACCACGTGGAGCAAATCAAGAAGTTTTTGGTGCTGCCCCACGAGTGGAGTGTGGACAGCGGCGAGCTGACACCCAAGCTGAGCATGCGCCGGAAAATCATTTTAGAACGCAACCGGCCTGCGCTGGAAACCTTGTATCGCTCCGCCGGAAATTCGGAAGCCTGATGGAAAAGAAAGAAATAAAGGAAACCGTATGGCTACAGGCGCCGGTGTTGTGGTCGCAGCTGGACGTGAACATGCACCTGCGCCACTCAGCCTACGCAGATTTTGCGGCACAGGCGCGCATTGCCCTATTGTTGGCAAAAGGGTTATCTTTTGAAGAAATGGCGCGACTGGAAATCGGCCCGGTGTTGTTCCGGGAAGAAACGGTGTATCAGCGCGAAGTGCGGGTAACATGTTCGCTGCGCCGGGTGCGCAAAGGCGGTAGCCGCTGGTCATTTAGTCAAAAGATATACCGCGCCGACGATGTACTGGCTGCAACGGTCATTACCGAAGGGGCCTGGATTGATACCGGAAAACGCAAGCTTACCAAACTTCCCGAAGCCTTTTCCGGAATGTTTGATGATCTGGAGCGAACAGAAGACTTCGAGGAATGGTAGGTAGGTTCCAATACCAGAGTCAAAAAGTCGAAATCCCAAAAGTCAAAACCCAGAATCCAAATTCCGATGTTTTAAGCTCTGATTTTCCCTTCAAGGCTCTTTAAAAACACATTCTCCAACGCCGAAGGCTCCAACGCGAAGCTTCCAACAGCGCTAGCGTCCAACGCCGCAGGCTCCAACACTTAATCTATGACTTTGCCAGAAGCTGTCTCCCAAAGCAAAACCTTATCTCAAAAGCCGGATAACGAAACGCTCCTGAAGCTGTATTCGCTGTATAAACAAGCCACAGAAGGCGACGCGCCGGAAGAAAAAAGCTATGGCATGTTTGATTTTGTGGCGAAAGCAAAACACGAAGCGTGGCAAAAACACAAAGGCATTTCCAAAGCCGACGCCGAGGCCCAGTACATCGCGCTGGTTGGTGAACTTTCCGGAAAATAAAAGTGCAGTTGGAGAGATGTCCAACTCAGGTATCTTTAGAGAAGCTGATTTTCCGGAAAAACCTTTCAGCTTTTAATCCGTCTCACCTCCACCAGAACCCATTTTATCCACCATGATTCACACAACACTGCTGCGCCGCGCCCTGCCGGTGCTTTTCCTTACCGGCGCTGCTTTTAGTGCGCAGGCCCAGAAAGACAAGATTGAAGGCCTTTGGTACAACGCCGAGAAAACCGCCAAAATCAATATTTTCAAAGCCAAAGACGATAAGTTTTACGGAAATATCGTATGGCTGAAAGAACCCAACGAAGCCGGACAGCCGAAGACCGACAAGAAAAATCCAAAGGAAGCCTTGCGCAAGCAGCCGCTGATGAATCTGCAAATCCTGAAGCATTTCAAGAAAGACGGTGATAAAACTTATTCCGACGGCGAGATTTACGACCCGAAAACCGGCAAAACCTACTCGTCTAAGATTACCTACAACGGCAACGCACTGGATGTGCGCGGCTTTATCGGTATCTCGCTTATTGGCAGAACCACAACCTGGGAGCGCGCACAATGAGAAATTCCCCAATCGACACGTCCTTTTTTAAGGGCAAAACCTATTTTATTTCCGGAGCCAGCCGCGGAATTGGGAAAGCCATTGCCTTAAAACTGGCGAGCGGCGGGGCCAATATCATCATCGCCTCCAAAAGCACGGAAGAAAACCCAAAGCTGGGCGGTACTATATATAGTGCAGCCGCTGAAGTGGAAGTAGCCGGTGGAAAAGCGGTGGCCGTGCCGTGTGATATCCGCGATGAAGCGCAGATTGCGGCAGCGGTGGCGAAAGGCGTAGAAGCGTTTGGCGGAATTGATGGGGTAATTAACAACGCCTCGGCGATTTCGCTGACGCAGACGGCGCAAACCGAAACCAAGCGGCTGGATTTGATGCACAGTATCAACGTGCGCGGAACGTTTCTAGTAACAAAGCATTGTCTGCCATACTTAGAAAAAAGCAATAGCGCCCACATTCTGACGCTTTCGCCGCCGGTGAGCCAAAATCCAAAATGGCTGGCGATGTCGCTGGCCTATACCATTAGCAAGTACAACATGACGCTGCTGGCGATGGGGTGGGCGGCGGAGTTGGGGAAAAAAAGCATTGCGGCAAACGCACTCTGGCCGGTAACGACGATTGCTACGGCTGCGGTGCGCAACTTACTCGGCGGTGAGGAGATGGTGCAGCGAAGCCGGATTCCGGAAATTCTGGCCGACGCGGCTGCCTGGATTTTGCAACAAGCGCCCCAGAGCTGTACCGGAAATGCATTTTTGGATGAGGCTGTGTTGGCGAAAGCGGGGATTACCGACTTGGAGGAATATGCTGTGACGCCGGGCGTGGAATTGCAGCGGGATTTGTTTGTGGAGTAGAAGGCTTCCGGATGGCCTGGATTTCCGGAAATCCAGGCCATCCGGAAGTGCTTAGTAAGTTATATACAGGATGATCTTTGGTTTCGCCGGAGGCGTGGCCTCCCAATGAATCGCCCACAAATTCTCAGGCAGATGGGCCCTGCATCCTACCCGTGTTTTGTTAGCGAACTGCGCCAGGATGTGACCGGCACGGTCTGTGTTCCCCAGATAATGGGCCTTATCGGACCAGCTGGCGTATTGGCTGTTTTCAAAAGATTCAAACAGCAGATACAGCTTCACTTTGCAATGTCCCTGCAAAAACTGATTGATCTGCGGGAGGCATTGTGGCAAGTGGAAAGCAAGCAATTCACTTACATCGAAACGCTGATGCCGGGTTGTATCCAGCATTTTCAGGTAGCTGCCGCGGCCTTTAAGGTTGGTTTGATAATACAGAAGCCATTGTAAAAGCGACGGGTCTGCTTTACCAGACAGCAGCGCTTTCTTAACTTCCGGGAGGTAGATGTCATGGCGAGCATGGTCGTGAAGGGCTAAAGCACCGGCATAATAACCGCCATTTTCCGGAAAAGGCCAGCCGTGTTTTAGGACGTACTTCAGCAGGTGCGCAGCATGAAGCGAGTCGAGCGCGCGCATTTGCAACCGCAGCTGGGAACAGGAAATACTGTCTTTACACTGGTTGTAATGAGCGCGAATGGTTTGATCCTCTTCGTATAGCCGACGGAAGAGCGCGTAAGCGGCTGTCTTTTTGGAGTGATAGGTCTTTATAAAACGCTGTTTGATTCTCTGGGCAACACCTGCATCAATAGTATAGCTGTGAAGAAAAGAGTCAATGGTTTGAAGTGTTTGGTCTGCCGCGAAAAGCAGATAGTAATCATCCACCGCAAGAAGCGCTTTGGCTGCACAGGTGGAATCTTTCCGGACGGAACAGCTGTCGGCGATCATAAGATAGTGTGCGGAAGTCCGCTGGATACCGGTTGTAAGGAGTTCTTCCTGGGCAACGACCAGTGGCTCCTGTCGCATCTGAGCAAAAGTTTTATTTCCGGAAAAGGTGCTCAGAAACAAAGTGAACAGGGCGATAAAGGACACAGCTGTTGAAAAGGAAAGGGACCGAGGCAGCATTGGATAGAAGGCAAACGAAAGAAATGAAGAAGAAACCGGGCAAGGAAAAGGGAAGATAGAAGGGTAGCGGAAAGAACACAAGGAGCTGTTGAAAAAACGCGCAAAAAAGATTTGGCAGAATGGAACTGAAGATTCTATCTTTGCCGTCCGCTTCGGCGGAAAAGTTCTTTGAGGAAGCATTCAGCAACCAGAGCCTTTTTTTAAGGAGAGAAATTCTCTAAAAAAAGATTTGGTGGTTTGAAAACGGTGCTATTACCTTTGCACCCGCTTCTGACAGGAAGTAAGTTCTTTGAACAAGAGTTTCTCTTCAGTGTTTCCGGACCGAAAAATTTCCGGAAATTATTTTTGGAAGTTTGCAAATTGGTTTCTTACCTTTGCACTCCCAAAGAAAACGAAGGGGTTGACGGATTGACAGGTTGGTTTCTCGGAAAGTTTTTCTGAAAAATAAATTTGGAAGTTTGAAAGAAGGTTTCCTACCTTTGCAGCCCCAACGAAAGAAGGGAAGTTCTTAAAGAGTTTGCCGGTAATTTTTCCGGAAAAAATTTCTGAAAATAAATTTGGTAGTTGCTAAACGGTTTCATACCTTTGCAACCCCAAACGAAACGAATGACCTAACGGTCTCCGAGTTTCGGATTTTCCGGAAAAGATTCTGAAAAATAAATTTGGCGGTTACAAAATGGTTTCATACCTTTGCAGCCCCAAACAAACGGGAAGCTCTTACACAAACAGCGGCATCTAAGTTGCTCACCTGGCTTTGAAAAAAAAGTTTTCAAAAATAAATTTGGCGGTTACAAAATGGTTTCATACCTTTGCAACCCCAAACGAAAGAAAGGGAGTTCTTAAGAGCGATTGTCCGGATGAAAATTCAGAAAGAAATTTCTGAAAAAAATTTGGAACTTTGAGAGAACGGTTGCTACCTTTGCAACCCGAAACGATAAGTAAAACAATCGTGCCACGGTTTAAAACACGACATTTCAATCACTTCGGTGATGACAGTTCTTTGAAAGACGGAAACAACAGCATGAAACGAAGCAAGTTCGTTTCAGCAGGTAAGAAAGCGTAAATTTAATTACGAATACGACACGTCAAATTTAAAGTCTTTAAGTGACGCAAGTTATTTAAAGCAACTAACGCAAGTTAGCTTTTGATTGGTCAGTGTTCAAACTTCTTTACTATGGAGAGTTTGATCCTGGCTCAGGATGAACGCTAGCGGCAGGCTTAACACATGCAAGTCGAGCGTCCCAGCAATGGGAAGCGGCAAACGGGTGCGGAACACGTACGCAATCTGCCCTTCACTGGGGAATAACCAGAAGAAATTCTGACTAATACCCCATAAAATAGCAAGGTGGCATCACCTAACTATTAAAGTTCCGGCGGTGAAGGATGAGCGTGCGTCCTATTAGGTAGTTGGTAGGGTAATGGCCTACCATGCCGACGATAGGTAGCTGGTGTGAGAGCACGACCAGCCACACGGGAACTGAGACACGGTCCCGACTCCTACGGGAGGCAGCAGTGAGGAATATTGGTCAATGGACGAAAGTCTGAACCAGCCATGCCGCGTGGAGGATGAAGGCCCTCTGGGTCGTAAACTTCTTTTATCAGGGAAGAAAAGTACT
>JAEVZP010000087.1 GCA_023392185.1 Bacteroidota bacterium
GCGGGCAAGCCCTGCGACCTCTGCGGCAGTCCCGACCACCCCTACGCGGGCCGCGACCTTTCCGGAATGCAGCGCACGTTGCAAACGGAGCAGAGCGAAATTCAAACGCTTCAAAAAGGTCTTTCTAAAAGCGAGAAAGAGGTAGAAATTCTGGGTCAAACGCTGTATTTGCTGGGCGAAATCGCGCCAATTTCCGGAAATCCAGCCGCAGAAGATTACTTGCCGGAAGCCGTTCGGAAGCAAGTGCAGATGTTGCTGGCCGAAGAAAAAGATTTAGGCGAAAGCGTGATTCGTATTCGCCGCGATATAGAATCGGGCAGCGGGCAAATTGGCGAAACCACCGGTGCGCTCCACAAAGAAGAACTGGACCTGGCCCGCCTGCAATCCGACAGTCAGGAACTGCGCAACGACGGCAGCCGCCTGGCGGAATATTTTACCCTCACGTCCGGCCGGTTAAAAGAAGAATGTCCGCGCAACGGCGAAAAAGCGTTTGTGGAAACGCTCCGTCGCCGCGCCGCCACCTACCAGCAAAAGCTGCAAGCCACCTACGCCGACGACGCCCGCCTTGCCGACCTCACGCAACAACTCCAAGGCCTACACCGCGAGTGCGAAGAGCTTTCCGCCGCCCTTACCCTTTCGGAAGCCGCGTTGCTGGTGCAACAGCAGGAACGCGCTGCCCTTCTGGAAGACATCCGCCAAGCCTTCCCGCCGGGTTTTGACTCGGCAACCGCTTTTCTGGCGCACCTCAAAACCGCCGCCCAAACCGCCGACCACCGCTGGCAGGCCGCCCGCGAAGCCCAAACCGAAGCCGCCCGCCAAAAAGCGCTCGCCGACCAAGCCTGGCAAACGCATGGGGAAAACCAAAAGCGCCTTCAGGCCGAGGCCGTGGCGCTTACTGCCGAACTGCGCGAAGCGCTACAAGTCGCCGGACTGCCAGAGGATTTCTCCCTTGCCATCAAGCAGCTGATTGCCGGACCGGAGCGCAAAGCTGTGGAAACCCAAGTGCATTCCCTCACCAACGCCTGCGTACAAGCCGAAGCCTTGTTGAAAGGAAAGTGGGAAGAACTGGCAACGCATTTGGAAGGCGAAAAGGGCGTGCGCCCGGCAGCCGAGCTGGAAACGTTGCGCAGCGAATTGCAACAAACGCTGGAAACGCTGCAACAGGAAGTGGGCCGCATCACCCAAGTTTTAGCCACCAACAAGGAAAAGGAGAAAGAACTTTCCGGAAAACTGACCGAACTACGGCAGCAGCAGGCCGAAACGGCTCGCTGGCGATTGCTCAACGACCAAATCGGCGCGGCTGACGGCGACAAATTTGCCCGCTTTGCCCAAACGCTGTCGCTGGAAATGGTGCTGGCCCACGCCAACGACCATCTGAAGCTCCTCAGCGACCGCTACCGGCTGCGCCGCCGCGCCACCAACGCCCGCGACCTCGGCGTGCAGGTAGAGGACCTACACCTCGGCGGCACCCTGCGCGAAACCTCCTCGCTTTCCGGCGGCGAAACGTTTTTGGTGAGCCTTGGCCTGGCCCTTGGTCTTTCCGACATGGCCTCGCAGAAAACCCGGATTGACTCGCTCTTTATTGATGAAGGCTTTGGCTCCTTAGACAGCGACGCGCTTGAAGACGCGCTCAACACGCTGGAGAATCTACAGGCGCGGGGCAAAACCATCGGCATTATCTCGCACGTGGAGCAGCTCAAAGACCGGATTCCAACGCAGATTGTGGTGCGCAAGCGCGGCAACGGCGTGAGCAGTCTGGAAGTGGTGCCGCAGTAAAGGATTTCTTTCAAAAATATCCACCTTTTTATGCATTATTTCGGTCCCGGTCCGGCAGCTTTGCCGCACTCTGTAACCGCAGCCGCTGCGCAGGCGGTGGCTTCTTTTGAAGACACCGGCATCAGCATCCTGTCGCTGGCCCACCGCTCGCCGCAGATGACCGCGATTCTGGCGGAAGCCAACAGCCTTGTGAATGAGTTGTGTGGCCTGCAGGACGAATACCATATTTTGTGGTTGCCGGGTGGGGGACGGATGCAGTTTGCCATGCTGCCGATGAACCTGCTGCATACCGGAAATAAAGGCCTTTACATCGATTCGGGCTACTGGTCGCGCGAGGCTTACGAGGCTGCACAAGCGGTCGGCACGGTGGCTGTCGTTGCTTCTTCCCGCGACGATAATTACCGGTCTCTTCCCGATGTAAAGTCTGTTTTCAGCACTTTTGAAGGGTTCCAGCCTGCCTCTGAGGCGCCAGGCGCTTATCTCCATCAAACCACCAACAACACCATTTTTGGCACACAATTCCTCCATCCGGTGCCCGATTTTGGTGTTCCGCTGGTAGCCGACATGAGCTCCGACATTCTCGGTGTGCCGCGCGATTACCGGAAATACGCTCTTTTTTATGCGGTAGCGCAAAAGAACCTTGGGCCTGCGGGCATCACGCTGGTATGCATCCGAAAAGATTTTCTGCCTCAGATGGCCGGCCACCTGCCACCGTTTTTGTCTTACAAAGCTCATGTGGCGGCGGGCGGCGTGCTGAACACCCTGCCGGTTTTCAATATCTACACCTGCCTGTTGATGCTGCGCTGGATTCAAGCACAAGGGCTGGAAAACCTCTTTCAAACCAATGCCCGTAAAGCACAATTGCTTTATGAGGCGATTGACAACAGCCGATATTTTACTGCGCCGGTGCGACCCGAGGCACGCAGCCGGATGAATGTGGTGTTTCGGGGCACGTCGCCCGAAGCAGAAAAGGCATTTTTGGCCTTTTGCAGGGAGCGCCACATTTCCGGAATTGAAGGGCATCGCAGCGCGGGTAGTTTCCGGGCTTCGATCTATAACGGGGTGAGCGAAACAGATGTGGAAACGCTCGTTCAGGCTATTTGGGATTTTGATGGGACCTTTGCGGCCTGAAAAACATTTTTCTATGGTAACGATTCGTCCGTTCAAAGGCCTGCGTCCGGTTCCGGAGCTGGCTGCTCAGGTAGCCGCGCTGCCGTATGACGTGGTCAATGAAGCAGAAGCGCGCCGCTTTAAGGCGCAGCCCAATCATTTCTACCACGTGACCCGCTCAGAGATTGACCTGGCGGAAGGAACAGACGTCCACAGCGCGACCGTATATGAGAAGGCCTACGAGAATCTGGAGTGCATGATTGATGAAGGGGTGCTGCGCGAAGACCCCGAGCCTTGTTACTATCTCTATGAACTGACTATGGACGGCCGCAGTCAGACGGGGCTTGTGTGTGGCTCTTCCTGCGATGATTATTTCAATAATCTGGTGCGCAAGCACGAGTTTACCCGGCCGGTAAAAGAGAAAGACCGCATTGATCACATCCGTGCAACACGGGCGCAAACCGGCATGGTGTTTCTGGCCTATCGCGATGTGGAGGCGGTGCAAAAACTCATCCGTGACTGGAAAGAAAGCCATGCGCCGGTTTACGATTTCGCGGCCGAAGACGGCGTGCAGCACCGTTTCTGGGTGGTAGATGATTATGCCAAGGTGAGCACCCTGACCCATCTGTTCCGCACCGAGGTTCCCTGCACTTATATCGCCGACGGACACCACCGGGCAGCCGCAGCCGGCAAGCTGTGCCTCGAGATGCGTGAAGCAGGCTATCAGATTACAGGCGAAGAAGCTTTCAACGCTTTTCTGACCGCTATTTTTCCGGAAAGTGAACTGCATATTCTGGACTACAACCGCATCGTCAAAGACCTCAACGAGATGACCCCGGAGGTTTTTATGGGTCGCCTGGCAGAGAATTTTGAGATTGCTGATGCGCCGGAAAGCCCGTACCGTCCCCGCAAGGCAGGCGAGTTTGGCATGTATCTGGACGGAAAATGGTATTGCCTCGAAGCCAAGCCCGATACCTACGACGCGTCGCATCCAATCGCCTCGCTGGATGTCAGCATTTTGCAGGAAAACCTCCTGGCGCCGGTGCTGGGTATCGACAACCCGCGCACCAATGACCGGGTTGACTTTGTGGGCGGCATCCGGGGACTGCAAACGCTGGCCGACCGGGTGGATGCCGGCGAAGGCGCTGTCGCGTTTAGCTGCTATCCGGTAAGCATTGCTGAGCTGCTGGCTGTGGCTGACAGCGGCGAAGTGATGCCGCCGAAGAGTACCTGGTTTGAGCCGAAGCTACGCGACGGCCTGGTGACCTACCGGATCTAAAAGCGCCTGATTATAGAAATGAAATCGGCTGGATTTTCCGGAAATCCAGCCGATTTTTGGGTTTTTCGCACCCGATACGGGAGTGGAAAGGCCCGGAAGCCTCTGCCTGAACACATTTCAAAGGGGATCGACATTCCATCTGACAAACTGCCGGACTTCTGGATTTGGTTTTTAACACCCAAAAGCCACTTCTTTACCTTTGCCATCCTTTATGCTGACTCTTCAACTGCTTCGAAGCGAAAAAGACCGCGTGCTGGCGGGATTACAGAAAAAACATTTTACCGATGTTTCGCTGGTGGATCACATTCTGTCTCTGGATGAGCAACGCCGCAAAACGCAGGTAGAAAACGATGCGCTCGCCGCCCGGATCAATGCCGCCAGCAAAAGTATTGGTGCGCTGATGGGACAGGGCAAAAAAGAAGAAGCAGAAGCGGCCAAAGCAGCGGTTTCTGCCCATAAAGAAGCGTCTAAAGCGCTGGCGCAAAAGCTGGATGCCATTGAAAAAGAGCAGGCGGAGCTGCTGGTGCAATTGCCCAACCTGCCGCACGAAAGTGTTCCCGCCGGCCGCACGCCGGAGGAAAATGAAGTGGTGCGCACCGGCGGCGCAAAGCAGCCGCTGCCCGAAGGTGCCCGGCCACATTGGGACCTGGTGCAGCAGTACAAACTGATTGACTTTGAGCTGGGCAACAAGATTACCGGTGCCGGTTTTCCGTTTTATACCGGTCTGGGCGCCCGGCTGCAGCGCGCGCTTATCAGTTATTTTCTGGATTACAATACCGCCGCGGGCTATGAAGAAGTGCAACCGCCGCACCTGGTGAATACCGCCTCGGCTTACGGCACCGGCCAGTTGCCCGATAAAGAAGGGCAGATGTACCACGTGACGGCCGACGAGTTGTATCTCATCCCGACGGCGGAGGTGCCGGTAACCAATATCTTCCGCGACACGATTACCGAACCGAAGGAACTGCCTAAAAAGCTGACCGCCTACACGCCTTGTTTCCGTCGCGAAGCAGGCTCTTATGGCAAAGACGTGCGCGGGCTGAACCGCCTGCACCAGTTTGACAAAGTAGAGATTGTGCAGCTCACCACGCCGGAGCGGAGCTACGAAGCGCTGGATGCCATGGTGGAGCATGTCGAAAAACTGGTGCAAAGCCTTGGGCTACATTACCGGATTTTGCGGCTTTGCGGGGGGGATATGTCATTTGCATCGGCACTGACTTATGATTTCGAAGTGTGGAGCAGCGCGCAGGAGCGCTGGCTGGAAGTCAGTTCGGTGTCCAATTTTGAAACCTTCCAGACGGGCCGGCTGAAGGCGCGCACGCGCGACGAAGGCGGCAAAACACAGCTCCTGCATTCCCTCAATGGCTCTTCGCTCGCTTTGCCCCGGATTGTTGCAGCCCTGCTGGAGCAATACCAGACGGCAGACGGCATCCGGATTCCGGAAGTATTGCAACCTTATATGCGCACCGAGATGATTCGGTAAATGGGAAAGATGGCCTGCACGTTTTTGGGTTTCCAATCCCGCTGATCAACGGTTCTCAGTTTCCCTGTTTTCCGGAACTTCACTCCTCCCTAACTCCTAATTCCTGTCTCCTGTGATCCAACGCATTCAAAGTCTCTGGCTGTTTCTGGCCGCTATGATCAGCGGACTCTTGCTCCTGCCCAGCATGGTCCTTTATAAATGGGCCCTGCCGGCTGCGCCCTCGCTGACCGTGCCCGTGCCGCAGCTGCATACGCTTTCTGCTGCCAACTATTACCCTTTGCTGGTGATTGCCGCGTTTATGACGGTATTGCCCCTGATTGCCATTTTCTTTTTTATGAACCGGCAGCGGCAGCGGCAACTGGCTTCGTTGAGCATTATCGCGTCGGCTGCTTTTGCAGTGATGCTGTTTATAAAGATCGCCAATATCAACAGCAGCAATCCCGGAATCTCGGCACAGGAATACGGCGTGCTGGGCGCGTTGCTGCCGGTGGTGTCGATTGTTTTTCTGATACTGGCCGTCCGGGGCATCCGGAGCGATGAAAAACTGATCCGCAGCGTAGACCGCTTGCGCTAAACGAAAGAAAAGGCAGGTTCGCTACGGCCTGTCTTTTTTTATGCACAACTGCCGGCGGCTCGTCCTTTTCAGACATTGGTCGCTACTGCATAGCCACTGGCAAAAACCGGTTGTTAAAATGAATCCTGAAGAAGGGGCCTCGCGTCCTGCCAACCTGTCTGTTCAACCCGTTCCTTTTACCTTCACGGCTGCCGGAGGCGGTTCCAGGGACAGCAGCCAGGCGGTTTTTTAGAATTTATTTTTTATGGAGAAAGGCAATTTTGTAGATTATATCCGGGTGTTTTGTCGCTCCGGAAACGGCGGGCGCGGCGCGTCTCATTTTTTGCGCAACAAGCTGACTGCCAAGGGCGGACCCGACGGTGGCGACGGTGGCCGGGGCGCGCATATCATCCTGCGGGGCAATGCACAGTTGTGGACGCTTTTGCACCTGCGCTACCAGAAAAACATTCTGGCCGAAGACGGCCATCCGGGGCTTAAAGCCAACATGACGGGCCGCGACGGCAAAGACATTATTATTGAAGTGCCGCTGGGGACGGTTGCGATTGACGAAGAAACTGAAACTATTGAGGCCGAAGTCCTCGAAGACGGTCAGGAGGTGATCTGGCTGCCGGGCGGGCGGGGCGGACTGGGCAATGCCCATTTTGCCACCCCTACCAATCAGGCGCCCGAACATGCACAGCCCGGTGAGCCGGGCGTGGAAGGCTGGAAGTTGCTCGAACTGAAGATTCTGGCCGACGTGGGGATGGTAGGCTTCCCCAATGCCGGGAAAAGCACGCTTTTATCGGTGCTTTCGGCGGCCAGGCCCAAGATTGCCGATTATGCTTTTACGACCCTGGTGCCGCAGCTGGGCATGGTGCCGTATCGCAACGGGCGCTCTTTTGCCCTGGCCGACCTGCCGGGTATCATCGAAGGGGCAGCCGAAGGACGGGGACTCGGACACCGTTTCCTCCGCCATATTGAGCGCAACTCCGTCCTGCTGTTTGTGATTCCCGCCGACAGCCCCGATCCCGACGCTGAATTTCAGGTTTTGTACCGGGAGCTGGAAGAATACAATCCGGAATTGCTGGACAAAAAAGCGTTGCTGGCCATTTCCAAAAGCGATTTGCTGGACGAAGAACTTCAGGAAGCGGTACGGGGTACCCTGCCTGTCGGTATTCCGCATGTCTTTGTCTCGGCTGCTGCGCAATCCGGCTTACAGGAGCTCAAAGATGCCCTCTGGAAGCTGCTGAACAGCTAAGGATTTCCGGAAAATCAGTACCGTGCGGACGCTTTACTGGGCCTGCGAACGGCCTACCATATCGGCGGCGGCAGGATATCCCCGACCGGCCAGTCCGCTGATAGCAACGACCATTTGCTTTGGTGTTCCCTTGGTTTTTTGGGGCGTGCTTCCGGTGCTGCTGTCGGCTGCCGGCGGGGCCGGACGTTCGCCCACATCATTGGCAATAGGCTTGCCGGCGGCGTTGCGGTTCATGGTTTCGAGCGCATTGTAAAGCGCGGCTTTCTCGGCAGGCGGCAGGGCATCGTATTCCAGTCCATATACCGCAAGCACTTTCCGGGCATGGGCAACGGTGTTGGTTCCCCGGGTATAGACGTCGCGGTAGATCACCAGGCTGCCGTCTTCAGCCACGATGGTCTCATAGCGCAGCTCTACCGGCACCGGGTTGGGCAGCTTTTGCCATTTGGTCTTGGTGCGGTTTTTCCCGTAGGAAGCAACAGAATCTGCCGTCAGCTTTTCGCCACCGGCTACCTGCGCCAGCGTGGCGGTGAAGTCGCGGATGCCGTCGTTGGTCAGCCCAACACAGCCGTGCGACGCATAGGTGCCCAGTTTGTAGGGCTGCTTGCCGCCGTGAATCAGGCTGGGCGAACCAATCGGAATTTTGACCGGCCCAAGCGGGTTGTCTTTGCTGCCGGCCGGAACGACTTTCCCCGGTGCAAACTTGCCGCGTACCCAGGGCTCGTTGGGCGGCGTCCAGGTGGGGTTGAAGATGATATACTCGGCATGGCGCATCCCGGCGGGAATGGGGTATTTCTGCTGGCCGATGCCCACCAGATAGCTGCGCACCAGGCTGCCGTCCTTAAAAACATCCATGCGGTGCGAGGGAGCATTGATCACCACGCGTGTATCGGCAGGAATGGCATTAGGCGCTTCGGGGAGCAAGCCGGAAATGGATCCTGCTGCATACCGGTCGGCCACCAGCCTTTGCAATTGATAGGCTCTTGCGGGGCCCAGAATCGTCTTCATCTGTCCTTCGGAGCGCTGCGCCAGTTTTTTGGCATCGCCGAAGTAGGCGGTGCCGTCGCCGTGTTTGTTGAGGTCTTTCACCGAGGCGGATGCGGCTCCTTTAAGCTTTTTGAGCTCTTCATCTGTAAGGCGCAGCTTTTTCTGTAGATCGGCGGTAAAGTTTTTTTCAAACAGCAGCGCATCGAGCACAGGGAAAGTCATGCCCGGCTCAGCGCCGCTCAGCGATCCGTCAAAGTCGGCCGGCAACGCCGGCGCGCCATTGCTGTCAACCGTGTTTTGCAGGTGCTCCTGGCTTACCGTATGGGTGGTAGCAGCGCTGTTGTCTTCCTGCATGGTGCTGTTGCAGCCAGCAGAAAGAAAGCCCAGTGCTGAAAAAGCGAGGGCAGGCAGGAGTGCGCGCGTGGGCAAAGACAATCGTTTCATTTCAAACAAGGGAAAACAAAGGCATCTGGTAGCGGATTTGCAAGAACCGTTCCCGACGGCATTGTTTGTGTGCGATTTTCCGGAAAATACCCACTTTTTTATGCGCATTGTATTGCTGACTCTGCTTTCGGGCCTTTTGATGAGCGCTTCCTGTGGGAAGGATGCGAAAGTTACGGCAACAGCGCCTGGTATGCCGGATGCGCCGGCGGCTCCGGCTGCACCTATAGAAACGAATGTGCCCAACGCACCCTATCAACCAGCCTTTGACGGGCAAACGCGCGCACCCGGGGTTAAAACCCAAACACCACTGGACATCACCATCATCTATAAAGGACTGAACCGTCCCTGGGGCATTGTTGGCCTGGAAGACGGCCGGCTGCTTGTCACCGAAAAAGGCGGCGCCCTGCGGCTGGTAAAGCCAGACGGTACGGCCTCGGCACCGATCGCAGGGTTGCCAGCAGTGGATGACCGGGGGCAAGGTGGGCTACTGGACGTGGCTGCCGACCCGGATTTCGCTGCCAACCGGATGCTGTATTGGACTTTTTCGGAACGACAATCGGGCGGCAACCTGACGGCGGTGGCTAAAGGGCGGCTTTCGGCCGACGAAAAGCGTATCGAAAATGCACAGGTGATCTACCGGGCTACTCCGGCCTACAATGGCACGCTTCACTTTGGGGGCCGCCTCCTTTTCGATCGTTCGGGAAATCTTTTCGTGAGCACCGGCGAGCGCTCCGACCTGGCGACGCGGCCCAAGGCACAGGACATAACAAATGCACTCGGAAAAATTCTGTATCTCACCAAAGATGGGCAGCCGGCGAGAAGCGGTCTGTTTCCCAATGCGCATGCCGCCTTGCCCGCCGTTTACAGTTATGGGCACCGCAATGTGCAGGGCCTGGCGTTGCACCCACAGACAGGCGCTTTGTGGGCAGGCGAATTTGGCCCGAAGGGTGGGGATGAAATCAACCGCATTGAGGCGGGTAAAAACTATGGCTGGCCGATTATTACTTATGGGCTGGAATACAACGGTGACAAAGTGGGCGCGGGGATTACGCAGCAACAAGGGCTGGAGCAGCCGGTCTATTACTGGGACCCTTCGGTTTCGCCGAGCGGCATGACCTTCTACAGCGGCAAGGCCATTCCGGAATGGACCCACAATCTGTTTATCGGTTGCCTCAGCGGGCAGCATATCGTGCGTCTGGTGTTGCAAAACGACCGCGTGGCCGGGGAAGAACGGCTGCTGGCCGGCGAGGGCGAGCGCTTCCGGGATGTGGCTGAGGGCAGGGACGGCGCTCTTTATGCCATTACCGACGGCGGAAAACTGTACCGGCTGGCTCCAAAAGGCTAGCAAAAGAAGCACCGGCGGCATACCTTTTTTATCTTAAAAAGCAGTTTTTAAAGCCATCTTTTTCAAAATAACTCCCATGAAACAACAGCCACCCAAGGCCAATATCGGTCTGGACGAAGACAAGAAAAAAGCCATTGTAGCGCTTTTGCAACGCATCCTGGCCGACGAATACGTACTGAACACAGCTACGAAAGGTTCCCACTGGAACGTTTCCGGTATCCACTTTTCAGAACTGCATAAGTTTCTGGAAAAGCAGTACCAACTGTTGGGTGAAATTACGGACGCCGTAGCCGAGCGCGTGTTGCAACTGGGTTATAAGGCCGAAACTGTCATTGCCAACTATCTGAAACTGACCCGTCTGAAAGATGAACCCAGCATTGGTAAGGCTGAAGAGTTGATTCAGAATCTGGTAAATAAGCAGGAAACGCTCATCCGCGAATTGCGTCAGGACATTGAAACCATAGAGGATTATGGAGATCAGGGAACAAGTGATTTCCTGACCGGCATCATGGAAAAACATGAACAAATGGCGTGGATGCTACGGGTACACCTGGCTTAAGCGCCTTCCGGTAAGTGCAAACTCCAGGCAATTTGGGCACAATCCTGCCGGGCTTCCTGAAGCCCGGCAGGATTGTTTTTTGAGGGCTCTTGTTTCTGTGTTAAATTTGATAACAAAATCCCCCCGATGAGCCAATATATAGACTTTGAGCAAATACCATTTGGAGCCGAAAGCTTTGCCGAGAACCCTGATCCGCGTTGCCCGTGTGTATTATTGCTGGATGTCTCCGGATCCATGGCAGGAGCCCCTATTCACCAGCTCAATGAAGGCATCAAGTTGTTTAAAGAAGAGCTGATCGGCGACAGCCTTGCTACCAAGCGGGTCGAAATTGCCATGATTAGCTTTGGGGGCAGCGTTACTGTTGAAAACGATTTTACGACCGCAACGCATTTTTATCCCGGCAATCTTTCTACCAGTGGGGCTACGCCGATGGGAGAGGCGATCCGACAAGGCATAGCCATGGTGAACCAGCGTAAAAAGACCATTCGCGATAACGGGGTGGGGGTATATCGCCCTTGGATTATCCTGATCACCGATGGCGCGCCAACCGATGCTACCGATGGCATTGCCCAACTGATCCGGGAAGGAGAAGAAAGTAAGCGGTTTTGCTTTTTTGCTATTGGCGTCAACAATGCCAATATGGAGTTTCTGCGTTCTATTTCAGTCCGGGAGCCACTAAAATTGCAGGGACTGATGTTTAAAGAATTTTTTGTTTGGCTGTCCGGCTCGCTCGGCAGCGTATCGGGCAGCATT
>JAEVZP010000218.1 GCA_023392185.1 Bacteroidota bacterium
GTGTTAGCGGTGCTGTTATGGCCGCTGCAGGAGCCGGAAACCTCAACGCTTCTTTTGGTCCGAATGGCACCCAACAGGGGGGAGGAGAGCTGGAGCAAGGCTTCCGCGAACACGGAACCCTGTACCCAAACTATATCTCTCCCGGCATCCACTGGGGCATGTCGATTGACCTGACCGCCTGCATTGGCTGCGGCGCGTGTGTGATTGGTTGCCAGGCAGAAAACAACATTTCGGTGGTGGGTAAAGAGCACGTGAAGCTCGCCCACGAAATGCACTGGATGCGCATCGACCGCTACTTCTCCGGCTCACCGGAAAATCCGGATACCATTCAGACGGTGTTTCAGCCGATGCTGTGTCAGCATTGCGACAACGCACCCTGCGAGAACGTTTGTCCGGTGGCTGCTACGCCGCACAGCTCTGAAGGTCTTAACATGATGACCTACAATCGCTGTATCGGGACGAAGTACTGCGCCAACAACTGTCCGTATAAAGTGCGTCACTTTAACTGGATGGACTGGAACGAGGCCGACTGTTTTGAAGACAACACCTTTGAAGACTATCGCCGCGACGATATGAACGACAACCTGACCCGCATGGTGCTGAACCCGGATGTAACCGTCCGCAGCCGTGGGGTGATGGAGAAATGTTCTTTCTGCGTACAACGCCTGCAGGATGCAAAACTGGAAGCGAAGCGCGAAGGCCACCCGATGCCGGACGGCGCTGCCCGCACCGCTTGCCAGCAGGCCTGCCCGACCGACGCGATCGTATTCGGAAACGTAAACGATCCGAAGAGCGCAATCTACCAGCTGCGCCGGAACGAGCAGAAAGAGCGGATGTTCTATGTGCTCGAATCGTTGCACACACTGCCCAACATCAACTATCTCTCTAAAATCCGGAATACCGACGTCAAGATTGCCGGCACGGCAGAAGACGGCTTGTATCAGCGCCATATCTAAGCCCGCATTTTCCGGAAAATACAGCGCTTTTTAACCCGTGTGATTTCAAAGGCGGCCCGCCGCGAACAACATTTATAGAATATGCACCTTAAATACGAATCCTTTGTCCGCGAGCCACTGGTGGATGGGCACAAGACCTATCATCAGGTGACAGAAGACATCATCTCGCCTATTGAGCGGAAGCCTTCCCGCTTGTGGTACATCGGCTTTTTCTTCTCCCTGGCGTTGCTCGGTTTCGGGGTCTTCTCGGTGTTCTGGGAAGTATATTGGGGGATTGGTGTGTGGAACATCAACCGTACCATCGGCTGGGGTTGGGATATTACCAACTTCGTATGGTGGGTTGGTATCGGTCACGCCGGTACGCTCATCTCAGCGATCCTGCTTTTGTTCCGCCAAGGCTGGCGTACGGGTGTAAACCGTGCGGCGGAGGCGATGACGATCTTCGCGGTTATGTGCGCCGGTCAGTTCCCGATCTTCCACATGGGCCGTGTTTGGGATGGCTTTTTCGTAATGCCGTATCCGAACACCCGCGGCGCCCTGTGGCCCAACTTCAACTCGGCCCTTCTCTGGGACGTATTCGCGATCTCTACTTACTTCACCGTTTCGCTCCTGTTCTGGTACTCCGGTCTGCTTCCGGACTTCGCCACCGTGCGTGATCGTGCCAAAACCAAGCTGCGCAAGCGCCTCTATGGTATGGCTTCTTTCGGCTGGACCGGAACGGCAAAAACCTGGCAGCGCTGGGAAGCGCTTTCCCTCGTACTGGCCGGTCTTTCCACGCCGCTGGTACTGTCTGTACACACCATTGTATCTTTTGACTTTGCCACATCCGTAATTCCGGGCTGGCACACCACGATCTTCCCGCCCTACTTCGTTGCGGGTGCGGTATTCTCCGGCTTTGCCATGGTGCAAACGCTGCTGATTCTGTTGCGCCGTATTCTTCACCTAGAAGAATATATCACCCTCGGACACATCGAGGCAATGAACAAAGTAATCGTTCTGACCGGCTCGATTGTAGGTGTTGCCTACCTGACAGAGCTGTTCATGGCCTGGTATTCCGGCGTACTGTATGAGCAGGAAGCATTTAACTGGCGGATCCTCGGTCCATACTGGTGGAGCTACTGGGCGATGATGACCTGCAACGTGATTTCGCCGCAGTTCTTCTGGATTAAAAAGCTGCGCCGCAATATTCCGTTTACCTTTATCATGTCTATCGTGGTAAACATCGGTATGTGGTTCGAGCGCTTTGTAATCATTGTAACCTCGCTGTACCGCGACTACCTGCCCGGCTCCTGGAGCTACTACAGCCCGAGCTGGCCGGAAGTAGGCTTCTACCTCGGTACGTTTGGTTTGTTCTTTACCTGCTTCTTCCTGTTCGCCAAGTACTTCCCGACGATTGCCGTGGCCGAGATCAAGTTTGTTCTGAAGACTTCCGGACAATCCTACAAAGCGCGTATGGAGCCAATCGAAGAGAAAAGCACCGAAGAATTCGTTCACGAAATCGAGCACGCACACTAATCTAAGACACAAGTATCAAGTATTAAGTATCAAGAGGTAATTCCGGAATGTTTGGCAAACGCCAGACTTTACAGATGCCCCCGGACTCCAGACATACTACCAAATACACCACCCCTATGGCCGTTAAAAAATTTGCAGTAGCCGCTTACGACGACGAAGACGTTCTGTTTCCGGCGGTTCACAGCCTGCGCAACAGCGGATATAAGCTGCACGACGTTTATACGCCTTTCCCGGTTCACGGCCTCGACGTGGCGCTGGGTCAGAAGGAAACCGACCTGCACATTGCCGGTTTCATCTTCGGCCTCGCCGGAACGGCAACGGCCCTGGGCTTTATGTCCTGGATTTTCACCAAAGACTGGCCGATCAACTTTGGCGGTAAGCCGCACCTGGCTATCCCGGCATTTATCCCGATTACCTTCGAGTTGACGGTTCTGTTTGCAGCCGTGGGTATGGTGCTGACCTTCTGCTATATCAGCCAGCTGATGCCGGGCGTGAAAAAACACGTCTTCCATCCGCGCCAAACCGATGACCTTTTCATTGCAGCCGTTGAGCTGACGGAAGGGACCTCGGAGCAGGAAGTGATCGACTACCTGAAAACAACCGGTGCCGTAGAAACCAACATTCAGATTGCAGAAGAAGGCTGGTGGTTTGGCCGCTACGACAAGGCCGAAGAGTATGAAACCAACCCGCAGGAAGCGCTTGACCGCTCCCGCCGCATTGAAGCCGAGCTGCGCGCATAAGCAGCTGCTATTGTCCCATTTTGCCCATTCGTATCATAAGAAAAGCGCTCATGCCGAAAGCATTTTTATATAAGTCCGGAATTCTGGCTGCCACCGCAGCCGGTCTCCTGCTGGCTTCCTGTACCAACAACGGCCATAAGCACCGCAATCCGGGGAGAATCTATGCGCCGGATATGACCTACTCGGTTGCCTACGATTACTATAGCGAGAACCCCAACTTCGCCGATGGCCATACTGCGCGGCAGCCGGTCGCCGGCACAGTAGCACGGGGACAGGAGTTGCCCGACAACGTGATCCATAACGACTCGTCGACCTTCCTGTCGCTCACCGCAGGAACGAAGTTTACTGAAGGCGAAATTGCCGAAGGCAAGCGCCTGTATAACATCCACTGCGGTGTGTGCCACGGCGACAAGCTCGACGGTAACGGACCGCTTTACAACGGTGGCAACGGTAAATATGCTGCGGCGCCAGCTAACTTCCTGCTGGAAAAGTATCTGAAGATGCCGGTAGGTCAGATCTACCACGCTATCAAGTACGGTATCAACGCTATGGGTTCTTATGCTTCGCAGCTGGACACCAAAGAGCGCTGGCAGGTGATTGCCTATATCAAGCAGGTACAAAGCGAAAACGGAGGCGATGCCTTTACAATGGGCACCGGTTCGGCGAATGGTGAAACAGTCGCCAGTGCTGCGCAGGCCGGTAAAGACATGAAATCTGCTACGCCTGCCGATACCGTAGGAAAGGCAAACACGCAATAAATTAACGAGAACGCCCTCACAAGGACATTATTAATACTTACCAGTCATGACCGATAGGTTTATCATTCCCGCCCGGCTCCGCCTCACCAGCATCGTGCTTATGGTGATTGGCATCGTGGTGATATTGGCAGGCGCTGTTTCCCTTCTGGGAAGCACCGGCCCGGAAGCGACTTTTGACAAGACACGCTTCTGGATCGTTCTGCTGCACAACAGTGTCTTCTTTGTACTTGTAACCCTGGCCTGTGTGTTTATTCAGGCGGCTTCGAGCTTGGCCCACGGCGCCTGGATTGTGGCCTACCGGCGGGTGCCGGAAGCCATTGGCGCCAACGTCTGGATCTTTGGCGTGATTGCCCTCATCGTTTTGTTTGCCATCGTTTTTGGCTTTCAGGTCGACGGGCACAACCCGATCTTCCATTGGGTGAACCCACACGGCGACGAGATCCTCGAAAACAAAGCACCGTTTCTGAACAAAACCTTCTTTGCCGTATTCAGCCTCATTACTGTAGTACTGTGGAGCTATTTCGGTAAGAAGTTCCAGCGCATCTCGCTCGATCAGCAAACCGCGCCCAAAAACGCTACCAAGAACTACTTTAAGTTCATGAAGTTTTCGGCCCTGTTCCTCATCGTATATGCCCTGACCCAGATGAGCATCACGCCGTGGTTCTGGCTGATGTCGATCGACGCCCACTGGTACAGCACCATGTACAGCTGGTACACCTTTGCCTCTGCCTTCGTGAGCGGCATGGCGCTTATCGCGCTGTGGGTTGTGTACCTCAAAAACCAGGGCAACCTGGAGCTGGTCAGCCGCGAGCACATCCACGACCTGGGTAAGTTGCAGTTCGCCTTCTCGATCTTCTGGACCTACGTTTGGTTCTGTCAGTACATGCTGATCTGGTACAGTAACATTCCGGAAGAAACAACCTATTTCAAAATTCGTCAGCAAGGTCCTTACGGTCTGATCTGGTATGCCACTTTCATCATCAACTTCGTAGGCCCGATCCTCATTCTGATGTCGCGTCCTTCCAAGCGCAACTACTTTACGCTTACCTTTATGGGGCTGATGATCATGTTTGGCCACTGGCTGGACTTCTATATCATGGTTATGCCTGGCCCGCTGGGTGCACACTGGCACCTCGGTTGGTATGAGCTGGGCGTTCTGGCCGGATTCAGCGGACTGCTGATCTTCAGCGTCAGCCGCACGCTTGCCAAACACGACCTCGTACCTCAAAATAACGTGCTCCTCAAAGAAGCGATTCTGCACGTCAGCTAAAGCGTTTCAGAGCAAAATCCCGGATCTTTTGTCCACAAAATGGCGCAGTCGCATCCGGAAAGGTCCAACAAAACCACCCATTTCGCCGAAAGCCGGATAACTTTGCAGGCCCCCTTCAGAAGCGATATCCTTTAAGAACATCCTCACCACCCGAATTACAGATTATGTCAGTCTTTATTCTGATTGCTTTAATTGTTCTTGTACTGGCAGTCATATACCAGATTGGCCGCGCCAGTGAGTTTGCCACCCTGCTGCGTGGTGAAGAAAAAGTGCAGGCCAGCACCAACCGCATTATGGGTTGGGTGATGCTGCTCATGTTTCCGGTGGGCATGTGGGGAATTTATGCCTGCCACCAGGCACTGAAAGACAAGCTCCTCCCCGTATCGGCTTCAGTACAGGGCGATGAATACGACTTCATGCTTTACATTACAATCGTAATGACGGGCATCGTGTTTGTCATCACCCAGGGCCTGCTGTGCTGGTTTGCTTTCCGCTACCAGAGCACCGAGAAGCGCAAGGCTTACTTCTATGCCCACAACAACCGGCTCGAGATTATCTGGACAACCGTTCCGGCCCTCGCCATGGCAGTCCTCGTTATCATTGGTCTGCGCCACTGGTTCAACATCACTTCCGAAGCACCTGCCGACGCACAGATTGTAGAAGTGGTAGGTAAACAATTCAACTGGATTATCCGTTATCCCGGCGCCGACGGCGTACTGGGCAAGCGCAACTTCCAATTGATCAACAACGAAAACAACGTTCTCGGCCTCGACACCACCGACCGCCAAAACTACGATGACGTGGTTCTGGAAAACGGTGAGGTACACGTGGTGGTGAACCGCCCCGTGAAGTTTATCATCGGTTCCCGCGATGTGATCCACGACGTAGGTCTGCCGCACTTCCGCTATAAGATGGATGCCGTTCCCGGTATCACCACAACCATTTGGTTTACGCCGAAGATTACAACGGCACAGATGAAAGAAATTACCGGAAATCCGAACTTTGTGTACGAAATCGCCTGCGATCAGATGTGCGGTAAAGGCCACTATGCCATGCGCGGTACCATCGTGGTGGAAACAGAAGAAGAGCACGCCGCCTGGATGGCCAAGCAACAGCCGTACCTCAAAGGCGGGCAGGAGCCTGCTCCGGCCCCTTCGGCCATCGACAGCAACGCTGCCCCGGCCACGCCGATGCCTGCCAAAACGATTACCAAACTCTAAACAAGTGCTTTTCTTTCCGCCTGCGGAAGAATCCCTACAATAAATGCGTGATATTATGAATCAGGATGTAGCCGTACAAGGACCCAATGTCGCCCATACGCACCATGGCGACGATACGGGTCATCATCACGAGCACCACGAACAGCACTTCATCTGGAAGTATATCTTCTCGATGGACCACAAGATTATTGCCAAGCAATACCTCATCACCGGTATCCTCTGGGCAATCATCGGTGCGTTGTTTTCTGTCTTTTTCCGGCTTCAGCTGGGCTTCCCTGATGAAACGTTTCCGGTAATGGAAGCCTTCCTCGGTGAGTGGGCCAAAGGTGGCAAACTGACGCCGGAAGGCTACTATGCACTGGTGACCATGCACGGTACGATCCTCATCTTCTTCGTACTGACGGCCGGCCTTTCCGGAACGTTTGCCAACTTCCTCATTCCGCTTCAAATCGGTGCGCGGGACATGGCTTCGCCGTTCATGAACATGCTTTCCTACTGGTTCTTCCTGGCAGCGAGCATTATCATGTTTGCCTCCCTGTTTGTGCAAACCGGACCTGCAGCCGGTGGCTGGACTTCTTACCCGCCGCTCTCCGCCATTAAGGAAGCAAGTCTCGGATCCGGCATCGGGATGGACCTGTGGCTCATTTCCCTCACACTGTTCGTGGTTTCCACGCTGCTGGGTGGGCTGAACTATATCTCTACCATCCTGAACATGCGTACGAAGGGAATGACGATGACGCGCCTGCCGCTTACCATCTGGGCCCTGCTGTTTACCGCCGTTATCGGCCTGCTGGCCTTCCCCGTACTGGTTTCCGGATTTGTGCTGCTCATTTTCGACCGTCATTTCGGAACGTCTTTCTACCTCTCCGAGCTGTTTATCGGCGGCAAGGCCCTCCCTTACGTAGGCGGCTCTGCGATCCTCTACCAACACTTGTTCTGGTTCCTGGGCCATCCGGAAGTATATATCATCATGCTTCCGGGTATGGGAATCGCCTCTGAAGTGCTTTCCAACCACAGCCGTAAGCCGATCTTTGGCTACTTCGCCATGATCATCTCGCTGGTCGGCATCACGGTTCTGTCCTTCCTCGTGTGGGCGCACCACATGTTCGTGACCGGTATGAGCCCGTTCCTCGGCAGTGTGTTTGTATTGATGACGCTCCTCATTGCGGTTCCTTCTTCGGTAAAAGTGTTTAACTGGCTGACGACGATCTGGCGCGGAAACATCCGGTTTACCGTTCCCATGATGTTTGCCCTCGGCTTTGTTTCAATGTTTATCTCCGGCGGCCTGACGGGTATCTTCGTAGGTAACTCGGTGATTGATATGCACGTGCACGATACCTACTTTGTTATTGCGCACTTCCACATCGTAATGGGTGTTTCGGCCTTCTTTGGCATGTTTGCCGGTATTTACCACTGGTTCCCCAAGATGTTTGGCCGGTTTATGAATAATACCCTCGGGTATATCCACTTCTTTGGTACGTTCATCGGCTCATACCTCATCTTCTGGCCGATGCACTACGAAGGCCTCGCCGGTATGCCCCGCCGCTACTATGATTACAGTGCCTGGGAATCCTTCAAACAGTTTGAAAGCCTCAACGTGTTTATCTCCGTTGTCGTAATCCTGACCTTCATCGTGCAGCTGGTGTTCGTGCTCAACTTCTTTGTGAGCATCTGGTATGGCCGCCGCGTCACCACCATGAACCCCTGGAACTCGCCGACCCTCGAGTGGACCACGCCGATCCGCCCCGGACACGGCAACTGGCCCGGAGAAATCCCAACTGTTTACCGCTGGGCCTACGATTATAAAGACGACGGTCACGGCAACGACTTTATCCCGCAGACAACCCCGATCCGCGAAGGAGAAGAAGTCCACTAAACCCATTGTCTTCATTACAGTAACACCCCCGGAGCCCTGCTTCGGGGGTGTTTTTTGTTGAAATTTCCGGAAACCGGCACTTCATTTCCGGAAATAGGGACTGCCCGGGAGCCCGTGTTTATCAAATCGGGAAGAATTTGGGCGTCTTTGCTGCCTCCGGCCCCTAAAGATTTACCTTTGCGGATCTAAGGGGGTTATTCTTTGGCGAAAACAATACAAATAGCACTCGTCGGCAATCCCAATGCCGGAAAAAGCTCGCTCTTCAACGCGCTCACCGGGCTCCGGCAAAAAGTCGGCAACTTCCCCGGCGTCACCGTGGACAAGAAAGCCGGGATGTGCCGGCTGACCGATACACTTTCGGCCCGCATTCTCGACCTGCCCGGCGCCTATTCGCTGTATCCCAAAAGCGACGATGAGCGGGTGGCCACCAATGTGCTGCTGCATCCTGCCGGCAAGGACGCGCCCGATCTGACGGTGGTCATCGTGGATGCCTCCAACCTGAAGCGCAACCTGCTGTTTGCCTCACAGATCATGGATCTGGGGAAGCCGGTAATACTGGCGCTCACCATGCTGGATCTTGCCACCTCTAAAGGCATCCGGATAGACCTGAGCGAACTCGAGCGGCAGATGGGCGTTCCGGTCGTCGGCATCAATCCCCGCAAAGGGAAGGGACTTACTGCCCTCAAAAAAGTAATGGCGCAACTGGCCGAAGGGGCGGGAAGCACGCCGCGTCCTTTTATCGAAAGCACTGCTATTGCCGGCCTCTGGCTGGCAGAAGCACGCCAGATAACCGGTGCGCCGTCCGATTATGCTGCTCTGCAGATGGTCTGCGCGCTGCCGGAAGTGGCTTCGCTCAACGCTGCCCAGCGTATTCAGCTACTCGCATTATCAGACAGTGCCGGATTTTCGAAAGCACGTGTACAGGCTGCTGAGGTCATGGCCCGTTATGCCCGGATCGACAAGATTATGGCTGCTGCGGTAGTGGTAGAAACACCGGCGCAGAAGAGTCTGCGGGCCGAGCGGATTGACCGGGTACTCCTTCATCCGCTTTGGGGCAACCTCATCCTGCTCCTGGTCTTATTTCTCTTGTTTCAAAGCATCTTCTGGCTCGCGGAATATCCCATGAGCTGGGTAGAAAGCGCCTTTAGCTGGCTGAGCACTACTCTGGCGGAGACGCTGCCGCCTACTGCGCTCACCGATCTGCTGATCAACGGCGTGCTGGCAGGCCTTTCCGGCATTGCCATCTTCGTGCCGCAGATTGCCATCCTTTTTGGGTTTATCACGATCCTCGAAGACACCGGTTATATGGCCCGCATTTCCTTCCTCACCGACCGGCTGATGCGCTCCGTCGGGATGAGCGGGCGCTCGGTGATGCCGTTGATTTCGGGAATGGCCTGCGCCGTGCCGGCCGTAATGGCGGCCCGCACCATTTCCAACCGAAAAGAGCGCCTGATTACCATAATGGTGACGCCGCTTATGAGTTGCTCGGCCCGCCTGCCGGTCTATACCATCCTGATTGGCCTGGTTATCCCCGATAAAAATCTGGGCCCTTTTAGCCTGCAAGGGCTGGTGCTGATGGGGTTATATCTGCTCGGCTTTGTAGGCGCGCTTGTCGTGTCCTGGGTGCTGAGCCTTTTTATCAAATCGGCACAACGCAGTTACTTTCTGTTGGAGCTGCCGTATTACCGGATGCCGCGCTGGAAAAACGTGGGTACCACCATGATTCAGAAAGCTACAGTTTTCGTGCGCGATGCCGGTAGGGTGATCCTCGTGATTTCGATTGCGCTTTGGGCGCTGGCTTCCTATGGACCGGCCCGCGAAAGCGATCCCGACAACCGCTTTATCGCTGCCGTACCGCTGGAAGAATCTTTTGCCGGGCGCATGGGCCATTGGATTGAGCCGGCCATCCGCCCGCTGGGCTATGACTGGAAAATCGGAGTAGCACTGATCACTTCTTTTGCCGCCCGCGAAGTGTTCGTAGGCACTATGGCGACGTTGTATAGCGTAGATGATAAAGACGAAGCCCGGCAGGAAGAAACGCTGCGCCAAAAACTGGCCGCGGCTCGTACGCCGGACGGCAAGCCCGTCTATACGCTTGCTACAGGGGTGTCGTTGCTGCTCTTCTACGTGTTTGCCATGCAGTGTATGAGCACACTGGCAATCGTAAAGCGGGAAACCAACAGCTGGCTGCTGCCAACCGCTCAGTTTCTGTATATGGGTGTGCTGGCTTATGTTTCAGCACTGCTGGCGTATGTATTGCTGCGTTAGGCGGAAGCACGCAGGCTGTTTGGCGGCGCTTCAATAAGGAGTGCCGTTTTGGTGCACCCAAGCGAATAGGCTTCTGCAAGGGCTTTTTCCAGGGTGCTCCACGCGCTTTGTCCTGCTTCCAATGGATTGGAAATGGTGGCAAAGGCGCGTTCCAGAATGGCGTTTAGTTCGTCGGTATCGTGGATGATAAGGCGGGAAGTCATAGCGAAAAAGGAGGTTTTACCGGTCTCCAAAAAGTCTGGAGATGGGGAAAGAAAAGAAAGAAGCGTGCCAGAAAGGCGGCACGCCGTCATACGAACCCCCCGAAGCCTTCCTTCCCCGGTCCGTACCGGCAGAAAGAACCTTTTACCATACGGGTTTCGCTAACTTTGCAGCACGCTCAATAATTTGGAAAAATCCGGAAAATTTCCGGAAATCCGAAAGGTCCCTTCAACCAAAGAAACCATCCCCTAATGAACACTTCTAATATTCAGATTGAAGTCACCCGCGACGAGGTGCAGATGATTGACAACATCCGCTGGAAGGCGCCCGACGGCGGAGTCGATGTTTTTCAGGAAGCCAAGGCAGCTTTTATCGGCCTTTGGGACGGCGCTGCCCGCGAAAGCCTGCGCATCGACCTGTGGACCGGCAAGATGATGGTAGACGAGATGAACGACTTTATGTTTCAAAGCATTATGGGCATGGCCGACACTTTTGCCCGTGCCACCCGCAATGCCGAGCTGTCGGAAGAAATGAAAACCTTTGCCCGGGAATTTCACCGCAAAGCATCCGCAGCCCTCGAAGCCGAAAACAAACAAGCCTAAAGGACCCTTTTTTCCGGAAAAGCAGCCGTTATTTCCGGAATCTGGAAGGCTGCCGTAAGGGGGGCTCTTCCAGTATTTGATTTCCCTCAAAAAAGAAGCCCGGCAACGCCAATTGGCGTTGCCGGGCTTCTGGCAGAAAGGCCTTGCTCAAAGGCTTTGGGAAAGCAGGCTTTTCTATTCTTCGCCGGCCGGGCCGGTCTGCGGCAGGTCTTCCAGCGGCTTTTCTTCACGCAGCGTTTCGCGGTCTGCCTCGTCGGGGGCAAACGCGTCGGCAAGCGGTTCAAAAACATTTCCGGCAATTTCGCGGGCCTGCGGGTCGGTAGCGCGGGTGGGCTGTGCCGGATTTTGGTCTTGCGGATGCTCGTTTTTTGGATGCTCGTTCATAAGAAAAGGAAATTGATTGGTGGAAACAAAAAACAGGTTGCGAAAGAAAAAAGCCCTTTCACAACCTGTCTGGTATTGAAGATCACGGCCTCGCAAGGCAGGGCCGCACGATGCAACAGGGGGTAGAGTTAAGCAAATTGCTCTTTACCTTTTTCAAGAAGTTTCTCGCCTTTGTCTTTCAGCTTTTCACCCCGCTCTTTGCCTTCTTCCCAGGCATTTTCGAGACGGCTGCATACTTCATCGCTGAGGTTTTCCACTTCTTTGAGGAAGCGCTTTTTAAGGGAAGCAAGCTTGTCACCGGCTTCGCCGCGCCAGTCGCTGATGTCATCTCCCCAGTCGTCGGCTTTGGATTTGGCTGCCTTGCGCATGTCTTTGCCTTTATCGGTGGTAAAAAGCAGAACGGCGGCAGTGCCGAGCGCCAGCAGAGCAAGTGTGGTTACACTGGTTTTGGTTTTCATATCGCTGTGTTGTTTTAGAGAGAAAAAGATCGTGTTTTAATTTACACCTAAAACTGTGCCAGCACATCCTGCTGTTGTTTTTAGCGTCCCCGACGAAAGAAAGCCGCCGTCTTCTTGATGTAGCTAAACAGCTCGTACTCGTTCCAGACCCGCACCGCCTCGTAAGAAGGCCGGTATTGGTTGCGGTAGGCAATCAGGCTGTCGCCCCGCAGGCCGGTGATCGCAGCAATACGTTTGTCTGAAAAATGGTAATCCACATACCGCAATGCTTCGTTTCGCTGATATTCTTCCTGAAAGGCCCAGATCTTCCGCCGCGACGGGCTGAGGGCCAGAAACGGGTCCTGAAACTTGTCGGCGTCGGAGAGGCGGCCCACGCGCAAGGGCGCCTGGTAGATCTCGGCATAGCGGGCACTGTCTCTTTTATAATCCTCAAACTGCTTGCGGATCGTTACCTCATCCAGCTCAATGGCGCCTTTATCCATCGCAATCCGGAAAAAGGGGGGAATGGTGCCCTGTGGAATGCGCAGTCGTTTGGTTTTGTAGCCCAGTCGCCGAAACTCAATGAGCTGGCCCTGCGCAACGCCGATCGTAAAAGCGCCGGTGCTGTCGGTAGCAGTACCGCCGCTGGTGTGGATGTTCTGAATCACCACACTGCCGAGTGCTTTGCCATTCTGCCCATCGGTTACCGTTCCCCGGATGCTTTGCTGGGCAAAAGAGGGTAGGGAAAGAAGCAGCGAAAAAAGGACAAGCAGCAGACGCATGAGAAAGGATAAAAATAGCAGGCAACGGCCTTGCGGGGCTGTTAAAAAAACCAATGGTGCTCAGCGGCCCCGCGCCGGCTGCCGGGCCATTCCCGGAAAGATAAAGCCATGAAGCGGCAAAACGGCCTGCAAGCTTGTGTTCTACAAAGCCGAAGCGCCGCCGTCGACGTGAAACACCTGCCCGGTAATCCAGCCTGCTTCGGGCGACAGCAGATAAGCTGCCGTGGCGGCTATATCTGCCGGTTGCCCCACACGCTTCATAGGATTGAGTGCGCCCATTTTTTCTACTTTTTCATCGCTGTTCAGCATCGGGCCGGCCAGGGGCGTTTGGGTGAGCGAGGGCGCAATGCAATTCACCCGGATCTTGGGCGCCAGTTCGGCGGCCAGGGCTTTGGTGAGGCCTTCCAGTGCCGCTTTGTGGGTAGAAATAAGGGCATGAAACGGATAGCCTTTCTGGGCGGCCACGCTGGAAAAGAAAACCACCGATGCGTTTGGTGATTTGCGCAGGGCGGGCAAGCCCTGCCGCACCGCCTTCACCGCGCCCAGGACCTGCAACTCGTAGTCGCGCAGGAAGTCTTCGTCTGAAAAGCGGCCAAAAGGTTTGAGGTCGATGTTCCCCGGACAATAGACCAAACCGTCCAGTATTTCCGGAATTTCGAGCTGATTGACATCATCTGTCAACACATCAAAGCGCTGGCCTTTCACCTGCGGGTTCTCAATTGCGCCTTTGTTGTACGTTCCGTAAACCGTGTTTTGGGCGGAAAGCCGGTCGGCCAGTGCGCGGCCAATGCCGGAAGAAGCGCCGATAATCAGGTAGGAAGCCATAAGAGAAAAAATTTAGGGTTAAAACTTTTGTCTTAAAAAAGTCTTAACCCTAAAACGGCGCTAAAGGTTGGCCAAAGCCGGTTACTTCAACAGGCAACTGCCCGAATAGTTTTGGTTGTAATATTTGTCTTCCAGCCCACTACAATTCACCTCGGCAGTTGCCCGGATAGTAGCTTTCATATTTTCACGCTCTACCTTATTGGCCTGGCCGGCGCTGGAACCGGTGGCACTGGGAACATAGGTGCATTCGCAAACATAGTCCTTCTCCTTGATACAGGCGCTGGCCAGCAACAATACCGGAATGAGGAGCAGGCAGATAGCTTTTTTCATGCCGTAAATGTAGCAGGTTTGAATCAAAACCTTAACAAATGTGGGAACATTTTAAATGAGCTGAATAAAGCCTTTGTTTTTGGGGCCAAGCAGTTGCCTCAGAGTCAAAAGGGCCTTTGCAGCCTGATAGTTATCCCTGTTTCTTTACAAACCTGGTCAGGATCACGATCGTGTCGCCGTTGATCTTGCCTTCAATCTGCTCGGCATTGTCGGCTACGAGGCGGATTTTCTTCACCAGCGTGCCTTTCGGGGCGATGAAGTTTGCGCCTTTTACGTTCAGGTTTTGGGTGAGCAGCACGTTGTCGCCGGCGGCCAGTTCGTTGCCGAAAGCATCTTTATGGACAATGTTTTCACTGCCGCTGCTACCAATGGCCCATGCCACAATGTCTTCTCCAAACTCTACAGAGCCCAGGGTTTCGGCTACCCAGTCTTCGGTGGGCATGGCACTGAGGATTTTATAGGAGAGCGCCTTTACAGCGGGCACTTCGCTCCATACCGCACCGGTCAGGCAGCGCCAGTGATCGGCATTGGGCGTCGGATTGGCCATCGTTTCCACGCAAATCCCGCACAGCACTACTTGCTCATCCGGACTGCGGCCTTCCTTGGGTGCAACGGTAAAAGCGTGCAGTTCGGTGGGGGAAGCATCGCACAGCTCGCAACGGTTGCCGGAGCGCTGGCTTAGGTCAGAATTCAAGGTCATGGCGCAAAGGTACAACAGGTGTGAAAGGAGCTTCAGGCAGCTCCTTATTTCAATCCACCATACTGCGCTATCGTTTCGGCTACCAGCGCCATATTTTTATCCATATGATGGTAGACATCATGAGCCGAAAACCGCAGCACCGACCAGCCCGCGCTTTGCAGCAGGTTGTTGCGCCCCCGGTCGGTGTCCACAACCGGCATATGATCATGATACCCCCCGTCGCACTCGATATTGATTTTTCCGTCTTTGCAAAACACGGCGAAATCCAGAAAGCAATGCTGTTTTTCAACCTGCACATGAAACTCGCGCTCTACCGGAATCTGCGCCGTTTTCAGTGCGCCGTACAGCTTTTCTTCCAAATGGTTGCCCCGGAATAAGTCATTGATTTCTGTGGCGGCGAACAGATTTTGGTCTGTAGTTTCCAGAAAAACGATGCGCCGCCATTTCCGGCTGATGATAGGGCTGGGAAGTTCCTGAAGCGGGGAAATTTCTATCTTATAGTAATCCTCCTCAGCTTTGTGAATCCATTGCAGGCGCGCAGCTGTTGTTTCCGGAAACGGCACCAAATCTTTCCGCTTTACCACCGACACACTCTTTACCGCAGCTACATAGCGAACCGAGTAGGCTTTTTTTCCGAAAATTTTGGTGTGGTAAAAAGCCAGAAACTGCAATCGGCCCTCCCGGAGTACCCGTGGGACGCTTTTGATGCGCAGCGGAATCCGGTACCAGTGCTGGTCCCGGGCGACTTCAAAATCGGCCGTATTGGTCAGAATGGCGACGAGCGTATTGTTGCGGTCGGTAGGCATGGGTCACTGCAAAGATGACTATTGCAGGGTTGGCTTCCTACAATAAATTCTCATACGGGAGAACCGGTTTTTTGTGACAGAAGAAAAAGATGCGTATCTCAAACCTAAAAAAACATTTTTGCATTTAATGCACTCAGATCGCTAATTATGCTCGTTAAAAACCCGAATACTGTCCCTGTTACCCCTCCTGAAGCCACCAAGGCTAAGCGCGGACCTGATGATCTGAAAATGCGTTAGGGAACATCAACATAGAGATTACTTCCGACAACCGCCGGAGATACAACAGTATTGATGAGCAAAACAAGCTTTTTGCAAACCAAACGGCTACACCAATCATCTGTAAAAGATTATCACCGTCTCAACAAAAAGGCCGAAATTTTTCGCTGATTCCAAAGGGCAGTGCGACGCCCTTTGGATGTATTGGTGATACCGGTCCAACCATTTGAATCAAGACAGGTGGGCATATTCTGAAAAGCTGTAAAAACTTTTTAATCTCTACCTGGAAGATGGTTTTTTTGAAATAAATTTTCAGTGCGAATTGATACTTGCTAAAAATGTGGTGGTGTGTTTGGCTGAATGACGGTTCTTTTAAGATGCTGGAGATTCCGGGCCTTCGACAAGCTCAGGCTGACAGTCCGGAATGACGGAAAACGAGCGCTTCCAGATGCTTAGAGCCTATCCTAAAAATAAAAGGTTGTGAACACGCATGCTGGATTCGGGCAGAATCTTTGTCATCCTTGAATGGATCTCTTCAGATTTTTCTTTGAAAAGGTCATTAT
>JAEVZP010000143.1 GCA_023392185.1 Bacteroidota bacterium
AGGTAGCGGTATTTCATGCGCAGGTCTTCGCCTCCGTCGCTTTCTTCTTCAATGGTAAAAGGCGGCGTGGCGGCGCTGTTGAGCACGGTAAAATCGGTTACTTCTACCTCGATATGACCGGTTGGGATCTTATCCGTTTTGTTGTGGCGCTCCAGCACGCGTCCGGTGGCCTTCAACACCGCTTCGCGTCCCACGTTCCCGGTATCGAGCCGGGGCGCGGTTGCTTCGTTAAAATACAACTGTGTGATGCCATAGCGGTCGCGCAGGTCCACAAAAGTGATGGCGCCGAAACGGCGAATGGCCTGCACCCAGCCGGCCAGCGTTACGTTTTCTCCTACATGGTCGGTGCGCAGTTCTCCACAGGTGTGCGAGCGGTACATAGCGGGCAGTGTTTTCTTTTTGAAAAAAGTCCGCAAAGATAGCCGCTGCTTCAGTGGCTTCGGGCGGCTGCAACGGATAACTTTGCACCGTATTTTAGTGTTCAATTTCCGGAAAACCTTTTCTGTCTTTTTGTGGATGCCCTGCGGCTTTTCTTTCTCCGCCTTGACCTCGAGGTTTGGTATTATCTGAATATCGAGTGGCAAAACGCGTTCCTCGATTATGTGATGCCGTATTTCCGGAATCAGTATTTCTGGGTGCCGGTTTATCTGTTTTTATTTATATTCATGCCGCTCAATTACCGGCGTCGGGGTTGGTATTGGCTGGGTGGTTTTCTTGTTGCGTTTGCGCTGGCCGATTACACATCGGCTTCCATCATCAAACCCCTGGCGGGGCGACTGCGGCCCTGCAACACGCCGGATTTGCAGCCTTATGTGCATTTGCTGGTGGGTTGTGGCTCAGGCCTGAGCTTTCCGTCGAGCCACGCGGCCAACCATTTTGCCTTTGCTGCCTTTATTTCCGGAACGCTGGGCCGTACCTATCCCGGCGTACGGAAATGGGCCTGGATCTGGGCAGCGCTGGTTGGCTATGCACAGGTGTATGTCGGTGTTCATTTTCCGCTCGATGTGGCCTTTGGCGGCCTGCTGGGCGCACTGCTCGGCGGGGGGGTCAGTCGCTTCTACAATCGTCGTTTTGGACCGCTGGAGCGGCTTTCGCGCCTACCGCAGCCGGCGGACTGATTCTTCAAATGTTTTCCGGGATTCCGGATTTTCGAAGGCTGCGCTGACGGCATTACTGTTTTGCCGGTCCGAGAGGTTGGGCAGCGCCGCCTGTGCCAGTTCGAGCCGCGAGTCTTCAAAAGCAAGTGCGTTCATCATTTGGATGAGTGCGCTAGTCGTTACGGCGTGCGCTGTAACGTGAGCTTTAAGAATGCGCAGCTTTTCGGTATCGGTGTTTTTCCCTTCGATCTGACTTTGCCAGTCGTTGGTTTGCGGCAGTGCCCCGGGCGGCGTGGGTGCCGGGCGGTCGGCGGGAGCCGAGGGCCGGCTGGCAGTCGGCACGGGGCGCAGGTCTTGCTGCCGGATGTCCACCGCACCGCTTTTAGCGTCGATTTCCATCAGAACGCGGTAGCCGGCACGCACCAGCACGCGCCCTTCATAAACCGTCTGGGCCGTTGCGCCACCATCGTGTCGGTGGGGCCGCAGGCGATATACAATCACCGACCGGCGGCCCGGCGGAATGTTGCTCAGCAACAAGTCGGCGCTAAAGCGCTCGTAGCGCCGGCCATCTACCTCAATACCAAGCTTCTCCCCATCGCCGGAGCGCACCGCAATCTCGCCCTGTCCCCGCTGTTGGGCTGAAGCGTTTTGGAAAGCAGAAAGCTGTAAGGCAAGTGTGGCAAGCGGAAGAAGAAATCGTGTTTTCATGGCAAGGGGGGAACTGCATAGACCGGCAGGAGGCCGAAAGGTTTGCGCGGCGTTTGACGCCGGGTTTTGGTTAGCTGCCATTCAGGAAAAAGACGTCCGCATATTTGTGCTTCCATCGAAGGCGCTCAGCAGGCTCAAAATAATAACATTTGGTTGAATTTGATAAAAAGGAGGCAACGGCAACATCACATTCATGTTTAAAACAACTGTCCCGGCACAGGTGGCCGGGACAGTCATGCAAAAAACCAAGTTACAGGATCCTATAACATTCTACACACCGATGCGGTCAGGTTTACCGTCTCGTTGTAGTCTTGCTGTGTAATAGTGCGATTGATGGTTATCCATTGGCCGCCATACCAGGTACCAAATTCATAGTTTTGTCCCATCTCGAGTGCGGATGTTTGAAGGGTTCCGTTTCGGACGTAGCCCAGGTATTCCCAATAATAAGAACCAGTTTTCCGCTTATAGAGATAAAAGCTTGGGCGCACGGTATAATTGGGGCGGTCTGGGCAGGTACCTTTAATATTAAGAGTGTAGACCTTAGGTCGGGGTAGGTTGCTAAGATTAATTGTAGCTCCGCTACAGGCATTTACCCAATTGCTTTCGCCGACGAGCGTTCCGCGATTGCCCCAGTACCACCACCACCAATAATAGTTGTTGGTATTGGGCTTGTAGATGCGGTATTTTACTGTTTGGTTCATCATAGCCCAGCTCCAGAAAGTGGAGTTGTGAGTCAGATACAAATAGTAGGTCCGGGTGGGGTAATAAGTCCAACCATTGGCATACTGGTCCACTATATATAGATCGTATAGCCCCGAAAGATTGGGAGCGTTGACAGTAATCGGGCTCCAGCAAGTACGCCAGTACCAGTCATAGTTAATCCAGGTCAGGTGATCCATAGGAAAGGTAATCTGCATCGTACCGTTGTCGTTGACAACAGTGCCGTCGCGCTCGTAGCTCCACTGTCCGGTTTCGGTTGAGTAGCTCCAGATCGGAATCTTGTCGCCTGCTTTCAGTTGCTGATTGGTTTCCGGATTCACAAGCGTCGGATCGATCGACATGGTGATCTGAATCGGGCGGTCAAACTTCTTTACTTCCTTACCTCCCACGTGCATATCAATACTGCCAAAACCGGCCGACATAAAGAAAAGCGACTGGTTAGTACCGTCTTGCATTCTCACATTGTCGGGCGAAAAGCCCCCCGGAAATGAGCTGAGCGACGTAGGCGTGCGGGTGTCGAAATGCCCTACACTCATGTTGACACTGCTGCCCGTTATTTGGTTGCCCTGCTCGTCATAGAAGCGGGTGCCGGCTTCCATTTCGATTTTAGCCCACTCCTGTTTGCCGTTGGTGAGCGGAGTGTTCAGAGAAGCAGGGGCTGCAAGCGCGTTGTTGGTCATCTGGCGCGCACCGCTGGCGATTGAAATACCAGCGGCCGGGTTAGCAATATTGGTCATATTGGCCTGAAGCATTTGCTCAAATTCGTTTTCACCTATGCGTACCGGCACATTGACCTTAAGGTAACCGCTGGCTTTAATAATGACGTTAAAACGAATCGGGTCACTGGCGGTCGGAGTGCGCTCCGGAGAAATTGCCAGACTGACAGAACCTTCGTTTACGTTGATTTTCCGGGAGCCTGTAATATCATAGACATAGGCAGAATCGCGGCCTGTAATCTGGATGGTAGGATTGGCCGTTTGCGGAATACGTGTCAGGGCAGCAGCATCGTAAACCTGCACCTGCGCTGTATATTTAATAAAATTGGTATTGAGGTTGAGCTGCACATCGTCTGTAGGTGATTTGCGGCAGCCTGCAAAAAAGGTGAAGAGCATCATCACCAGGAGCGAGTAGAAGAGATTTTTTTTCATAAAAAGAATTTGAAGCAGTGCTGCGTTATCGGATTTTGTAAGTAAAATTGAGTTGGAGGACCGGCAGCCAGCGATAATCACTCATATTGGATTCGATGATTGCAGAATTGTGGCTATTATCTTCGAGCGCCCCGTAGCCATCCAGGTGCACTTTAGGTTTGCTCAGCATGTAGGTGCCTGCATCCAGGTTAATGCTGAACCGATCGTAGGGAAAAGCCCGCAATAAGCCTAAGCCTAGATAAGGCGCTATACCTGACCAGTCAGCTTCTCCTTTCATACCGCCCAAAAGACCTGGACTGATCATGATATCCCCGTATCGCTGGGCGCTTTCCGGCGTCATGGTAATATCAGAATGGGCCGTAAAAAAATATCCCAGTCCGCCCACTACCCGGAACCAGTCCCTGTTAAGGAAGGGTTGGTATTCGGCCAGCAGGTGAATGTTTGAAAAACGCGTGTCGGCATTCACTTTGGTATCCAGCTTTCGCAGCCGCACATCTGCTGTCAGGTTGGCTGGCAGATAGGCACCTCCCAAACGGGCAAAGAGGCGGGGCTTGATCCCTACCCGTCCTTCCAGCCCAATCCCTTGTGTGCCCAACAGAAGTTGCGCCGTCACGGGATATTTCACAGGTCGGGGAGCCGACGGGCCTGCCGGCACATTGCTGGTTGGCGAAATATCCAGGGAGGGGCGCTGCTTAGGCTGCGGTGCTGGGGTGGGCGTCGGGTTAGCCGGAGGCTTGGTGTTGGGGTCGATGCGCTGGGCAAAGCTGTGCTGCGATGCAAGCAGGATGACAGCCAGCAAAAGGGGGCATTTCATAAAACAAAATTTATACGCCGCCAAAAGTAATTGTCGAATTGATTAAATTAAATACGTACTACTACGTATTTTTAAAGGGTACATCAACTCTGGTTGCCCTGTCATTAGGTCTTTTGCACTCTTTTCCAGGAAGCAGGTAAGGTTTTTGGAGGGCTGCTCCCATCTCTTCTGTCTCAGGCAACCTCATGTTATGGCCCGCATCCCTTTCGATTATTCGCTGGATTACAAGCATCTGGATTTACGCAAACATCCGGAGTACTACCGGGTGGGAAAAGGCGAACAGGGCGTGCTACTGGTCGAGCCTTATAAAACGGAGCTCCTGCCCTACTGGCGCTTCAAGTCGCCGGATATTGCGCAGGCCTCCGGTGAGAAAATCTTCTCCCTGTTTGAAGCCTATCGCGAGGCAGGCGATTTTGTGGGCATGGATATGGCCCGGAAATTTCTGCAAATGGGCTACACACGCGCCCGCCGCTATGCCAACCACCGGGGCGGCAGAAAATACGACGGGCCGGTGCCGGAAGATAAAAAAGGGCAAAGCGGCGCGCATGGCCGGGAAGAGCTGCCCCGCCAGCCCGAAGACCCGGAAAAAGCCGCTTCCGCCCGTGTCTTTTACGGCTTCTGGAAACGCGCCGAGGCCGATCCTATTTACAAGGTAGCGAAGCAGGAACACATCCGCCGCTATGAAACAGCCTGAACTTTCCGGAAATTTCTAATCTTTAACCTCCGCTGTTGCTTCAGTAGCGGCATTCGTTGCGCTTTCCGGTTTGTAAATCTGCTCCAGCAAAGCAAAAAGTTCGGGGTGCGACTCAGCCAGATATTCCGGGCGCTGGAAATAATACTCTGACACAACGGCCAGAAACTCAGCCTCATTGCGCCCGCCATAATCATTGATGTCCCGGTCTTTTCCGGAACGGATGTCGTGGATGGCCTGTTGCACATGCCCGAGCCAGGGGCCGGCCAACTCCGGCGGCAGCAGGGCTTCGGGGATACCATCGACCGCACCATCGGCCTTGTCGATCAGGTGCACAAATTCATGAATCGCCGTATTGCCCCGTCCCTGCTGTTCGAAACCGGTGCGCAGCGCGTGCAAACCAATCACCATCAGGCGGTTCAGAAC
>JAEVZP010000145.1 GCA_023392185.1 Bacteroidota bacterium
AGCGGGTTTTGAAAGCGCGGGAAAAGCAGGCCGAGCGGTTCAGAGAGCAGGCGGGCGTGTATTACAACGCGCAGATGGGCAGCAAGCTGTTGAAAGAAATCTGTGTGGTGTCACCGGTGGGGATGAACCTTTTGAAAGTAGCCATGGAGCGGCTCAACCTTTCGGCCCGCGCCTTCGACCGGATCCTGAAAGTAAGCCGGACGATTGCGGATCTGGCCGGAACCGACGACATCCGTCCGGAACATTTAGCAGAAGCCATTCAGTACCGCAGTCTGGATCGCGAAGGCTGGGCGGGATAGACGGAACGCAATCCAAGTCAGGGACAACTTCTTTGTCATCCTTGAGAGAATCTCTTTAGAGCTTTCCTTAGACATGGAATCGAGACGGGCATTCTTTGCAGAATGCCAAAGTCGCTGTGGCCACCCGCTTTGAAGCTGATTCAAAACAAAAATTTCCGGAAATTTCCGGAAATTTTTGAAATCATTGTTTGGTTAGAATGGGTCTCCTACACATCCAGTTCGCCAGATTTCCCAACCAGATTTTTATAATCACCGGTGGCTTTGGCGTACACATATTGGGCCACCATCATCACGCGGCTGGCGTCGGCATCCCAATAGTGGGCGCTATCGGGCTGCACGCGCAACAGGGCGATACCGGGCGTGTCCAGTCCCTGCGGAAACCAGGCTTTGAGGGTGTCGTTCCACAACTCTTTCATCTTGGCCCCATCCTGCACCAGAAACGCAACGCCATTGATAGTGAGATACGATTGCTTGGCGGGGGAGGCATAAGAAAGCAACACGATGTCGCCGTCGGCCGATTGTGCACCAAACTGCTGTTCGTCAGTGAAAAACCAGATGGTACCGTCGTCTTCGACTTCTTGCGTTCCCATGGGACGGGCGCTCATCCGGTTGCCGGCATCGAGCGTAGTCAGCATGCAAAAGTCAATCGACTCGACCATCTCCTTAATTTTCTTCAGCGCTTCGGCGCCTTGCAGGTTGTCGTTCATAGCAAAGTATTTTCTTGGATTGAAGACCCAAAAGGCCTCCAAAACCGTGCCCTTCATTTCCGGAAATTTCCGGAAATGCGGAGGCCTCCGGCAGCGCAGCAGTTAAATTCAGAAATGCTGCTCAGGTTTCCGGAAAATCCCAGCCTGCAGCCACGGCTTTCTCCAGCCGGTGCACCAGCTCAAAGGTGGCCGGACATTTATCCACATTGCCGATAAAAGTGTCGTTCCAGGCGTCGAAAGGTTTTTTGTTGTGATGCGGGAACTCGGCGCAGTCGAGCGGGCGAATGGCATAGATGCTGCAGCGGTCATCTGCCTGCAAAAAAGGACAAGGCGTTTCGCGGTTTACCCAGTCGCCATTGTCGGCGTCTTTTCGGAGCCATTGGGCCTGTAAAGCCGCCACTGTCACGCCAAAGTGCCGGGCAATACGCCGGAGATCGGCTGCGTTATAAGTAGGTGTCATGGCCTTGCAGCAATGCGCGCAGGTGGTGCAATCGGTTTCCTGCCATACGGCAGTATCGGTTGCATCCACGAGCGGCTGAAAATCTTCCGGAACGATCTCGTCGAGTTTTTGCAAAAAAGCACGAAGGCGGCGGCGGTTGCGCTGCGCGCGGCGGTGGAAATGTTCTAAATCCATATGCTTTTTCCGGAAAATATGAAGCCAGACGGCTAAGATAGCGCTTCCGGCAGAAGCCGCCGCTGCTCAAAGAGCAGACCAGCAGGCAGACATTAGCAACTTTCAGGTCTGCAAATTTTTTTTATTTAGTATTTATATTTGTCGGGGAAATTTTTACCCGGCTATTTTCGACTGGTTCTCTAAGTGTCTTTAAAAAGGTTTTTTGCGTTTGTATATGGTTTACAAAGCGTTGCAATGCTGTTGCTGCTGGTTTTGCTGGCAGGAGCAGGTTCGCTACGCGCACAGGGCATCTACATGCCCGACAGCCTTGTTCGCCAGCGCGTCGACTCCCTGCTTGCGGATTCGCTGACCCGGCATGTAGACAGCCTTGCCCAGGCGGGGGCGCTGCGGCAGGTGCGCCTGGCCGACACACCATCGGTTTTAACGAGGGGGGGAAAAACCTGGCGCATTACCGGTCATGTGTTTGACAAGAATACCCGCGAAACGCTGCCTTTTGCGCATGTACGGGTGCCTCGTAGCACCATTGGCGAGCCAACCGACCTAGACGGCAATTTTACCCTTATCGTCGAAAATCCACCTGTGGATTCGCTGGTGATAACGGCTATGGGCTATCAACCCTGGAAAATGCGCCTCGACCCGAAACGGCTGGTGCAGGAGCTGCACATCGAACTGGAGCGGGCCGAGAATGAGTTGAAGGAAGTGGTCATCAAGCCGGGGCTGGATCCGGCCCTTAAGCTGATGCGCAAGGTGATTGCTGCTAAGCCACGAAACGATCCCGACCGCCTCGACGCCTACCGCTGCGAGCTTTATAACAAGCTGGAAGTGGATATTCAGCGCCTTTCGCGGGCACAGTTTGAAAAGTTGCCGGGCATGAAGGCTTTCAGCTTTATCTACGACAACTATGACAGCACAAGCGATGCGATTCCCTTCCTGCCTTTCTTCCTTACCGAGTCGCTGGCCGATTATTATTTCCGGGAAAATCCCTCCGGCCGGCGCGAGGTGGTGAAGGCCACCTTGGTGAAAGGCATTAAAAACGAAACCATTACCGAGTTTCTTGGCGGGATGTACGTGAAGCTTAACACCTATAAAAACCGTATTCCGGTATTCGATAAAAACTTTGTGTCGCCTATTTCCGATAATGGCGAACTGTACTATAAATATAAAATCCGGGATACGCAGACCGTCTTCGGGCACACGATCTACCGGCTGCAATATGCGCCACGCCGGTCGGGTGAAAACTGTTTTTACGGCGATTTCTGGGTGGTGGATTCTTCGTTTGCGGTGCAGCGCATCAGCCTCGAATTGCCCAAGGAAGCCAATATCAACTGGGTGAGCCGGATGAGTTTGTATCAGGAATTTATGCCCTTGTCTGATTCGTTGTGGGCAGTGAGCAAAGACAAATTTGTAGTAGACTTCAACCTCCCCTATGCCGGCAAGAAATTTCCGGGTTTCATCGCCCGCAAAACGGCTGTTTACAAAGAATATGACACGAGCCACGCCGCCGCCGCCGCCGGCCTTGACCACCCGGGGTACCACCGCGACGTGGTGATTGCCGACACGGCCCGCGAGACTACCGACGCGCAGTGGGAAAGCCTTCGTCCCGAGGCACTGAGCAAAAACGAGCGGGCCATCTACCGCACGGCCGATTCGCTGGAAAATATGCCCCTTTTCAATCAGGCTAAGAACTGGATTCGCTTTATTGCCACCGGCCGCAAGGAGGTTGGTAAGTTTGACATCGGCCCGGTTTGGAATTTTTACAGCAACAACCCTGTGGAAGGCCATCGTTTTCGCTTTGGCGGCAGCACCAACGAAAAGCTTTTTGAAGATGTACAGCTGGAGGGATATGTGGCCTATGGCACCCGCGACCGGCGTTGGAAGTACAATGCCTCTGTGATGTGGCTGCCCGACCGCGAGCCACGCAGTGCTTTTTTCCTGTCTTATGCCTCCGACCTCGACCGGGCAACGAGCTACTATGATCAGGCCCCGCGCAACAACGACAATATCCTGACCAATGTGCTGCGCAAGCGGGGGCTTTCCTGGCGGACCGCTTTTGTGCAGGAGGCCCGTGCAGAATGGCGAAAGGAATACTACAGCGGCCTGAGCCACAAAATCATGCTGCTGCATCGCGATTTTGATCCGTATGCGCCTTTGCCCGAAATCTTCCGCAATGCCGACGGCGGAGCCACTTCGACACTGGTCAGCACCGAGGCGAGCGTATCGCTGCGGCTGGCCTGGAAAGAAAAGTTTATCAGCGGTAAGTTCCGGCGGGTGAGCCTGGGCAGTAAGTATCCGGTGGTGGAAGCGCGTTACGGCCACGGCTTTAAAGGCCTGCTGGGCGGTGCTTACCGATACGATAAGATATCACTGGGCATCTCCGACCGGGTGCGGCTGGGGGCACTGGGCAAAGGACGCTATGTGGTTTTTGCCGGAAAAATCTTTGGAACGCTGCCCTACCCGCTGCTGGAAGTCCATCCCGGCAACGACTATTATTCCTACAATCCGCGTGCTTTCAACATGATGAACCGCTATGAGTTTTTGTCGGATGAATACGCCGGTTTTATGTGGGAACATAACATTGGCGGCGGGCTGTTCAACTACGTTCCGGTGCTTAAAAAAGCGAAGCTGCGGCAATTCTGGACCTTAAAAGGCATTATGGGTCAGCTGTCGCCTGAAAACCAGAAATTGAATCTGCATCAGGGCTTTGCCTTTCGCACGCTGGAGCGCAAGCCGTATGTAGAGATCGGCACGGGCGTGGAAAACATCTTTCAGTTGTTCCGGGTCGATTTCATCTGGCGGGTGATGCCGGCGCCGCTACCCGGTGAGCATCCCAACCGCTACTTTGGCGTTTTTGGCTCGCTGAAACTGGAGTTTTAAGATGGCCGGGCGGCAGGCCAACAAGAGTAAAAGGCAGCAACGCTTTACTTTGCTCCGGGCACGTCTTTTTTGCCTGCCTGCACCTGCCTCTGTCCTTCTCCGGTTTATGAAGTCTGCCTCCGATACTGCTGTTGAAAGTGCAGCCCCTGCGTCTGGCCTTTCGCCTTTCCTGACCTATTTTATTGCTACCGCCTGTGCCGTGGTAGTTGCCAATCTATATTACTGTCAGCCTTTGCTGGGCCGTTTTGCCGGGTACTTTGGCGTGAGCGAGGCGGCGGCTTCGTGGGTCAATATCTGCTCGCAACTGGGTTATGGGCTGGGCTTGTTTTTCATCGTTCCGCTGGGCGACCGGATGGTGCGGCGGACGCTTCTGGTCCGTATGATTTTAATTTCCGGGCTCGCCCTCGCCGGGGCGGCGCTTGCGCCCAATATCCAGACGCTGTATTTTTTCAGCCTCGGCATCGGTGCGGCTTCTACCGCTTGTCAGATTTTTGTGCCGCTGGCGGCGCATCTGGCTTCTGAGCAGGATCGGGGGTGGGTGATTGGCACGGTGATGGGGGGGCTGCTTTCCGGAATTTTGCTTTCACGTACGCTCAGTGGCCTTGTGGCCGATCATCTGGGCTGGCGCAGTATGTACTGGATTGGTGCCGGACTTATGGTCGTCGTCAGCTTTCTGGTGTATCGTTTTATACCGACTGATAGGCCCGGTTTCCAGGGCAGCTACGGTGCACTGATCCGGTCTTTGTTTGGCCTGCTGCGAAGCGAAAAAGTAGCGCGGCAAAGCAGCTGGATCGGCGCGTGTTTATTTGGTGCCATCTCGGTTTTCTGGAGCACGCTGGCCTTTTTTCTGGAAAAGCCGCCTTTTTCTTATTCACTCACCACTATCGGTCTTTTTGGGATAGCAGGAATGGCAGGTGCTATCGTTTCGCCGCAGGCGGGCCGCCTGACGGATCGCCGGGGCTACGACCTGCCGACCCGTTGGGGGTTGGTTTTGATGCTGCTGGGCTATTTGGTTCTGTTTCCGAGCCAGCAGAGCATTTTGCTCCTGATTGCCGGTATTATCCTCATCGATATTGGGTTGCAAATGGCTCATATTCCCAACCTGAGCCGGATGTCGTCGCTGGCCCCGGAAGCCCGCACCCGCTTCAATACCATTTACATGACCAGCTTCTTTATCGGCGGCACGGCCGGCTCCCTGATAGGGAGTTATGCCTGGAACGGCTATGGCTGGAACGGGGTTTGTGTTGCTGGTTTCGTATTTGTTGTCTTGGGAGGATTACCGACCTTGTTGCGGCGGCGGATATAAAAATGTATTTGTGACTTTTTCACGAATCTGGATGATACCTTTGAAACATGCTTCTGGATTTTCAATTTTCTAATTTCCGGTCTTTTAAAGACCTTACCCGCCTCACGATGCTGGCTGCGCCTAAACGTGCCAACGATAACGGTGAATCCGACGAACACGTGTTTGAGTGGAATGGTATGCGGTTGTTGAAATCCAAGGCGATTTATGGAGCAAATGCGAGTGGGAAGAGTAATGCTGTAAGCGCTCTAAGCGTACTCTTAAAGATGGTTAAGGATTCTGTTCGTCAAGAGAGAATGCCAGAGGCTTTTTGGAGTGGCCGGTATCATTTTAGCGAAACGTCCATTAAAGACCCAGAACCTATTTTCTTCCAGTTAACAGGAGGTATGGATGATGTTATTTACCGCTACGGATTCCGGATAAGCAATGCAGAGATTGAAAGTGAGTGGCTTTTTTTGCGATTACCTGATAGCGAGACAGAAGAACAAGTTTTTATTCGCCAAAAGGGAGAAGTGGAAATAGCAGAGCCTTACATGCCGGAAACTAAATCTTGGAAAAACCAATTAGAAACAGGAGAACTTGAGTTGTTTAGAAAAGATGCCTTGTTTTTGACTATTGCAG
>JAEVZP010000211.1 GCA_023392185.1 Bacteroidota bacterium
GTCCTGCACCTCTCCGCAGGCTCAAAAACGGGCTTGATTCCGGAATTCTTTCCGGTTTCTGGCAGCCGCACGAAGCGTTGCCCGCTGAAGGCATCTCAACGTTTAGCGCCTGCGGCCTTCCAAGCCCATAGTTATATCCTACTTTTGCCGCCATTATGCAGTTTTATCGTGCCGGTCTTTCCGATGAGCAGCTGTTGATGCTGTATCGCCGCATCCTGTTTCCGCGTTTGATTGAAGAGAAAATGCTCGTCTTGCTCCGGCAGGGCCGCATCTCCAAGTGGTTTTCCGGCATTGGTCAGGAAGCCATTGCCGTGGGCGCGACAGCTGCCCTCGACTCCGATGAGTGGATCATGCCGCTGCACCGCAATCTCGGCGTGTTTACCGGTCGCGACATGCCGTTTGCGCAACTGTTCAAGCAGTGGCAGGGCCGCAAAGGCGGCTTTTCCAAAGGCCGCGAACGCTCTTTCCACTTCGGCGCACCGGACTACCACGTCTGCGGGATGATTTCCCACCTGGGGCCGCAACTGGCCCTGGCCGACGGCACGGCGCTGGCCCACAAACTGCGCGGCGAGGAAAAAGTTTCGCTGGCGTTTTCCGGCGACGGTGGCACGAGCGAAGGCGATTTCCACGAAGCGCTCAACGTGGCTGCGGTGTGGGGCCTGCCGGTGATTTTCATGATTGAAAACAACGGCTACGGACTTTCTACACCGGTGCGCGAGCAATTCATTTGCAAGCAGCTGGCCGATAAAGCGAAAGGCTACGGCATGAAAGGCATCACCATCGACGGCAACAACATCCTCGATGTGTATCAGACGGTGAAGGAAGCCCGCGAATACTGCATTAAAGAAGGCAAGCCGATGCTGATCGAGGCGATGACCTTCCGGATGCGCGGCCACGAAGAAGCCAGCGGCGTGAAATACGTTCCCAAAAATCTGTTTGAGGAATGGGCCGAAAAAGATCCGGTGGCGAATTACGAGAAGTATTTGCTGAAGAAAGGCTTGCTGACGGACGAGAGCGTAGCCCAAATCCGGGAAGAGCTTAAAAGCGAGATTGAAAAAGGGCTGGAAGAAGGTTTTGCTGAAGGCCCCGTAACGCCCGACGCCAAAGAAGAACTGGCCGATGTATATGCGCCGTTGGTTGAAAAACCCACCGGATTTCCGGAAAATGGAGCCAAAAAAGAAAAGAAATTTATCCAGGCCGTTTCCGAAGGACTGGAGCAAAGCATGACCCGCTACGACAACCTCGTGCTCATGGGGCAGGACATTGCCGAATACGGCGGTGCGTTTAAAGTTACCGAAGGCTTTGTAGAAAAATTCGGGAAAGGCCGGGTGCGCAACACGCCGCTCTGCGAAAGTGCGATTGTGGGCACGGCGCTGGGCCTTAGCCTGGAAGGCTTTAAGGCGGTAATGGAGATGCAGTTTGCCGACTTCGTGACCGTAGGTTTCAACCAGATTGTGAACAACCTCGCCAAAATCCACTACCGCTGGGGCCAGAATGCCGATGTAGTCATCCGGATGCCAACGGGCGGCGGCGTGGGCGCAGGACCGTTTCACTCTCAAAGCAACGAAGCGTGGTTCACGAAGGTTCCGGGCTTAAAAGTGGTTTTCCCGGCTACCCCCGAAGATGCCAAAGGCCTGCTGTGTGCCGCCATTGCCGACCCCAACCCGGTTATGTTCTTTGAACACAAAGCCTTGTACCGCTCGGTTTCCGGAAATGTGCCGGAAGAATATTACTCTCTCGAGATCGGCAAGGCTCGGGTGGTGCAGAAAGGCGACGACGTGACGATTATCACCTATGGCGCGGGCGTGCACTGGGCCCAGGAATGGGCCGACAAAAATCCGGAGACCTCCACCTATATCCTCGACCTGCGTACTCTCCTACCATTGGATTACGATGCCATCCGGACGGCGGTAGAAGCCACCGGTCGCGTGTTGATTCTCCACGAAGACACCCTTTTTGGCGGCATTGGAGGCGAAATCAGCGCCTGGATCAACGAGCACTGCTTTAAATCCCTCGACGCGCCGGTAATGCGCTGCGGCTCTATGGACACGCCTGTTCCCTTTGCCCTGGAGCTGGAGCAGCAGTTTATGGCCAAAGCGCATCTGGACGGCGCAATGGAGAAGGTGTTGGCGTTTTAAAAACGATAGACAAAAGACAAAAGAGGCGCTGGTACGCGCCTCTTTTGTCTTTTAAGGGATTCTGGTTTCAGCCTCTTTATCCCCGCAGCGCTTCTCGTATTTTTGCTTCAAAGCTTTTTGCGCGGGCGTAGTGAAATTTCTTTTTGTGGAGGGGTATCTTTTCTAAAAATCCTTTTTCGGTAAGTGTGCCCAAATCGGCGCGGGCGGTGTTGGCTGTGATGCCAAAACGGTTTTGCATTTGAACCGGTGTAAAGGTTCGGTCGGGGTCGTCGTGCAGCATTTTCAGCACGTGCGCCATTCGTTCTTTAATGCCGGAAATGCGGAGAAATTGCGCCGCCTGCGTTACTTCCTGCTGTTTCCGGCTGATATACGCTTGCATCGCCTGCACTGCTTTCTCCAGCGTCTGCATGTGGTACTGGATAAAATAACCTATGTCATTATTATCCGTTTCGGTGTAGAGATACGCTTTTTCGTACTGGCATTTTGAGGCCTGGATAATGGAAGAAATAGCCAGATGCTCGGTCAGCCAAAATCCGCTTTTAAGCATATACCAGTAGAACAGGCTTCGGGCGGTACGACCGTTGCCATCCACAAAAGGGTGAATCCAGCCAATTAAAAAGTGAATGATAATGGCTTTGATGATAGGATGTATAAAGCTTTCTCCATCTTCATTGGCAAAATCACATAATGCCTGCATCAGTAAGGGCACCTCCTCAGCTGGGGGCGGTATGTAAATCTCTTCCTTAGTGATGCCATCTTCAACCCAAACGTCATCTCCTGCGGTCCGGTAACGCCCTTCATCTTCGGAATATTTAAGCGTTTGAGCCGTTACAATCTGCTGAATCGCTGCAATATTTTCCGGAGAGAAAGGCGTGTTTTTTAATTGCAAAACATGCTGCATGGCTGCGTAGTTATTCACAATCATGCGTTCTGCCTTTTGAGCCGGTTTTAATCCTTTCTCCAAAATCTCTCTGGCACGCTTCCGGGTGGTGTTAGAACCTTCCATCTGGCTGCTGGAAATGGCTTCTTCTATTATGGAACGAACCATAAACTTGTTTTTATCGGATTCCGCCAGGCCAGTATTACTTCCTAAAATGCCACCTAACTGCTGACCGATCTGAAAAAGCTGCCTTTGAATGGTATCTGTAAGTGTATAGGTGAAATGGTAGCGCCCTATATAAAGCGTCTTTTGATTAAGATACCGATACATTTTCAGCCCGCTCCAAAATTGCTGACTTGGGACACCGGTGTTACAATACTTAGCCTTATCCCAATACAAATAGGCTTCGCGAGCCTTCTGAAAAACCGGGTTGGATTGTACTTTGAAAAGAATAGAAAGACTCGTTTCGCCTTCTGCATGTGGATTGAAATCCGGCGGTGCTTCTAAACCCATAACGCAAAGTTGCGCATTTTTCCCAAAAATGCGCAACTTTTAGTTTATATAAATTAAGATGCTTTCAGTAAACATCCTTACTTCAAAATATTCCCTTCCTTCGAAAACTGCCGCACGCTTGCTGCCACCGCCAGCAAAGCTGCGACAATAAGGGAGAAAACCAGCAGCGCATACTGTCCGTACTGAATCGTTCCGGCAGTAATTTCCTTTGTGGCCAGGGCAATATTCAGAATCGGAATGGCGGCTGTTTGCCAATCCAGGCGCATGCCTGGCATCAGGGCCATCATGGCCGGTACAATCACCACAAACATCATCGGGCTGATGAGGGTTTGCGCTTCTTTAAAACTGCTTGCTCGAATGGCCACCGCCGCCAGCGCCCCGGCAAAAAACAAGCTCAACGGCACCAGCATGCCAAACAGCAGGAGCACAAACCGCAGACTCAAAATATCGTTGATGGCCGTGATGATTTCCGGCGGAATGCCTTCAAACAAACGCAAAGCGGCAAACATCCCCACAATCGTCATCACCGCCGCAAAAACGCCCACCACACCAATCGCCAACACCTTTCCAATCAAAATCTGAAAGCGCGAAGCCGGAGTCGTCAGAAGGGTTTCCAAAGTACCTTTTTCCTTTTCGCCGGTAATGAGGTCCAGCGCCGGATACATGCAGGCCATAAAGCAAAACAGGATAAAAATATACGGCAGAAAACCGCCCGCCAGCATCCCGATTTGCTCCTGCTGCGACGCCACATCCACACTCTGAAGCGCCACCGGCTCCAGCAGGGCCGGTGAAATATTCAGCCGCTGAAACCGGTTGGCCAGCACCTCGGCTTTGTATGTGTCAAACACCTTCTCCACCCGGTCGGCCACGCTTGTGTTGGTGGATTTGTAGTAGAAAGCCACCTCGCCCGCGCCCATGGAATCTACCGATTTCGCAAAAGCCGGATTAAAATCCAGCACCGCATCGTAGGTTTCCTGAGCCACCGAATCGCGGGCGGCAGGAAGCGGGATCTCCGGAATAATCTTAAAGCCCGGTGCGGCAGCAAATTGCTGTGCCAAAACAGGCGGCGCACTGCGCAGCATCACGCGAAGCTCTTTGGCAGCTTCTTTTTCCGCCATGCGCTTGCTGAATTTGGTAACGCCCAAAAGCAGGAGCGGCATGGCCAGCACCGGTAGCAAAATCGCCGAAATCAACGTGCGCTTGTCGCGCAGCGTGGTCGTCATTTCTTTCCGGAAAATAGTGAGGATGGTATTCATTTTGAGAAGGGAATCGGCGGTGGTATAGAAAAAAATCGGCAGGCTGCCTTCCTTTAAAACGCTAGCCTTCTTTTACGAGCCGGATAAACGTTGCGGTGAGCGAGTCATTTCCGGAAACGTTCCGGAAATGGGCCATCGTATTGCTATATACCAGCCGCCCTTTGTTGATGATCGCCAGCTCGTCGCAGAGCAAATCCACCTCGCTCATGATGTGGGAAGAGAAAATGACCGTTTTTCCCGCCGCTTTGCAGTCGCGGATGAGCTCGATAATGCCGCCGGCGGTAATGACATCCAGGCCCGAAGTCGGCTCGTCAAAAATTACCACTTCCGGGTCGTGAATCATCGTCCGGGCAATCGACACGCGCTGTTTCATACCGGTGGAAAGCTGCCCGATGCGCTTGTTCAGAAACGGATGGATGTCCAGCTGTGTAAAAAGTGCTTCTTTCCGCTCCTTGAAAACGGCGTCCGGCAGCCCGTAGAGATCGGCAAAATACTTTACCGTTTCAGCGGGCGTCAGCCGGTCGTAGAGGTTGGTAGAGCCGGTCAGGAAGCCAATTTTCCGGCGCACGGCCGCCGCGTCCTGCACCACATCCAGCCCGCCCACCCGAATGGTTCCGGCACTGGGGCGCAGCAAGGTAGCAATCATGCGCAGCGTAGTGGTTTTGCCTGCTCCATTGGGCCCGAGCAGCGAAAAAATGCGGCCCGGCTGGCAGGTAAAGCTCACGTCGTTGACGGCATTGATGCTGCCGGCAGCGGTTTGCAGCTCGGCTTTCTGCTTTTTGGAAAGTGCATATTGCCGGGAGACGTGCGAAACTTCAATCATGAATTTTAAGACTTTTTGGAAGCGAAGAATCGATACGAATGTAGGAAGGAAAAGATTTTAGCATCCCAATGCCAGGCTACAAGGTTCTGATCCGATAAACAGGTTTTAATGAAAATACGCACCGGTTCCGATGGGAGCGGGACAAGCGCAGCCTGTCGGACTCGTTCGGCAAAAGCATAGCTTTTGCCGGATTATAGGGCAGGCTGTGCCTGCATTAAGGGAATGTTTTTAGCACAGACACCGCCTTTGCGGGCCGGAAAGCGACCTTTGCACCTATGCTCGCCGATGCCCAACCCGCCATTTTGCTTCTGGAAGACGACCCGGTGTTGTCGGCAGAGATAAAGTCTTTTCTGCAAAAGCAAGGCTTTGGCTGTGATGCGGTGTATGACGGTTCGCTCGTGGAAAAGCAGCTGCGCACCAGGCGCTATGATCTAGCCCTGCTCGATGTTAATGTGCCGGGCATCAACGGACTGGAAGTGTGTCGACGGCTGCGCAACGCCGACCCGGCCCTTCCGATCCTGATGCTCACGGCTTATGGCGAGATTGAGGACAAAACCGAAGCCTTTGAAAAAGGCGCTGATGATTACCTCGTAAAACCCTTTCTGCTTCAGGAGCTTCTGCTGCGCATCAAAGCCCTGTTGCGTCGAAAAGAAACGCCGCAGACACCGGAAAGCCGCTATGAAATTGCCGATCTGATTATCGACCTCAACGCTAAAACCGCCACACGCGGCGGACAGGATCTGGCGTTGAGTCCAAAGGAATTCCGGCTAATAGCCCTGCTGGCCCAGGCCAATGGTCGGGTGCTTTCCAAAAGTGTTATTTCGGACGCACTTTGGGAACCCCACATCGAGCCCAACCCCAACACGATTGAAGTGTATATCAATTTCCTGCGCCGGAAAATAGACCGCGATTTCAGCACGAAGCTGATTCACACCCGGGTGGGTTTTGGGTATTATTTGCGGGAAGAATAGGCTGCTGTTTTCCGGAAAATATGCCCTTTCACCCGTTTCATGCGCGCTATTAGTCTTCGATTATGACTTTAAAAACAAAGCTCTCGCTGGGCGTTTCACTGTTGATCACCGTGCTTTTTACGGTGTCTTCCGTGTCGATCTACGGGCTTTTTGCTGATTTCCGGAGAGATGAGGTGGAAGCGCGCCTGCGCCAGTCGGGCGTGGCCGTCACACGGATCGTTGCAGGCCTCGAGGCACAGGGAGCCGCCATTCCCCAAAATCTCGCTGAAGACAATATCGAAACGCTGGACGAAGAAGTGACGCTGGTGTTTGACGAAGCGCAGCAACTGCTCTACAGCAGTCTCACCGACCGGCGCTTTTCCTGGCATCCGGAAGACCTCCAGTTGCTGGCGGCCCAGCGTGCTTTTTTCCGCACCGACAAAGGTCGCGAGATCTATGGCCTGCGCTATGAGGATTCCGGAAAATCCTACTATACTATCGTCTCAGCCTCCGACGAACTGGGCCGGCGCAAGCAGCAGTTTTTACTGTACATCCTGATTGGAACCGGCGCGCTTTTTATCGGGCTGGCCTGGGTGATTGCGGCGCGCCTCATTGGTCGCCTGCTGCAACCGCTCGACAGTTTTCTGCAACAGGTAGGCGCGGTCCACGCTCACACGCTCGATACCCGCATCGCCATTCGCAACGAGGGCGACGAGATTGCGCTCCTGGCAACCGAATTCAACGGGATGCTTCAACGACTCGAGCGGTCTTACCAACGGCAAAAAGATTTTACGGCCCATGCTTCCCACGAGTTGCGCACCCCCATTGCCCGCCTGACGGCCCAACTGGAAAACCGACTCGCCTCCAGTCCCCCGCCCGCCGAAAAAGTCTTTCTTTCGCAACTGCTCGCCGATGCCAGCCGCCTTAGTGAGCTGATCGGTTCTTTGCTTCTCCTCACCCGCGCCGACAATCCGGCCCGAGAGGCAACAGAAGCCTGCCGGCCCGACGAACTGCTTTTCGAAGCAGCTGAAACACTTTCGCAAAATCACCCCGATTTCCGCCTGGAGCTCGATATCCGGTCTGCGGAGGAAAGCACGGAGATCGCGCCTATTTATGGCGCACGCGGGCTGTTGCAGGTGGCTTTCCACAACCTGCTGCGCAACGCGTATCAGTATTCGGACAGCCGCCGGGTAACCGCCACGCTGTTGCCGGGCACTGAAGCCACCGTTCTGACCCTCGAAAACGACGGGCCGGCGCTCAGCGAAGCCGAACAGGAAAAACTGTTTCAACCTTTTATGCGCGGCGCCAATGCAGCCACGCACACCGGCCTTGGGCTGGGACTGCGCATGGTGGCGCGCATCTTCGAGAAGCAGGGCGCTACCATTCGCTACGAAACCGACGGCAGCCACCACAACCGCTTTGTAATCTTCATTCCGGTACTGCAACCTGATGCTGTGCCTTCGTGAGCATAGCAGCAATCGAAATTTCCGGAAAACCGCTCTGGAATTCCTTGTCCTGTTTCCGGAGAATCCGCCAGCTTTAAGAACCGGCCTTCTTCAGCGCCGCAATGGTTGCCGCCGGGTTGGGTGACGAAAAAACGGTGTTGCCGGCCACCAGCATATCAGCGCCGGCTTCTACGAGCAGCGGTGCGTTTTCGACAGTCACGCCGCCGTCTATCTCAATGATCGTTTGCGCACCCCGATCGGTAATAAGCTTTTTGAGGGTCCGGATTTTTTCGTAGGTGCGGGGAATAAATTTCTGTCCGCCAAAACCCGGATTAACGCTCATAATCAGGACGAGGTCGATGTCTTCGATCAGGTCTTCGAGGGTGCTGACCGGGGTGGAAGGGTTGAGCGAAACACCGGCCTTCATGCCCGCAGCTTTGATTTGTTGCAGACTGCGGTGCAGGTGCGGGCTCACTTCCTGATGAATGGTCAGGATGTCGGCGCCGGCGTCGGCAAAAGCGTCAATGTATTTTTCCGGCTCCACGATCATCAGGTGCACGTCAAAGGGCTTTTGAGCGTGTTTTTTCAGCGCTTTAATCACCGGCATGCCAAAGGTGATGTTGGGCACAAAGCGGCCGTCCATGACATCGAGGTGGAAATAATCGGCCTCGCTGGCGTTGATCATTTCCATGGCCTCGTGAAGACGGGCAAAATCGGCAGAAAGCAGAGAAGGAGCAATAAGCGGCATAGGACGGTGAAAATAGGACTTCCCGCCGGAGCGGGAAAATGAAAAACGCAAAGGCCGGCCCCTGCAGTGCGAAGCGGATGTGCAGTGATTGCGAACTGTGGCTTCGAAACAGAGAAACAGATGCGAAGGGCGCAACCGGGTTAGAATCAGGTTGTCATCAGGGAATACATTTCCGGAAAAATCCTAACCCCTGATCTCTGAAACTTTACCCCCCAACCCGTTTGAGGGCTTCCTGAGCGGGGGCATAACCGGGGGCAGCTTTGAGGGCGGCCTCATACTGCTTCCGGGCGGCAGCCGTGTTGCCCAGGTATTCTTCGCAAATGCCGGCATTGAAAGCCGCATTGGGATTTTGCGGATCGAGGCGGGCGGCATCCCGGAAAAAAGGCAATGCTTTTGTGACACTGTCTTCCTGCAGATACACATAGCCGAGCGCGAAATAAGCATCGGCATATTCGGGTGCTTTGGCAATGGCAAACCGATACTCTTCTTTGGCGCGTTCCCACTGGACTTTCTCATTGAAATACTGCCCCCGGGTATAAATCGGAAACAAGTCGTTGGTGTCGGCGAGGTAGGCATTCCGGAAATACTGCAGGGCGGTAGAGTCGCCCTGGTTTTGACTGATAAAGCCCAGTTGCATGAGCGCTTCCTTGTGATCGGGCTGCACCTGCAGGGCCGTCTGAAAGGACGAAACTGCCTTGTTGGCGTCTTCCATATCCTTGTATACCATGCCTTTGAGAAAGTAGGCATCGGCTTCGTAAGGATTGGTCCGCAACACAGTATTGATTTGTTCAAACGCCGATTTGTAATCCTTGTTGATCAGATCGCCTTTAGCGAGGTTGAGCCGGGCGCGCGGATCTTTTGGGTTTTTGAGCAGCGCTTTCCGCAGCCATTCGCGCGAGCCTTCGAGGTCGCGGGCTTCAAAGAGCATGTCGCCCACAGCCGATAAATATTCGGCTTTGTTGGTGTCGAGCCGCACGGCATGAATATAATCGGCCGCCGCCAGGGAGTCGAAGCGCAGCCGCCGCAGCGCATTGCCGCGCTGAAAATACAGCTCGGCACGCGTGGTGTCGCGCACGATCTGTGCCGTCAGCTCATAGGTCTGCGGCAGGTTGTATTCCCGCACCTTCAGATCGGGGTGCTCCGACGGATCGTAGGAGCGGCAGGCAGCAAAGCAAAGGGTTGCCAGCAGGGTACAAAAAAGCGTGTTTTTCAAAAGAAAGAACAAGATTTAAAATAAGCGACTGCGTTGCTCGGTCCACATTCCAGGAGGTGGCAGCAAGGGCAGAAACCGCACAAATTTGGGGAATTATCTGTTCTAAAGACGATTGCTTTCCGGAAACCTGCCGGCAGCAGCGCGCTTCCCTCCCGCTTTTGCGGGAAAAAGCCTTTCAGGCAGCCTGCTCAGGGTTGCTCCGGCGTTTCTTTTCCGGAATTGGTATCGTGTTTGGCAGCGCCGTCCACAATCATCCTGGGCAGAGATTTCCGGCGCATCCGCATGTTGAGCAGTTCCACCAGAAACGAAAACGCCATGGCAAAATAAACGTAGTTTTTGAGGTGCAGATTGTGTGCCGCCTCGCCGGCCCAGCCTTCTACAATGAGAATCAGGCCGATCATCACCAGAAAAGACAAAGCCAGCATCTTGATCGTGGGATGGCGGTCGATGAATTTCGCAATCGTGGGGGCGAAAAGGAACATGACTACCATGGCGATCACCACGGCAGCAATCATGATCTCCAGGTGTTTGGCCACGCCGGAAGCCGTAATCACTGAATCGAATGAAAAAACCATGTCCACCAGAATGATTTGGGCAATGCCGTTCCGGAAAGAAAGCTTTTTGCCGCCGGTGTCTTCCTGTTCTTCCTCCCCTTCTAC
>JAEVZP010000241.1 GCA_023392185.1 Bacteroidota bacterium
TTGCGCCAGTTGCCGACCACAATCTTCGTCATTCCGCTTCGACCAGTAGGAAACAAAGCAGCATGCCAGGCGAAGAGTCGCTCTTCGGTTAGTGGCAACGGATAGTTTTGCGTGGCATCCAGCATCATCTCTACAACGCCTTCTACATCCCGGTCGGCAGGTATCATTCCAGCAATATCGAGACCAAGACGCCTGGCAATGGAAGACCTTACCTGCTCACGGTCTAAATGTTCGCCTTCAATTTCGCTGGACTTGATAACCTCCTGCGTCAATGTCTGCAAATGGGCTTCAGTTTGTAAATCGAAACCGAGTCCTTCCATGCGACCCAAGACACGACCTTGCCGGTGCCGGACTTCCGCCAACAAGGAAACCAATGCGTCGTTATCCCAGCGAAACGCCGGCCAGTCTTTCTTTTGATAGATGTACACCTTATCTCCGCATTTTGTGCGGTGAAAGTAGCGCATATTCTCCGCATAGGCTTAAAATGGGCGCGGGTAGGGGTAATAAGCCGCTCTCTATGATTCATAAACATTTGGTTTTACCTTTGATAAGGGACACAGAGAGCACGGGGATGCCACGGAGTTCCACAGAGGATTTTCACCGGAAACCATGACCAATAAGACCAAAACAAGACTTTTCTATTCCGGTGCGCTGGTTTTTCTTGTACTGTTTTTTGCGTCTGCCAGGTATGTGAGACATCTGTTGATAACCAACCACCGCTTTTCCTCTGGGAAGGTTTATGAAGTACGTCGCACCGGAAGATCGCATATCGTAAGATTAGCTTACACCTTTGAAGCCACAGGAAGAACCTATGACGTATCAACCATTTATGAAGAAGAGCTATTACCGATTGAAGATGCAGGGATGCTTTTAGGAAAAACCTTTCCCGTAATCTACTACACTAAAATGCCCGCTTTAGCGAATCAATTGCTGCTTTTTCCGCCCGATTACGAACAATATCAGATTTCTTACCCAGACAGCCTGAAGTGGCTCTTGCCGTTTGTCAAACTTTAAGCGCTTTTAACCATGAAAAACATTCCGGAAAAAATAGCCGAGCTGTGGGGCTGGCTCGTTATTCTGTTCGCCTTTATCGGTCTGGGCATTCTTGTAGCCGCGGTGCTTTTGTTTCTCTTGAGCGGGCTTATAGGAATAATCATGGGCCTTGCTGTTACGCTCCTTGCCATCTATCTAGGTATCAGAATAGCTAACAGCATCTACAAAGGAAAAGGGACCATCCACGCATTGTCGCTGACATCTGCGACACCAGAGCTTGACAAGAGCGAGGCGGAGAATCCATAGCCCGCTTTTAGCGGAATGGAACCAAACCACTCCCACAAGCAGGGCCGCGCCGCATACATCCCACACTTGACCCTTATTTCTTGATTTCCTAGTATTTCAAAACATCTACTTTACATAACCTAAATTATGGAACAAAACCAGATTTTCGTTTCCGGTTAGCTGTTCTGAAGTTCTACCAGCTTCCTATAGATGTTCTCCGCTTCGGGGGTATGCTGTTGCATCAGTTCCTCATGGCGACCGCTGGCCGAAACCTGACCACCTTCCAAAACAAGAATCTGGTCAGCAGCGCGAATAGTAGACAGCCGGTGCGCAATCACAAACGAAGTCCGGCCGCGCATCAGATTGACCAAAGCTTCCTGCACCAGCTTTTCGCTTTCCGAATCCAGCGCGCTCGTTGCCTCGTCTAAGATAAGGATCGTTGGGTTCTTCAGCAAGGCCCGGGCAATGGCAATCCGCTGGCGCTGACCGCCGGAAAGTTTTACACCGCGCTCGCCGACAATGGTTTCGTAGCCTTCCGGAAAGCGCGCAATGAATTCATGTGCATTGGCCAGACGTGCAGCTTCTTCAATCTGTGCAGCGGTAGCGTTCGGAAAACCGTAGGCAATGTTTTCGCGAATCGTGCCGCCAAACAGCATCACGTCCTGCGGCACAAGTGCCATTTGCAGCCGCAGTTGAGACAGCGGAATATCGCCGGCCGCAAGCCCGTCGAACAGAATTTTTCCGGAATCCGGCGTATAAAAACGCAATAACAAGGCTGCCAGGGTACTTTTACCGGCTCCGCTGGGCCCTACAATTCCGATTTGTTGTCCGGCTTGGGCCTCCAGGCGCAACCCCTGCAACACCGGAATGTCTTTCCGGGAAGGATAACTGAAATACACGTCGTCAAACCGCACATTGCCTTTCAGTCTGAATCGTTCTTCCACAACCGGTCGCTCGGTATTTACCGGTTCGGTCTCTTCCTTTAGTAGCTCGCGGATTCTTTGGGTGGCACCCAGGGTTTTCTGAAGCTGGCTGTACAGATCGGCAAAGCCGGCCATGCTGCCGGCTACAAAGGCCGTATAAACCACAAAAGCCGTCAGTGCGCCAAAGCTTAATTCGCCGGCAGCCATCAGCCGCGTGCTATACCAGACGCACAGGACCACCGCACCAAACACGCTAAACAGCATAAAGGACACGAAAAGGCCCCGCGCCTTGCCGTTTTTAACCGCCAGCCGGACCGCAGACTGCAGTGCTGATTCGTAGCGGCGGCTTTCGTACCACTCGTTTGCAAATGCCTTTACCGTTGAAATGCCCAGCAGCGTTTCCTGCACTACCGTCCCGCTGTCAGCGAGCTTGTCCTGGGCTTCCCGTGAGGTTTTCCGGATTGCTTTGCCGAAAACCAGGGCCACCCCGATAATGACCGGAACCACCAACAGCATCAGCCCCGTCAGCACCGGCGACAGGTAAACCAGCAGTGCAAAACCAATCACCAGCGTCAACACGCCGCGCAAAAGCTCTGCAAACATACCGGTAAGGCTGTCCTGAACCTGTGTCACGTCGGAGGAAATGCGGCTGGAAAGCTCCCCTACCCGCCGTCTGGCGAAAAACTCAACAGGAACACATAGCAGCCGTTTATACACGTCGTTGCGCATATCGGCCACGGCGCGTTCGCCCACCGAGGCAAAAAGTGCAATCCGTGCAAACGAAAACACCATTTGCAACGCCAGAACGCCAATCATCAGCCAGGCAATACCTCCCGGGCCCAAACCGTATAGAAGGGCTACCGGCACAGTAGAATTTCCGGAAATACGGGCGCTTTCTATCAGTTCCTTCAGCAAAAAGGGAAATGCCATAGTGGTGAGCGAGCTCATCACTATGGCGCCCAGTGCCAGCAAAAACAGGCTTTTATAAGGCCGTAAATACCGGAAAAGACTCAGGCCTTCCCGCAAACTTTCTTTAGTAATCTTCGCTTTTGGAGCGTCATCCTCTATTCGTCTTCCGGGGCGTGCCATGACTGTGTTTCTGTTTGCTTGTTTTCCGGGAATGAGGGCGGCCGGCACCTCTTTCGGCAGGCTTTGCATGGTAATCTACCATGCTTTTAAAACCTTCCGGCAGCGGTGTCTTTAAAATCTCGCGGCCAATCATCTTTTCAATGCGCTGAAAACGGCGTACATCATCGCTGTTCACAAACGTAATAGCAGTACCGGTGCGCTGTGCACGGGCGGTTCGGCCAATCCGGTGTACGTAATCCTCCGGATCGGGCGGCACGTCGTAATTAAGCACCAGTTCGATCCCTTCTACATCAATCCCCCGGCTGAGCACATCAGTACCGATAAGAATCGGCAGTTTCCGGGCTTTAAATTCCAGCATAAGTTCGTTGCGGGCATCCTGCTCCAGGTCGGAAGAGAAAGCCTTGCATTTCAGCCCTTCTTTGCGCAGTTCGCGCTCCAGCCGCCGAACGGTTTCTTTCCGCGATGCAAAGATGATAGCACTTTGATAGGTATCTTCCTTAAAGATGCGTGATACGAGTGCATTCTTCTCTTCGTTCTGAACCAGGAAAACCTTTTGCAGAATGGCTTCTGCGGGCTTGTTAACAGCGATGCGGATTTCCACCGGATGATTTAGAATAGCGCCGGCCAACGCTTTGATTTTAGGAGCAAGCGTAGCGGAGAACAGCAACGTCTGTCGCTCTTTGGGCAGGGCCGATACAATCCGGATCAGGTCGTCGTAAAAACCCATGTCCAGCATCCGGTCGGCTTCGTCGAGGACCAGATGTTCAATTGTAGAAAAGTCGAGGCTGCCCATTTGCATCAGGGCAATCAGGCGGCCCGGCGTGGCGATAATAATATCGGCCCCGCTGCGCAGGGCTTTTTTCTGCGCCTCGAAGGTGATGCCGTCGGTTCCGCCATAAACGGCCGCACAGCTCACATCCACATAGTAAGACATCGCTTCTACCTGTTGATCGATCTGTTGGGCCAGTTCGCGGGTGGGCACCAGCACGAGGGTATTTAACTGTCCTTTGGGCGCACGCAACACTTTGTCGAGAATGGGCAGAATAAAAGCGGCCGTTTTTCCGGTTCCGGTTTGTGCGGTTGCAATGAGGTCTTTGCCGTCCAGAATCGCCGGAATGGCCTGCTGTTGAATAGGTGTGGGCGTACGATAGCCCATGGCTTCTATACCGTCCAGTACATCATAATCCAGCTCAAAATCATCGAAATGAGTGTATTCTTTCATTAAAATGCTTGTCTCTTCTATTAAATGGTTTTGCGGGGGAAAGGTTGGTCGATTCCAACAAAAAGACCGGCAAAAGTACCGGTCTTTTAGAAAAGTGCTTTTCTTAGGAGCGTCCAAGGTGGCGTAACATCTGTGCATGTGCGCCGAGCGCATTGAGGAAGGTTGGCCGGACCTGATACTGAAGGCCGTGATCCCGGGCCGTCTGGGCAACAATCGGTGCCAGTTTCGGGTAATGTACGTGGCATATCTGCGGAAACAGATGGTGCTCGATCTGGAAGTTGAGGCCGCCGATAAACCAGGACAGCACCCGGCTTTTGGGCGCGAAGTTCACCGTGTTTTGCAGCTGGTGCACCGCCCAGCTGTTTTCCATTTTACGCTCGTCATTGGGCGCAGCAAAATCGCTTTCCTCCATAACGTGAGCCAGCTGGAAGATGCAGGCCAGCGAAAGGCCGGCTATGAAGTGCATACCGAGGAAGCCGATCAATACAGCCCCCCAGCCCGCACCGGAGAACAACAGCGGCAGCACGAGGAACACAGCGAAATACAGAATCTTGGAAAGGGTCACCTCCACCAGGGCAGCACCGAGGGAGATTTTTTCTTTGCGAAGCAGTCCCATTTTGTGGTAGCTGATCACGCCCAGAAAATCTTTTGCCGTGCACCAGTAGATCGTCATCAGGCCATAGATAAACCAGGCATAGAAGTGCTGGTAACGGTGCATGCCGATTTTCCGGGAATGCGGGGTAAAACGCAGCAAAATTCCGGCATCCACGTCCTGATCCAGACCATCGATATTGGTATAAGTGTGGTGAAGGATATTGTGTTGGATCTTCCAGGTGATGTCGTTTCCACCTACCAGATGAATCACCAGACCGATAAACTTATCGCGGCCTTTCCGGCCGGTATAAGCGCCATGGTTGCCGTCATGCATCACCGAACAGCCGATCCCGACCATTCCGGCAGCCATCAGGAACCAGGACAAGTAAAACAACACCGGCGAAACGGTATAAATTCCGGAAATAATGGCGATGAAAGGCACAAAGTAAATGGCCAGCATAGCCACCGTTTTCCAAAGCATGTGCCGGTTGCGATAAGGCGAAAGTCCGGTTTTCGTAAAATATTCATCCACGTTGCAACGGAGTGCATCGTGGAATCCGGAAGCACCCTTTTTGGGTGCGAAACGAACGATTTCGAATCTGGCCTTAGCCAGTTTTTGTATTACTGCTGTGCTCAAAGGAAAGGGTTATATCTATTAGGATAGGTGGCGAAATTACGAAGCATCAAAGCTTCGCGGGGAACATGGACAGCTTTTAAGCCGTCGGGTTTAACAAAAAAAACCAAAAAACTGGGCGGACCGGGTCAAGCAAACCGGCCGGAGATCGTTTCCGATATCGGCCGGTTTGTCTTAAAAAAAAACCTTATTTCAGGGCGTCGAGCTTTTTCTTTACTTCTTCGGCCTTCGCCATATCATTGACACGGGTATAGATCTCGCGCAGGCCAATCAGGGAGGATTGATAAGTAACCTTGTCATCCTGCGCCATAGCGCCCCCTTTGGCTTCCAGCAACGTGGCTACTTTCTCGAAATACGGCCGTGCACGGGCAAACATAGCGTCGCGCTGCACTTTCAGGGCTTCATACTTGCGCATATCGGCCTGAGAAGTACCGGTGATTGCGTTCATCTGATTGTTGAACTCCACCGCCTGGTTAAAGAAAAGCGAGCCGGCGTTGTATTGATAATCTGCAACGTCCGGTTTGAGGGCGAGCGTTTTGGTGTAGGCTGTTTCCGCCTTGCCCACCAGGTCCTTGAAGTTGGCCGGCGCACCACCGTTTTTCGGAAAGGCGCTCGTCATATAGGCATTCCCCAGGCTAAATTGCAGTTCTGCGCTGTTGGGATCGCTGGTAGCTGCCTGCTCCAGTCGCTTCAGGAGCTCGTCGGTGCGGCCGCTTTTGGTGTACAGGTTGATTTCGCCGTTTTCGAGGTCTTTATTTCCGGGAAATGCCTTTTTGCCTTCTTCAAAAGTAGCCAGTGCCTTGTCGATGTTGTTCATCTTGGTATAGGTCTCGGCCAGCAAAAAGTGCAGGTATGGCTGCCGTACGATCAGGTCGTTTTTAGTGGCTTCCAGCAGGGATACCAGTTCGTCGGTTTTGCCCAGCTCCCGGGCAGCAATCACCTGCTGCAGCCGGGCCTCGGAGGCGACCGTATCAAACTGCTTATCTCCCTTGAAGTGCACACCGCCTTCAATATCGTGCAGGGCAACCGTCTGCCCAAAATAGTCGTAAGCAGCCTGGTAATCTTTTGCACGGGCAGCAGCCGCACCGTCATTAAAATAATAGAAGGCAGCTACTTTAAGGGCCGGATAGATTTCCGGTTCCTTGCTGCCCAGCGTAATGGCTTTCAGCAGGCTGGTAGCGCCTTCGCGATAAGGATTTCCGGCCTTAGTGGCTTCCTGGTTTTGCAGTTGCATATAGACCTGCCCGCGCAGGGCCCAGGTCTTAGGATCATTTGCAGTAGCCTCGTTGACCGTCGCTTCATCAATCGCCTTTTTTGCATTGGCAAATTCGCTGCTCGAAAGATAGTTATTAGCCGCGCGAAGATTTGATTTTTGAGCCGATGCGGATAAGGCCAGTGCGGCTACAGCAAAGGTGAGAAAGGTTTTTTTCATGGAAGATTTCTGGATGAGAAAAAATCAGGTTCAATATTAGGACGGAAAAAACGGCCTTGGGGTTAATGGACGTTAAAATTCGTTTCAGGAGACAGGAAATCTGTCAAAAAGAAAAGCCCCGCAAAGGTATTGCAGGGCTTTCTTTATAGCGTTTTGTAAAGAATTGAAACAATAGGGTTTACGCTTCCTCGCTCATGCCCTGGTCTTCAACCGTTCCTTCGGTATCATCGGCAGCAGTATCGTTTCCGGAAACTTCGGCCTCTTCTTCCGGCACCGCGTTCAGGTCGACCACCTGTGCAGCTTCCGGATCATCCTCACCCTGGATTTCCTGTTCAGAGATGCGGGCAATGGCAGCAATTTCATCACCGTCTTCCACATTGATCAGCTTCACACCCTGCGTAGCCCGTCCGGCTTCGCGGATGGTATCTACCGACATCCGGATTGTGAGCCCGGATTTGCAGGTAATCATCAGATCATCAGTCGGTTCTACAGCCAGGAAGCCTACGAGCCCGCCGGTTTTGTCGGTTACGTTCAGCGTTTTAACGCCCTTGCCGCCGCGGTTTGTGACGCGGTAAGAAAGGTGGTATTTCTGCATATCACCATTCTCGCCGGCAATTTCTACCACGCCGCTTTCTTCTTCGCTGGCGGTTTCGCTGGCGGGTTGCAGGAAAGGCGTCCGTTTGCCGAGGCCTTTTTCCGAAACCACCAGAATCTGCTTGCTCAGTGCTGTTTTAGGCACACACACCATACCTACTACTTCATCCCTGCCTTCTTCCATGTCGATGCCGTAGACGCCAATCGCGCCCCGGCCCGTACGGCGAACCTTGTCTTCCGGGAAGCAAATAGCCCGGCCGGATTTCACGGCCATCATCACATAAGAATCGCCGTCCGTGAGGGAAACGTCCAGCAGCTGATCGCCTTCTACAATTGTAATGGCA
>JAEVZP010000012.1 GCA_023392185.1 Bacteroidota bacterium
GAAAAGAATGGGTATTCAGGTCTATCCCGGCCTTTCGGATTGTCGTCCTTCGTTTTTGTCATTCCGCCTAAAGGCGGAATCTCACAACAAAAAAGAGGCCTGTGAGTCCCCGCCTTTTGGCGGGGCGACAAAACAAAGTGTGGTTGTTATAGGGAGCGAAATGCGTAGCAGGCTTCGGAGACATTATTTGGGAGAAATAAAAATTCCGGAAAACCCCAACCGCTTTTCCGGAATTCTGTAAGCGTCAAAAGGAAACTGCCGACCATCAAGAAGATACCGGGAGAGGACCAGCTTTCTTCAATCCATCAAGCAGGTACTGATTTTTTTCGGAAATAGCATTTAGAAACACTTCTCTTCCTTGTCCATAAAGATTTGCCATTCGGAGCGTCCTGAAATCGCCTTCCCAGTATCAATACCATGGATACCAATTCGTTCCTGCGCCTTCCTCAAAACAAAAGGTGTCTAATTGTTGCGTATCCATAAAATCAGGGCTTAATAATAGTTTCCAAAACCCGGTTTTGCAAGGTACCATCTGCGTCCTTCAATAATCTCAAAAGAAAGAGCGTACGGAAAAACCTATAAGGTTTTTGAAACCTTATAGGTTTGGATGTATGCGCGCTGCCTCAAAATCTTTTTCGACCGAAAAATGTTTCTTCGCAGTCCCCCGCCTATGCTCCAGCCTTTCATCGCCTTCGACCCCATCTACGCTCACCCGCTGCCGGAAGGCCACCGCTTCCCGATGCTGAAGTACGAGTTGATTCCGGCCCAGCTGCTCCACGAAGGCACCATTACCGAAGAAGCGATTTTCTCCCCGGAGCCCATTCCGGAAGAAATGATCCTGCAAACGCACGACAGGGATTACTGGACGCGTATGAAAGCGCTGGAACTATCGTCCCGCGAGATGCGCGCTATTGGCTTTCCGCTTTCCGGGCCTTTGGTAGAAAGGGAAATCCGCATCCTGCAAGGCACGCTCGACTGCGCCCGCATCTCCGAAACCACCGGCGTGGCGCTCAACGTGGCCGGCGGCACGCACCACGCTTTTGCCGATAAAGGCGAAGGCTTTTGTTTGCTCAACGATTTTGCTGTGGCTGCCAATGAACTGACGCGCCTCAATCCGACGGAGCGCATTCTCATCTGCGACCTCGACGTGCATCAGGGAAATGGCACGGCAGCGCTGCTTTCCGGAAATTCAAGGGTTTTTACCTTTTCCATGCATGGGGCGCACAACTACCCATTTCGCAAGGAAAAAAGCTCCTTGGATATTGGCCTGCCCGACGGTATTTCCGGAAATGAATATCTTGAAATCCTCCGGGAACACCTCCCCAAAATCATCAACACCTTCCGCCCCACGCGCCTTTTCTACCTCAGCGGTGTGGACGTCCTTGCTACCGATAAATTTGGCAAAATGGCCCTGACGCGCGAAGAATGCGCCGAACGCGACCGCTATGTTTTTGAGTCGGCCAAACGCCATTCCCTGCCGGTAGCCGTGGCGATGGGCGGCGGTTATTCTCCGGAAATTAAAGACATTGTGGAAGCCCACTGCAATACATTTCGCATTGCGGCGGATGTATTTGGGTTGTAAAATGAGTTAGCGATAAGGGATTATGAAACATGAAACATGAAACATAAAACATGAAACATAGGGCATGTCCCATCAAATACCCGAGGCCATCAGCAAGTCCAGATCGGTGTATTTCATGCCAAAACGCTTGGAAATAGAAGCGCTGGTGACGGAGCCTTTGTAGAGATACACGCCGTGGCGCAACCCGGTTTTGTAAAGAATCACATTTTCGGCCCCGCCCCGCTCGTTGAACTCCAGCAAAATCGGCATCAGCACATTGGAAATGGACCGCGAAGCCGTCCGCGAGACACCCGAAGCAATATTGGGAACGCAGTAGTGAATCACATCGTATTTCCGGAAAACAGGCTTCTCATGCGTCGTCATCCGCGAGGTTTCCACACACCCGCCCCGGTCAATGCTCACGTCGATAATCACCGATCCGGCTTTCATGTTCTGCACCATTTCTTCGGTCACCACCATAGGCGTCACGCCGTTTTTGGGCTTCATCGCGCCAATCACCACATGCGCATTGGCCAGGTCGCGCGCCAGCGTCACCGGCTCAATCACTGAGGTATACAGCCGGTGTCCTACATGGTTTTGCAGCCGCATGAGCCGGTAGATCGAATTGTCGAACACCTTCACCGAAGCGCCCAGCCCCAGCGCCGTTCGGGCAGCATAGGTTCCGACTACACCCGCGCCGATAATCACCACCTCGGCAGGCGGCACGCCGGTAATGCCACCGAGCAGAATGCCTTTTCCCTGGTGGCTGCCGTTGCTCAGCAGCTGCGCGGCCGTCAGGATAGCCGAAGAGCCGGCAATCTCGCTCATGGAACGCACCACCGGGTAGGTTCCGGCATCATCCTTGATAAACTCAAAGGCAATGGCGATGATTTTTTTGCGGACCATCTCCTCGATCATTTCCTGCTGAATGAGCGGCAGGTGAATGGGGGAGATGATGACCTGCGAAGGTTGCAGCAGAGGCAACTCTTCTTCGCAGATCGGCGCACTTTTGATGATGGTTGTGGCCTTGAAAACGTCTTCTTTATCGTAGGCAATACGCGCGCCGGCCTCGCTGTAATCTGAGTCGAAATAAAAAGACCCGTCGCCGGCGCCCTGCTCAATCACCACTTCCACTCCGTTGTTCACCAGCACACTTACCGCCTCCGGCGTCAGCGGAACGCGGTTCTCGAGAAAAGCCGTTTCTTTCGGAATACCGACAAACATGTCTTTGCGGCGCGGGGCCACTTCCAGAGTTTCCTCCAGGGTAGCATAGGAAAAGGAAGCAGAGACAACAGGACGCTTTACCATACGACGGCGGCAGATAGGTAGAAAAAGAAGGGAAAGATAACGCCTTCCAACGGTTCCCGGTACAAAAGAAGGGCCGCTTGCAAAGTTCGCGCTCCGGCAGCCTTTTGAGGAGGGTTTTCGCTTTGCCGGGAAGAATTTTTCTTCCGGCATGCCCACAGTCTCCTGTTTCGGTGCCCGGCAGGGACTCAACCGGTACCCCGCTAAAAATGATACCTTTGTACTTTGATTTTCGTGTACCGGACTCCTTAGGTTTTCAGATGCTTCGCCAGTTCCAGACCCAAAAACTGCTTCAACGCCTTTCGCCGCAGCAGATTCAGTTTATGCAACTGCTGCAGGTGCCCACTATGGCCCTTGAAGAACGGATTAAAGAGGAACTGGAGGTGAACCCGACCCTGGAATATGCCACCGAATCGCCGACGACCGGTGATCCGGACGAAGACGATTACGAAACCCCCGGCGAAGATGAAACCCTGGAAGCCTCTGCCGAAGGCGAATCCATTGACCTGGACGAATACCTGCGGGGCGAAAACGCCGACGACACCGATGTGTGGGAAGACGAGCCGCAATACAGCAACAGCGTTGCCGACAGCCCGGGCGGGCGCTATTCGGTAGAGTCGGATTTCTACGAGCAAATGCGGGCACAGGTGTCGATGCTGGGGCTGCCGCCCGAGGAAGATGCGATTGCCCGGCAGATTGTGGGTACGCTCGATGAAGATGGCTACCTGCGCCGCGACCTCGTATCGATTGCCGACGACCTGGCTTTTGGTCAGAATCTTTATACCGATTTAGAAAATATAGAGACGGTTTTAAAGAAAATCCAGCAGCTCGATCCGCCCGGTATTGCCGCCCGTGATTTGCAGGAATGCCTCTTGCTACAACTGGAACGCCAGCCCGGCAACCTACCTGCGGTGCACAACAGCCTCGAGATCCTGCGGCGCTACTTCAGTGAATTTACCTCTAAGCACTACGAGCGCATCCAGCGTGCCCTGCAGCTGAGCGAAGACGAATTGCGGGAAGCCGTCAATCACATCCTGAAGCTCAATCCGCGACCAGGCGTAGCTTTTAGTGTGCTCAACCGCGCCGAGACCTATGTGGTACCCGATTTCTTTGTTCGCCACGAAAACGGCGATCTGCACGTGACCCTCAACGCCCGCAACGCACCGGAACTGCGCATCTCGGAAGGCTATCAGGAAATGGTACAGGCTTATGAGCGGAGCGAATCCAAAAGCGCTTCGCAGAAAGAAGCCATCAGCTTTATCCGCCAAAAGCTCGATTCCGCCAAATGGTTTATCGACGCCATCCGGCAACGCCAGCAAACCCTGCTGGGCACGATGAACGCCATAATATCCCTTCAGAAAGCTTTTTTCCTTACCGGCGACGAGTCGGCAATCCGGCCCATGGTATTGCGCGATGTGGCGGCTATAACCGGGCAGGACGTTTCCACGGTTTCGCGGGTGGTGAACAGCAAATACATCCAAACCGAATACGGCACCTACCGGCTCAAATACTTTTTCTCGGAAGGCCATCAGCTGGAAAGCGGCGAGGAGGTGAGCACCCGCGAGTTGCGCAAAATCCTGCAGGAAGCAATAGATAACGAAGACAAAAGCGCCCCGCTCTCAGACGAAAAGCTTACCGAATTGCTGGCCACCAAAGGCTATAACCTCGCCCGCCGCACGGTGGCCAAGTACCGGGAACAGTTGCAAATTCCGGTGGCGCGGATGCGAAAAAGTTTATAAGAATTAGGGGTTGGTAGAGACCAGGCATACTTTCTCTCCCCCGGTGGATTCCATATGAATATTCATTAAAAGAATTTTAGTTCCGGAAAATCTGTGCAGATCCACAGGTGTCCGTTTTATCCGCGTTCCATTTTTCTCACAGAAAAAACCATCGGAAAATCGAGTTGTTGAGCCACCTTCATGTTCAAAATGTTGTTTTTCCGCCTGCTCTCTTATCTTCCCCTTTGGGTGCTCTATGGACTTTCTACGGCCGTGCGCATCATTCTTTTTGGAATCATCGGATACCGGAAGCAGGTCGTCCTGGAGAATTTAGAGCGGTCTTTTCCGGAAAAGAGCGAAGCAGAAATCCGAAACATTCAGCGGGCTTTCGAAGCAGCTTTCTGCGATCAGTGGGTAGAAACAATCAAGCTCCTTACTATTTCCCAAAAAACACTTGACCGGCGGATGGAAGGCAATTGGGAGCTTTTGCACCAGCTGGGTGAAGAAGGCCGCGATGTCTATATCCTGCTGGGTCATCAGTTCAATTGGGAATGGGGGTTTGTGGCTACCCAGTGGAACACCTCCCAGACCATGGCGGGTTTTTACCTGCCGGTATCCAATCAAAGCTTTGACCGGCTGATGCAAAAGATTCGCTCGCGCGGCGGCGGATTGCTGGTTTCGCTTAAAAACCTCCGCGCCGGACTGGCTGCCTTGCAGGGAAAGCGCTTTGTAGCCGGGCTGATTGCCGACCAAAACCCATCGCAGCCCGAAAATGCGCTGTGGCTTTCCTTTATGCACCGCGAAGCACCTTTTTTCCGGGGACCGGAAGCCTTGGCCAGAAAGGCAGACGCTGCCGTTGTTTTTGCAGAGGTCATTCGCAAAAGGCGCGGGTATTACAGATTGAACTTGACCCTGCATACGCGTCACGACGCTCAAACCGCACCGGAGGAAATCACCCGCAGCTACGTGGCACACCTGGAGGATTGCCTGCGCCGGCAACCCTCAAACTACCTCTGGAGCCACCGCCGCTGGAAATTCAAGCGGCCTTCTTAACCCTGTAAGGTTTCAAAAAAATTGGTGGTGTGTTTGGCTGAATGACGGTTCTTTTAAGATGCTGGAGATTGCCTTCGACAAGCTCAGGCTGACAGTCCGGAATGACAGAAAAAGAGCGCTTCCAGATGCTTAGTTCGGCTGTTTTACGCTCGTCATGGTGGGTGTCAGCCTGAGCTTGTCGAAGGCCCGCCATCTCCGTATGTTTTCGGTTCCATCATTCGTTCTAACACACTACCAAAAACCTTATAGGCGTTCACTTTTCCCGCCAAAGACTGCTGTCATTCCAACGCTTTTGGGTTGCAGTTCTCCTGTTTTGTCATTCCGCCTTTGGGCGGAATCTGGCGAAAAACCCACAGCATGCCAGCCCCCGCCGCAAAGCGGGTGACCAAACAAAGGGTAGCTGCTCTGATGCGCTTTTGAGCGTTTGCCCATGTATCAACAGGTGGACTTGCCCAGGAGTTTAATTTCCGGAACATTTTATCGGCCACGCGCATAATCAGCAAGGTAATCGCAGGTGCGCAGGGCTTGCTGGTAGAACTGGGTTTGCCCCGCCTCGTCGCGCATTTTCCGGAAATACGGGTTCTTCAGGCTGTTGTGGTAATACGGATCGTTTGCTCCGGGACCGCCCCAGGAATAGGGCCGGCCGCTTGGCGGCACCGGCGTGCGCTTTTGCCAGCACTTTGCGGCCATAAACAAGGCAACGGCCTTGGTTTCCGGCGACGTCGTTTTCTGGGCGGCTTCCACAAAAGCTTTTTCCGCTTCGGTAGGATCGAAGTACTGCAACTGGCTGGGCGTCAGGCGGCGGCGGCTGGTGTCGGCGTAGTAGCCGTTGTCATCCACCCCGCTACGGTAATAGTCATAGGCGCGGTGGGCAATGCCGTAGTAGGTCATGCCATACAGTCCGAGGCCATATTGCAGCCTGCTTTCCGCATCGGTTTTGGAGCGCAGCGCCGCCATTTTCTCGGCGAATTGCAGCTTGGTGATTTGCGAAGCGGAATCTTCGTCGTTCCATTCGATGCGATCGTTGATAATCACCCGGAACGGACTGGGGAAGGTGTGAACCGAAAGCGTTTTGGCATTGGATTTCCGGAAAGAAGCGACGGCGTCGGCAAAGCGATGCTCGCGCAGCCGTTGGG
>JAEVZP010000021.1 GCA_023392185.1 Bacteroidota bacterium
CAAACTGCCTGCCGTAGACGCGGAGGCAAGCTATCATTTGGCTGCCGCCGCGCTGCGCGAGGGTAATATTCCCAAAGCCGAAAATATTGCCATGGCAGCTATCCGCATCAGCGGCGCGCCGGAATGGTGGAACGTTCAGTCCTACCTCGTGCTGGCCGAAGTGTTTCGCCGGCAAAAAGATTATTTCAACGCCCGCGCGACGCTGGAAAGCATCATCAAAAACGCAAAGTCACTGGAGTTGAAAGCAACCGCCCGCGAGCAACTGGACCGGGTAGCGGCAGAAGAAAAAACCACAAAACCCACTAAAGGAAAATGAGGCGCAGTTATCTTATACTAACCACTACCACCATTTGCGCTGCCCTGCTTTTGAGTCCGGAGCAGGCCGATGCCCAAAGGCCTGCAACCGGCAAGTCCACTTCCCGCGACAGCATTCAAAGCGCAACCGTCTCGGTATACCAAACCTACCAGCCGGAGCTGAAGCCAGTGTATAAACCGCTGCTGACACCCGCCGCACCGGAGCCGGACACCACCACTTTTGCACAGCGCTACGACGTGGCTCCGGAGGCAGCCGTACTGCCCTACTACCCCATTCCGATCCGGCCTTTAGCCCTGCAAAAGGACCCCATTAATTACGGCAAGGAAGATTATATCAGCGCGGGCGGTGGCAATCGCAGCACTTTTGTGTTTGACGGCGCCACCTCGCGCATCCGGAGCGAAAACCTTTCGTCGGTTTTATCGCTGCACCATATCCAGCAGGCCGATGACCGGGTGAGCGGACTGCGCTACAACGAAACCAGCGGTCAGTTTTCGCTCCAGACCCTTACCGGCGTGGGAAGCGTGTCTGGCCAGATAGACGCCCTGCGCAACAGCTATGGCGACTATGCCTTCAACGACAGCCGTACACCGGTAGATCTGGGGGCGCGCACCTACTATGGCTTTGGCCTTTCTACTGCCCTCGATATTACTTCCGACAATGTGCTGAACAGGTTGCGCCCACAGGTCGGCTTCCGGTATTTCAACGGTCCGGCCATCAACGGGGAGGTTATGTTCCAGGCATCGGTGCCCCTGATTGCCGAGCCGGGTCCAGGCATCCGCATTGAGGTGACTCCGGCGATAAACTTCACGACGGTAGGCTTGCCAACCGGCACGGGCTACAACAACCTGCATACGCTGGCCTCTGCCCTTGTTTTTGATCAGCCCCGTTTTCGGTTCCGCGTCGGCGGGTTGCCGGCTTATGTGCAGGACCGCGGGTTGCGGGTGCTCCCCGACCTGGCGCTTACCTACCGGATCATTCCGGAGCAAACCGAAGTGGAGCTGGGCTGGGCCGGAACAATCACTCAAAACCGGTATGAAGAGCTGACGGCACAAAATCCTTTCCTGAACCGATATGCAATCGGGCAGACGGAAGACCGCGAAGCCTACGCACAGTTTATGACCACGCTGGGCAGAAACATGGCACTGACGATACGGGGCAGTTATATTGAATGGCAGGCGCTGCCGCTGTTTGTAAACGACTATCGTACGCCCGAGAGGGCTGGCTTTTTGCTTCTGCATGAAAACGCCCGCGCCATGATGCTGCAAGCACGGCTGCGCTATGCCGTAGGCGAAACGCTGCAACTGGGCGTCTTTACACAACTGGCGAACTATTTTCCGGAAACACAACTGCAACTCTGGCATACGCCCAATGTTCGCTTTGGGGCCAGTGCTGACTTTACACCGGTAAAAACCCTGCAAATCGGCGGACAGTTTTCTTTTGCCGACGGCATTCACGCCCTGGGGGCACAGGGGCAGGACCTTTCCACCAACCCGATTGCCGACCTGAGCGCCCGCATTGGGTATGAATTTGTTCCATCCTGGACGGCCTGGGTGCAGGGAACCAACCTGCTGGACATCCGTAATGAACGCTATCTGGGCTACCGGGCCATCGGCCGGGGCATTGCGGCAGGCCTGCGCGTAAAGCTTTAAAAAAAGCCTACAAGGACAGCCCTTTTCTTACCTTCGTTGCTGTTTCCCCACCCTTCATCCCTACTTTATTCCAATGGATATCGCGAAATATATAGGTCTGTTTCTGCTCAAAAACAAATTCTGCTACCTGCACGGGCTGGGCAACCTGCAAATCCATAAAAAGCCGGCTGTACAAGATGGCGACACCCTGCTGGCACCCGGCTATGAGATTATTCTGCAACCTACCGGCTCTATAGATGACAACCTGGCCAACTTTATTGCTACTGCCGAGCAAACCAGCATTTCAAAAGCCTCAACTGAAATCCGGAACTTTGTGGAAGCAGCGCGCGCCGAGCTGGCTGCCGGTAATACGGTAGCGATTCCCGGCATTGGCCATTTTGCGAGCCAGAACGGGAAAACAATCTTCATCGCAGATCCAAACTTCTCTTATACTCCGGCGGCCGTGCCGACGCTGAAGATGAGCAAGCGGCTGGAAGAAGCCCCTTCTTTTAAACTCACCGCGCCGGAAGATGAATCAGCACCGGGCCGCGACGGGGCACTGAGCAAATACCGGATCTGGCTCATTATTCTGGCTGCTGCCGGCCTTATCGGTATTATCGTGTTAGTATCCAGGTTTGTGGTGAAAGACCGTGCAGAAGCACCTGTTGCCGAACCGGCTCCGGCGACTATGGCTGCCCCGGCTCCGGTCGATACGATGGCGGCAGGTGCTTCCACAACTGATACCGGCATGGCCCCCCCGGCTGCCGGCACCAGCACTGTTGCCCCGTCGTCCGGCAACACAGCAGGCACGCAAATCATCCTGCGTACCTACCCAACGCAGGCAGCGGCAGACCGGCGGCGGCTTCAGCTAAGCAAAACGCCGCTGGGCGAAACGGTTTCGGTGGTAGCCCGGGACTCCAGCAGCTATCTGGTGGTCATTCCTTACCCAGGTGCACTCTCCGACTCGGCCCGCACGCTCGACAGCCTCAGCCGCCTTTATGGCAGTCGGGCAACCCTGATGCAACGCTGATGGAGCCGCTTGTTTCCGGAAATTTATCTCTTATAATTCCCAAGAACCAAAAGGGAGGCCTATCCAAAGGCCTCCCTTAATTTTTCCAGCACCTGAAACGTAATCGGGCAAAAAGTGCTGTTTTTCAGTGTCAGCGGCACCCGCCTGAGCACCACGTCCTCATCGGTATAGGGAAAGCGCCGGCAGTCGGAAGGACGCACTTCGTAGACGCTGCATGCATTATCAGCGCCTAGGAAAGGGCAAGGCGCCGACTGTAATACATAGTCGTTGTCTTCATCGAGGCGCAGATACCGCGCCACCAGTTCGCCTTCGCGTAGGCGCAGGTGTTTGGCAATACGCTTGATGTCGGGCTGCTTGAAGCGGGGTGAATAGTTTTTGCAGCAGGCTGCGCAGGAAAGGCAATCTGTTTTTTCAAACGCGGCTTCGTGCAGCGCCGGGAGGGCCTGCAGAATCTTATTCTTCGGCCCTTTTTCCAACACACGCCGGTAGGCTTTCTGGTATTCCAGTGCCCGCTTTTTCCAGTCTTTTTCCATACACTCAAAAAGGCTCATCCGATGGCAGAGCGAACAGGCCGCATTTTGAAATGCAAAATTACGGCGATGCTCCGGGCTGGAATGGGTTCTTTTCAGGTGAAAAAATTTGCCCGCATCACGCCGGGAAGCATGTGCCGGCCAGTATTTCCGGAAAAAAGCCTTTTCCCAAACAAAAAGACGCCCGGACCGGACGTCTTTTAAAGCATTGTTTTACTACTATGGTTTGGAAATCAGGAGCGGATCCTCATTTTACTTCCACGACGCTTCTTTCGCCTCGTTCCTACAACTGATTACAACTTCAGTTTATCGAGGATGCGCTCGAGGTCTTCGTCATTATAGAATTCGATATTGATAGTGCCTTTGCCATTCTTCTTCCGGTCGAGGCGCACTTTAGTAGAAAAGAAAGAGCCGATACTGTCCTGAATGCGGCGATAGACCGGCGAAAGGCTTTGCTGCGCCGGCGCAGTTGCAGTATTGGGATTGTCTGGCTTTTCGGTGGACAGGTTTTTGACCAAGGCTTCTGTTTGGCGCACCGAAAGTCCTTTTTCGAGCGTTTCCCGGAAAGCATACAACTGCTGATCCACATGCTCGAGGCCGATAAGGGCGCGGGCGTGTCCCATGCTGAGGGAGCCGTCGCGCACGGCTTTCTGCACATCGGGCGGCAGGCGCAGGAGGCGCAGATAGTTGGCCACGGTGCTGCGCTCTTTTTTCATGCGCTCGGCCACCAGCTCCTGTGTGAGTCCGACTTCATCCATCAGCCGCTTATAGGAAAGGGCAATTTCAATGGCGTTGAGGTTTTCGCGTTGCAGGTTTTCGAGTAGCGCCATTTCCAGCAGGCCCTGATCGTCGGCCGTGCGGATATAAGCCGGGATGTCGCGGATGCCGGCCATTTTAGAGGCCCGCCAGCGGCGCTCGCCGGCGATGAGCATATAGCGACCATTGGTTAGCCGGGCAACGGTAATCGGCTGCACGATATCGTGCAGGGCAATCGAATCGGCCAGCTCCTGGAGCGCCTGCTCGTCAAAATCGCGACGCGGCTGCTTGGGGTTGGGGTCAATCTGATCGACCGGGACGCGGAAGGTTCCGGCGGCTACCGGCGAGGGGCTTACGAGCGGGGTGCTCGCCAGCGGCGGCGCGTCTACAGAAGTGCGCAGGTCTTCGTCGATGTTGGAGAGCAGCGCGCGAATGCCTTTTCCCAGTGCCTGTTTGCCCTTGGTGTTCGAATTAGGTGTTGCCATGACCAGCTGCGTCGAAGACGGTATCTTCTGTTTTTGTCGGCGACAGGTTGTTCTTTTCCAGAATTTCCTTTGCCAGGTTAAGGTAGTTGATCGCTCCGGTGCTGTCGGCGTCATACATCAGCGCGGGCTTTCCAAAAGAAGGCGCCTCGCCGAGCCGCGTATTGCGGTGGATAATCGTGTTGAAAACCATATCGCCGAAGTGCGCCTTGATTTCTTCCACCACCTGATTGCTCAGCCGCAGGCGGCCGTCATACATCGTCATCAGGATGCCTTCGATTTCGAGGCTGGCGTTGATGCGGGTCTGCACGATCTTAATGGTGTTGAGCAGTTTGCCCAACCCCTCAAGGGCAAAATATTCACACTGCACCGGAATCACCACGCTGTCGGCAGCAGTCAGCGCATTGACCGTAATAAGGCCGAGCGAAGGCGAGCAGTCGATAATAATAAAATCGAACTCGGCCCGTACGGTTTCCAGTGCGTTGCGCAGCACCTGCTCCCGGCGGGGATGGTTGATCAGTTCGATCTCTGCCCCAACAAGGTCAAGGTGAGAGGGAATGAGGTAAAGGTTGGGTGTCTCGGTCTCGAGGATCAGGTTGGCCGCCGGCACCTCATTGACCATTGAATCGTAGAGCGAATGGGTGACGTCGCGCAGGTCAAAGCCGTTTCCGGTCGTACTGTTGGCCTGCGGGTCGGCATCTACCAGCAGGGTTCGGTACTCCAGAATGGCCAGCGAAGCTGCCAGGTTAATAGCAGTGGTCGTTTTCCCCACTCCTCCCTTCTGATTGGCGACCGCGATAATTTTAGCCATTGTTAGTGATAAATGTCCAGTCCGCCGTGCCAGGCAGCGGGTTTACGATTAATGTCTCTCTGATATTCCTGAATCGCCACCCAGAAGACTTTTATGGAACCGGAAACATGGTTTTGATGAGGAGCTATGTTTCACGCGTGTTCCACGATGTTTCACGAATGTTCCACAAACTTACGCCGGGTCGTTTAATAAAAAAACGACCGCTCAAGATTTTTTTTTGAAAATATAACAAGCCGGATCTGCACCGAAAAATAAAAAATCGACCCTGTATGGAAAGAACAAGGGTCGATTTTTTAAAAGGAAGCGGGGCATTTTCCGGAAATGCTACAGCCGTTCGTAGAGCGCGCGCAGCTTTTGCCGGGTAATCTGTTGTTCCCAGTCTTTGCCGAGCGCGTTTTCCCACAGCGGCTTCATGCCCATGGAAACATTGATCATCGTGTCGTAATCCGCCTCGCTGAGGCCGGCGCAAATACCCTGTGGAATATCGATACCGATGCGGTCCACCATCTGCTTAAACTCGGCCACGCCTTCGGGATAATATTCTTCGAGGTGGTTGAACACAATGCAGTTGCCGATACCGTGCTTGGTGCCGAGGAGATAGCTGAGGCCATAGCTTACGGCGTGGGCTACGCCTACCTGCGAATAAGCAATGCTCATTCCGCCAAAATAAGAGGCCATCATCAGCTTTTCATCGCTCTCGTCGGTCCACTCGGGCGTCAGAAAAATTTCCTGGCACAGTTCCAGCGCCTTTTCGCCATAGGCCTTGCTGAAAGCGTTCAGATAGGTGCCTTCCAGACTTTCGATGCAGTGGATATAGCAGTCCATGCCGGTATAAAAGCGCTGATTGACCGGTGCATTTTTAATCAAATCCGGATCCAGCACAATCTGGTCAAAGGGTGTAAAATCAGAGTTCATACCCAGTTTACGCTCCGGCCCGGTCAGCACGCAGGTGCGGCTTACTTCTGCCCCCGTTCCGGAAAGCGTTGGGATGCCTACCTTATACACACCCGGCTTCCTGACCAGGTCCCAGCCCTGATAGTCCTGTGCTTTTCCGGGATTGGTCATCATTAGCGCAACGGCTTTTGCCAGGTCCATGACCGAGCCTCCACCGATACCGATAATTCCGGAAACGGTGCCAAATTCTGCCTTCAGGCTATCGGCAAGCGCATCTACATAGCCGGTCTTGGGCTCCTGGGTCACGTCGGCAACAATGAGCTTGTCCTTTCCGCGCAGGGGAATGCGCGCCCTAAAGGCAACATTGTTCTCAAAGTGATGATCGAGCAGAAAGATCATGGGAGCGCCGCCCTGGCGGCGCGGTGCCAGGATGTCGTCGAGCTGATTGAAAGAACCACGTCCGTAAACGACGTAGTCCACCATTTTAAAGTTGCGGAAAGTCAAGGCAGAAAAAGGATTGGATGTTTGAAAGATAGAACAAATGCCGGCACCGGAGTTGCTGCTGGCAGGATCGGGCTCCGGCGGGTGCAAATTTATCCTTTCCGGCCAACATCCGGCCTTGTGCTTTGCGCGCCGCTTTGGGGTTCGCTTTTGTCTTCCAACAGCGCGGCATCCGGGCCATTCACAGGCCGTTTTTCCGGAAACTGCCGACATCCCAACCGGAAAATACGCTTTCTTTCGTATGGACCGGAGAGATCCGGAGAATACCTTTGTTTTCTTCTTTCAAAAGCTCTTTTTCTATGAAAAAAATATTTACGCACCTGCTGCTTTGTGCCAGCTTTGGCGCTTCGGCCCAGGCAAAATTTCTGGACAGCAGTTTTCACTTCAACGGCCTGCAGGACTCGCTCGCAGCCGCTTTCGCGCCGCAGCAGGCTGGTTGGGCCAAGACGGTCGCCTTGCAGCCCGACGGCAAAATCCTGTTGGTAGTGAACGCGCAAAACAAGATTAACCTGATGCGCCTGAACGCCGACGGAACCAAAGATGCCGGCTTTGCAACCGGTGGCCTTTTCCGGGGATCGCCTACCACAACGGGCAGCACCGAACCCACGGATGTAGCGGTGCAACCCGACGGTAAGATTCTGCTCCTGGGCCATGCCTTTTCTACTGCGCAGAAGCAGGATGTGGTGCTGTACCGGCTGCTGGCCAATGGCACGCCGGACAACGCCTTTGGAACCAACGGGCTGGTGATGACCTCTACGCCGGGCAGCAACAGTTATGACTACAGCCGGAAAGTGCTGCTTCGCCCGAACGGAAAGATTGTGGTGGTGGGCAGTACCAACACTCTTAACAGTGACGACAAGCACCTGCTGGTGCAATACAACACCGACGGCACCCTCGATGCCGGTTTTGGCACGGGCGGCATTGCCGTGCAGGCGCCTACGGGCAAAGCCGTTTCGGGGCTGGGCGGCCTGCTGCAACCCGACGGCAAAATTGTAGTTTTTGGCGCGCAGTATGCCGGTAGCGGCTCGGTGGGCGTGGTTGCCCGGTATGACAGCACCGGAGCGGTGGACGACAGCTTCGGGACCGACGGCTATCGGGAAGAAATAATCCACAACCGACCCGCGACGACGGTTAAAGATGCTGCTTTGCAAAGCGACGGCAAAATGGTTTTAAGCTTATATGCCATTCCAGACTCCATTCATGCAACCCGGCTTTCTGCCGACGGCGAGCGGGACCTTTCTTTTGGCCAGAACGGCCTTGCCACCCTCAAGCCGGGCGGCTCTTCCAACTGGGGGTTTCTGGAAAAAATCATAGTCTTGCCGGGCGACAGCCTGCTGTTTGGATGCAACGCAGTAGTGGATGCTGCCCGCCAGTATGACTTTACAGTGGTGCGACTCACGCCAAACGGCGCTGTCGATTTGATGTGGGGCGATAACGGTAAAGTAGTGGCTGATTTCCATCAGGATTATGACAACCTCTATGGCATGGCTGTGCAGCCCGACGGAAAAATGGTTGCTTGCGGCAGCAGCCGCCAAAACGACAACACCTCTTTAGGCTATCCCAGCGTAGCGCGTTTTAAGAAAATATCTCGCTCGGCAAGCAGCAGCGTTGCTTTCCTTTCCAACACCGGCATCGTGTTGCACCTGTATCCCAACCCGACAACGGGCGCTTTGCAGATCGAAGGCGCCCGGGCCGGCGATCGCGTGACTCTTCGCAATACTTTTGGACAAGTTGTTTTGCAGCAGACGCTGACGGCTGCCCCGCTGCAACTACAGTCACTTTCAGCTGGCTTGTATCACCTGCTCGTGGTGCGCGGTGAAAGCATAATCGGCGGAGGCAGGATTGTAAAAGAATAAGTGGCTGCAAGCCCTTTTTTCCGGAAAACAGCGCCTTAAAAAACAGTTACAGCCACCCTTTCAGGTGGCTGTTTTCTTTTCCAGGAAGAAAATGCCTGGTGCCTACCATGCCAGAGCGCTGGCTCCCAGCAGCGCCGCGTTGGCCTCCGGCAGAGCCGAGGAAAGCAACCGGACTTTTCCGGCATACAGATGCAGGAGGCTTTTTTCGAAGTATTGCCGCACCGGCTGTAGCAACAGTTCGCCGGCGCGCGCCAGCCCGCCATAGAAGATAATGGCTTCCGGCGAGGTGATAGCGACTGCATCGGCGAGCGTTTCCCCAAGGATGCGGCCGGTATGGTCAAATAATTCCAGCGCCAGTGCATCGCCCCGCAAGGCAGCCTGCTGAATGTCCCAGGCCGATATTTTTCCGGTATGCTCGTGGAGCAGGCTGGGCTCCCGGCGCGCCAGCAGCCATTCTTCGGCGGTGCGCACCATGCCGGTGGCCGAGGCATAGGTCTCGAGGCAGCCATTGCGCCCGCAGCCACAGGCGCGCCCGCCCCGCACGGCGATGACGTGGCCCAGTTCGCCGGCAAGGCCGTCGTGCCCCAGAATCAGCTTGCCGTTGGCTACAAAACCAGAGCCCAGGCCGGTGCCGAGGGTAACGAGTATATAATCGGAAAGCCCCTGGGCTGCACCAAAGAGGCCTTCGCCGACCGCTGCGGCGTTGGCGTCGTTGGTGAGCCACACCGGAAGGCCGGTGAGCGCCGAAAGCTTTTCAGAAACCGGAATAACACCTTTCCAGGGCAGGTTGGCTGCGTCTATAATCTGTCCGGTGTGGTAGTTGGCGTTGGGTGCTCCCATGCCAATGCCGGTGACCGGCTGGTCTCGCAGGATTGCCTTTACAGCAAGCGCCAGTGCTTCGAGGTAGCTGTCGGCCGATGGGTGGGCGCGGGTTTTCAGGTGGCTGGTTCGGATCACCTGCCCGGTGGCGCTCACCAGCCCGATGGTGGTATTGGTTCCACCCATGTCGATACCAATGGCGAAAGATTCTTTTGGAGGAACAGCGGCTCTATTCATTTCGGGGATTAAATTAGGCGTTTCAATCTGCACATGAACTACGAACATCAAAATGGTGCTGCACCCCGGAAATCTTTTCTCTTCGGTATGGTGCTTATCGGCACTCTGTTTTTCATTTTTGGCTTTATTACCTGGGCCAACAGCCAGTTGATTCCGTACCTGAAACTGGCCTGCGAGTTGACGGCTGCTGAAAGCTATCTGGTTGCGACCGCTTTTTTTGCTGCTTATTTTTTCATGGCGCTGCCTTCGGCTGCTATCCTGGCCCGCACCGGCTATCAGAAAGGGATGAGCCTGGGTCTTGGGATCATGGCGGTTGGCGCGGTGCTTTTTGTGCCGGCTGCACAGGCCCGGAATTTCTCGCTTTTTCTCCTGGGTCTTTTTGTGATTGGTACCGGGCTGGCGCTGCTGCAGACCGCTTCTAACCCGTATGCAGCTGCACTCGGCCCCCGCGAAAGTGCTGCCCGGCGCATCAGCATCATGGGGATCTGCAATAAGGTTGCCGGCATTCTGGCAGTTTATATCCTCGGCAGCATTACGCTCTCCAACGCCGATGCGATCAAGGCGCAGGTAGCGCTGGCTGCTCCGGCCGAGAAGGCCCGGATCCTGGATGCGCTGGCGCAACGGGTGATTGTGCCGTATCAGATTATTGCTGCGGCGCTGTTGGCGCTGGCCTTTTTGTTTCTGGTATTCCGGCTCCCGGAAATTGAGGAGGAAGCTCCTACCCCGGCCGAGGCCGCAGCCGGCGAACCTAAAAACCTGTTCCAGCATTCCAACCTGATGCTGGGTGCGGTAGCGCTTTTTCTGTATGTGGGCGCCGAGGTGATTAGTTATGACACATTTACACCTTTCGGGGAGTCGCTGGGCTATCCGCTGGCGGTGGCCAAGCATTTTCCGTCTTATACGGGCTATTGTTTGCTGGCCGGCTATCTGGCAGGTATTGCGCTGATCCCGAAATACCTGTCGCAGCACAAAGCGTTGTTTTTCTCGGCCATATTAAGTCTGATTCTCGTGGCGGTGACCCTGATGACCAGTGGTGCGATAGCAGTAGGTGCTTTTGCCTTGCTGGGCTTTAGCAATGCAGCCATGTGGCCGGCGATTTTTCCGATGGCCCTTACCGGATTGGGGCGGCTCACCAAACTGGGCTCTGCGGTTTTGATCATGGCCATTGTAGGCGGGGCGGTTTTGCCGCCAATCTATGGAAAGCTCAGCGAAGTACTGGGCAGTGCCAAAGGTGCTTATGTGCTGCTCGTCCCTTGCTATCTCTATATTCTTTGGTATGGACTCCGGGGCAGACGGCTGGCAGCCCCAAACGGATGAACCCGGGCAGTAGTTCAAATCACCAAGCCACACCAGTCCTGCCATATTTGGCAGTTTTACAACCGAAGCACAAAAAAACCGGCCTCCTCATAATGCAGAAAGCCGGTTTTGGTTTGCGCCTTAATGATTCCTTAGAAAGTACTGTCGTAAGGACCATTTTTGGGCTCCAGAGTGCCGATGATAATCCGAACCAGATCGATGAGGACCCAAATGCCGAAAAAACCGCCGAAAGTAAGCAGTTGTACAATCCCCTGCCAAGTATACCCCAAGTAGAAGCGGTGGATTCCGAGACCACCCAGGAAAATTACCAGCAGCAGCGCAACCAACTGACTTTTCCCCCCGCCACCACGAAGCATTTTCTTCATTTTGGCAAAGAAAGAAAGCTTCTTGGCTTTTACCACCTTAGCCGTTGCTATAGTACCAGCCTCAGCAGCAACGGGAGTCATAGAAACAGCAGCAGCAGGAGTTGCTGTGCCGGCAACTACCTCAACAGGCTGAGAAACAAAAGCGGCCTGAGCGGCCGGAGTGCCGAGCAACAGAGCCGCGGCAGAAAGCGAAAGGACTATTTTTTTCATATAGGAAAATGGAGCGCAATAGTAATAGGCATCGGGTGAATATCCAAAGGTTTCCCTTGTGTCTTTTTGCATATTTATTAACACTATAGATAGGGTATATCATAATCATTACAAAAGCCCTTTCCGGGGGCGCATCTGAACCACCCCAAGACGTACTTTGAGCAGTTCCTGTTGGGAGCTGGCATACCTTTTTCCCCAATCAAAAAACGGCCGGTACCAATATCTGAACCTGCCACCTGAAGACCTGTCTGCCCTGCTTTTCGAAAAGCCGGACCTGGTAGTAACCGCCGGCTGATAAAGTATGAGCGCCTTATTGCAGAAAGCCGGAAATTCAAGAACCCGGGCGGAATTAATTTTGCTGTTTCATGCGCTTCTTTTGCTTGCTGTTTTCTTTCCTCATTTTTGCTGTGCTGCCTGCCCGGGCGCAGAAGTACAAGCGTACCCTCCGGGGGGAAGTGCGCATTTCCGGTCATCCTCCCCAGTACTATTATATTTACTATACCGCCAACGGTGCCAATATCACCGGCTACAGCGTTACGCAGTCGGCCGGCGGCGACCTGAAGGCAGCGCTTATCGGTCGCCTTTCCGATGACGGGAAAGAAATGTACCTACGAGAAACCCAGAGTTTGGATTACGATGCACCGGGAATGGTGTTGTGTTTTTTCGCCGCCCGCCTGAAGCTGACAACTGCACCCGGCAGGCGCATCTGGAGCGGTCCCTTCGGGAGCCGGCAGCCGGACGGCACGCCCTGCGAAGGCGGTATCATGACCTTTGTGGACCTGGACCCCACGCCGCCCCCACCACCCAAGCCGGTGACGCCTAAGCCAACCCGCGCCTCTCCGCCCCGGCCCGCTCCACGCCGCACAGAAACCCCCAAACCAGATTCGCCAAAGCCCAATCCCCGCCCAGCACCAGAAACGATTAGACAGCTTCCTTTTCTTCAGACACCCGCTGCTCTTGCTACCCAGCCAAAGCCGCAGGTACGCACCCTCACACTGCTTAAACCGACCGGGGGGGGGGGGGGGGGGGGGGGG
>JAEVZP010000137.1 GCA_023392185.1 Bacteroidota bacterium
CCGCCCTGCTGCACGCCGCCCTGCCGGCAACGGCCCAAACCGCTCCTCCCCCCACCGATACGACCCGCGACCTGCAGGCCGCCGAGGTGCGCGCCGTCCGCGCCGGCGCCAATGCGCCGTTTGCCAAAACCAATATCACCGCCGCCGAGCTGCAGAAAACCAACCTCGGCCAGGATCTGCCCTACCTGTTGCAGTTTACGCCTTCAGCCGTCGTGAATTCCGATGCAGGCGCGGGCGTGGGCTACACCGGCCTGCGCATTCGCGGCACCGACAACACCCGCATCAACCTCACCTTTAACGGCGTACCGGTCAACGACCCGGAGTCGCAGGTAATGATTTTTGTGAACTTCGCCGATATTGCGTCCTCCACCGGCTCCGTGCAAATCCAGCGTGGGGTAGGCACGTCCACCAACGGCGCGGGCGCATTTGGCGCAACGCTCTCCATCGACAACCTCGCCCAGCGCGACAGTGCCGGCGCAGACGTAACTATAACCGGCGGCTCCTACAATACCCAGCGCTACACCGTGAAAGCCGGAACCGGCCTCCTGCCCGGTGGCTTCCGCTTCGATGCCCGCCTTTCTAAAATCTCCTCCCACGGCTTTGTGGACCGCGGGGCCAGCGACCTGCGCGCGGCGCAGCTTGTGGGTTCGTGGCAGGCAAGCGATCGCACCAGCATTCGTGCCCTGGTGATGACCGGAACCGAAAAAACCTACCAGGCCTGGAACGGCGTGCCGGAAGAAAAGCTACGCGGCAACGACAGCACCCTGCGTGCCTTCTACGACGCCAACGTGGGCTATCTGTTCAACACCCGGCAAGACAGCCTGAACTTTTTTACCGCTGATCCGCGCCGCTACAACGCTTTCCTGTATTCCAACCAAACCGACAACTACCAGCAGGATTATTATCAGCTCCACCTGAACCACAAATTTTCATCTAATCTCTCCCTGCACGTAGCGCCATTCTACACGCGCGGCCGGGGCTATTATGAAGAATACCGGGCCGGTGAAAAATACAAAAGCTATGGCCTGCCGCCCGCCATTTACGGCACCGACACCCTGACGCGCACCGACCTGGTCCGGCAGCTGTGGCTCGACAACCACAACTACGGCGGTGTTTTTGACCTCACCTGGAACCGGCGGGCGACGGCAGTCACTTTTGGCGGCAGCGCCACGCAATACCTCGGCAAGCACTATGGTTTTGTGAAGTGGGCCGAAAACGGCGGCATCGCGCCCGATCACCAGTGGTATAACCTCGACGCCCATAAAACCGACCTCAACGCTTACCTCAAAGGCGAGCAGCGCGTGGGCCGCAACCTGACCCTTTTTGGCGAATTGCAGTTGCGCGGCGTGCAGTATGAAATGGCTGGTTTCCGGAAAAATCCGGAGCTAAAGCCCAAAGCCGACTACCTGTTTTTCAATCCGAAAGCCGGCTTTAGCTATGCGATCCGGCAGGCCGCCCGTCTGCAACAGCGCGTCTATGGCTCGGTGGCAGTAGCCCATAAAGAGCCCAATCGCAACGATTTTGAAGCAGGCGAAACGCTGCAACCCAAGCCGGAACGACTGGTGGATATTGAAGCCGGTTACACCGTTCGGGGCCGGAAGTTCTCGGCTGGCGTGAACGGTTACTACATGCAGTATAAAGACCAGCTGGTCTTGACCGGTAAAATCAATGATGTAGGCGCTTACACGCGGCAAAATGTGCCGAATTCGTTCCGGCGCGGCGTGGAGCTGGAAGCGGCCTACCAGCCGTCGCAAAAGGTGCTTTTTTCCGGAAACCTAACCCTTTCTCAAAACAAGATTGAAGCCTTTACCGAGTACCTCGATGCGGTGGATGCAGCCTATGATTACCTGCCGCAAACCGAAATTGCCTACCGCAACACAGATCTGGCATTCTCGCCTTCGGTCACCGGCGCAGCGATGATTACCGTGCTGCCCGTGGAAGGCCTCGGTATAGACTTACTAGGGAAATATGTGGGCCGGCAATACCTCGACAACACCGAAAATGTGGGCCGAAGCCTCGATGCGTATGGCGTACTGGACCTGCGCATGCGTTATGACCTCCCCCTGCAACGCGGCCCCAAAATCCGCCTGCATTTTATGGTGAATAATCTTTTGAACAAACAATACGAAGCCAATGGTTATACCTACAGCCTGAATGTAGCGGGCGTGCGCACCGTCAGCAATTCTTATTTCCCACAGGCCGGCACCAATTTCCTCGGTGGCGTGACGCTGGGCTTTGGCTCTTAAGAGGGAATTTTCCGGAAAATCAGCGCTATTGGTTGTGCTCCCGGCCCCTCTTGGCCTCAACCCCCGGCCCCTCTCCGAAGTAGAGGGGTGACAGCTTACAGATAGAAAGGGTGTCAGCTTACAAATACGAACGACGGATTTAAAGTTACAGGTAACGTAATTGGAGCGGGGGTGACAGCTTACAGATACAAAAGCCAGTGGCTAAATGATCCAACGCGAAGCTCCAACGTTGTCCAACGCCCGAAGGGCTCCAACAGCGAAGCACTTACCTTTGCGCCCGCTATGAGCAAGCCATCCATTCCACAGGGAACCCGCGATTTTTCGGCCGCCGAAGTGCGCAAACGGCAGTACCTGCTTCATACATTCCGGCAAACCTTTGAGCTGTATGGCTTTCAGCCGCTGGAAACACCGGCGATGGAAAACCTGCAAACCCTGATGGGCAAGTATGGCGAGGAAGGCGACCGGCTGATTTTTAAAATTCTCAACAACGGCCTGCACGAGAAAAAAGACAAAGATGCGCTGCGCCAATCCTGGGAAGCGATTCTGGACCGCCCGGTTTCGCAAACGGCTCTCACCGAGCGTGCCCTGCGCTACGACCTGACCATTCCCTTTGCCCGCTACGTGGCCACCCACCACCATCAGCTGCCGATGCCGTTCCGGCGCTACCAGATGCAGCCCGTATGGCGTGCCGACCGGCCGCAACGGGGCCGCTACCGCGAGTTCTGGCAATGCGACTGCGACGTGGTGGGAAGCACTTCCCTGCTCAACGAAGCCGAGCTGATTGCGATCTACCGGTCCGTTTTTGAAGCGCTCGGCATTCCGGAAATCACGATCAAAATCAACAGCCGGAAGTTGCTTTTGGCGCTCGCCGAGGCCTCTGGTCACCCGGATAAACTGGTGGATATCACGGTTGCCATCGACAAAACCGACAAGATTGGCTGGGAAGGCGTAGCCAAAGAACTGAGTGAAAAAGGCATTTCCGAAACCGCACAAAATCTCATTGGGCAGATCACTCAGCTGAAAGGCAGTCCGGAAAGCGTGCTGGATAAGCTGCAAGCGCTGCTGGGCGAACGGGCCAATGCCGGTATTTCCGAAATCCGGGAAACCCTGCGCTACCACGCAGCCCTCGTGCAGCCGGAGTGGACATCTCAGATTGAGATTGATCTGTCGCTGGCGCGCGGCCTCAACTACTATACCGGTATTATTCTGGAAGTCACGACCGGCGCGGTGAAGATGGGCTCTATTGGCGGCGGTGGGCGCTACGACGACCTGACGGGCCTTTTTGGTGTGAAAGGGCTTTCCGGCGTCGGCATTTCCTTTGGCGTGGATCGGATTTATGATGTGATGGAAGAGTTGGGCCTGTTTCCCCAAACCCTTTCGGGCGCGGCGCAGGTGCTCCTGGCCAATTTTGGCGGCGAAGCGGAACTGTATGCGCTTTCCATCCTGAAAGACCTGCGGCAAAAAGGCGTTTCGGCGGAGATTTTTCCGGAAAAAACCAAGCTCGAAAAGCAGTTTAAGTATGCCGACAAAAAAGGCATTGCCTATGTGCTGATAGCCGGCGAGGCGGAGCGGGCCGCAGGTCAGGTTTCCCTTAAAAACATGACGACCGGCGCGCAGCAAAGCAACCTGCTGCCGGCCGCAGCCGCAGCCCTGCTGGCGGCTCCGGAAGCGTAGGAACCCGGCAGTCGGTATCTCAAAAAGCCTTTGTGGCATGCATTCTTCCAAAATGCTTTCCCACAAAGGCTTTTTCTTTTTGAGGGTCAGGAAAGCCGGTTCCCTTTCCGGCCTTAGGCTGCCGGCGTGTTGCCGGCATTGGCATTGCTGCGGTAGAAAAGCGTGCTGCCGTTGCCTTCCCGGAAAATCTCCCGCGCCTGCTCCTGCAACAGCTCCAGGCTTATGGCCTGATAGGCGTTCAGTTCATCGTTGATCAGCGCGGCATCGCCCAGCAGTTCATAAAACGCGAGGTTGGCGGCGCGGCTCAGCAGACTTGTATCTTCAAACTCGATGGCGGCTTCCAGCTTGTTTTTGGCTTTCACCAGCTCGGCTTCGGTAACGCCTTCGTCGGCTATTTTGCGGATTTCTTCCATCACGGCTGCATTGGCTTCTTCCATGCTGTTGCCCTGCGACACCTTGCCTTCGATCACCAGGAGTCCCGGATCGGTAGAGCCGGTCTGATAGCAGTTGATATTGGTAAACAGTTCTTTTTCTTTGACCAGCCGTTGATGCAGGCGCGAGGAAAAGCCGTTGCCCAGAACTTCGGTGAGCAGGTCGGCACAGTAGTAGCTGGTGGTGCGGCGTGCCCCGATATGCCAGGCTTTGTAGAGCGCTTCGAGCGGCACGTCGGCAAAGACGGTTTCGAAGCGTTCGGTTTCCTGGCGCGGCTCGGCGGGATAGCTGCGCGGCGGCACGTCTCCTGCCGGAATGTCGCCAAACCATTTTTCGGCCAGGGCCTGCACTTCTGCTACCGTCACATTACCGGCAACGCACAGGATTGCGTTGTTGGGCAGGTAGTGGTGAAAAAAGAAATCGCGGACGTCCTCGAGCGTAGCATCTTCGATGTGCTTCAGCTCTTTGCCGATAGTCATCCACCGGTAGGGGTGCCGGGTGTAGGCAAGGCGGCGCAGATACATCCAGGCATCGCCATAAGGTTTGTTCAGGTAATGTTCTTTAAACTCTTCGCTCACCACCTTGCGCTGTACCTCCAGGCTGTTAGGCGAGAAGGCCAGTGATTTCATCCGGTCGCTTTCCAGCCAGAAGGCCGTTTCCATATTCTGCTTTGGCAGCTGCACGTAGTAGTTGGTCAGGTCGTTGGTGGTGTAGGCGTTGTTTTCGCCGCCGGCCTGTTGCAGGGGGGTGTCATATTCCGGAATGTTTTCGGAGCCGCCAAACATCAGGTGTTCGAAGAGATGCGCAAAGCCGGTGCGCTCGGGGTCTTCGTCGCGTGCGCCTACGTCATAAAGCACATCGACCGCCACCATAGGCGTGGACGCGTCCTGATGCACAATCACCCGAAGCCCGTTGGGCAATACAAACCGTTGGAATTCTAGCATAAAAGCAAAGTTACGAAGCGGCCCTGCCGCCGGAAAAAGGATTCACACCGGTGGCGGGCTGCTTCTTTTTCAAAAGCAAAAGGTTATCTGGTAATCACATCCACCACCTTCACAAACCGCTTTTTGTAGTGGGGTGCAGCCAGGGAGGAAACGGTAACGGCCATTTCCTTGCCGCTGCTGGCATGGATAAACTCCGACTCCGGTCCGGCCGCCTTGATGACAATGCCGATATGGCCGATGCGGTCGGTGTCCTGCGCGCCGGTAAAAAGAAGCAGGTCGCCGCGCCTGGCTTCGGCGAGCGGCACTTCGCGGCCAAAATTCCGGAAATCAATCGAAGAACGCGGCACCTCAAAGCCGTAATGGCGATACACATAATTGATAAAGCCCGAGCAGTCGAAGCCTTCCTTAGGATCGCTCTTGGCATAGACGTAGGGCGTGCCCATATATTGCCGGGCAAAGGAAATGAGGTCGTCGCGGGAAGAAAAATCCGAAGTTGCACCTGGCAATGGAGTTGCCGGCAACACGGGCGGCACAGGTATCGTATCGGGCGGTATGGCCGCCAGCAGGGAATCTTTTCCGGAAAGATCCTTCACAACAGCACCAGCAGGCGGCAACGGTAAAACGACCTCCGGGCGGGGCGGTAGCGCTTCGGTAACGGTTTCCGGTTCGGGTGGCTCGCTGCAGGAAAGCAAAGCCATCAGCAGTCCGGTTCCCCACAAAAGATGTTTGCTTTTCATGGTGTTTGGTGGGCTTTTATAGAAAGGGGGAACGTAGTTTAGAAGTAGATATCTACATAATCGGTTACGAGGCCACCTTCGCAGTTGGTCATGTTTTGCATCCGCCAGTATTTGCGGCCTCTGGTGGACAGGAAAGTTTGTTTTCCGCTTTTATCGCAGGGCAGCCCCCCATTGAGATCCGACACACGATACACAAGTTTGCCGTCAAAGAGCAGTTCTACGGTGCTCAGCGGGGTGAGCACCCCGCTGATTTGCAGATAGTCTTCGCCCTTTCGCTGCGCGCCTTCAATCGTGTAGCGCCCGTTGTCTGTTTTCTGGATCTGCGCTTTTCCGGGTTGATCCCAGCCAATCCATTGCAGGGTCAGGTCGTGGGTGCCGGTGCGGATTTCGGCTCCTTCGGCAGCGGGCGGCGGGCCCACATGCTGCGGTGGCGGCACGGCCTCGTTTTCCGGTATTTGCACCATGCTGCGCAGCGAGTCGATAGCAGCCTGTTGGGCGTCTACCTGTTTTTGCAAAGCAGCTGTTTCATCCGGGTGCGCTGCCGGCGGTGGGGGTGTGGAAGTGCAGGCCGCAAAGAGCAGCAGGACAGAGCAGGTTGCGGGGACAGCAAATCGGAACATGGCAGGCGGAAACATTTTACTTTGAAGTCAGTAAAGCCTTTTCTCTATGCAAAGGGTGATAAAACAGATGCCAGCTTCCGGGAAAAATTTCCCAAAACCCTTCCGTCCCGTCTTTTTTTCACAAAAGCGGCGCTACCAGCCGGCACACCGAGTCGAAACCGCGCGCCAGCACCGGGCGACTCTGCCAGGCCTCCAGTGTGATGCGGCTGCTGTTTTCCTTGTCTTTTTCAAAGCTCTGCTCCAGGTCCTGACACAACTGCGGCTCGTAGATCACCGAGGTGATTTCGAAATTGAGGAAAAAGCTACGGGTGTCCATATTGACCGTTCCTACAAAAGCCAGGCTGCCGTCGATAGAGATGGTTTTGGCGTGGATAAAGCCTTTTTCGTAAAGAAAAACACAGACGCCGCGCTCCAGCAGCGGCTTGATAAACGAAAACGACGCATGCTGCACGATAAAAGAGTCGGACTTACGCGGGATCAGGAGTTCGACCGTTACGCCGTTGGCCGCTGCAATCATCAGCGTGGTAGTCAGTTGCTGGGTGGGGATAAAATAGGGTGTGCAGATGCGGATGCTTTTGCGGGCCTGACTGAGGGCCAGCAGGATGGCTTCCATGGCAAAAGGCGCTGCCGAGCTGGGTCCGCTGGCTGCAAAGGAGATAATGGCATCGCCTTTTTTCACCTGTCCGTCGCCGAAGTATCTTTTTTCTTTCCCGAAATTGTCGCTCCCGCCGGAGAAAAACCAGCCCAGCAGAAACTGCACCTGAAGCAGTTGCACGGCGGGTCCTTCGATGCGCACTGCCGTGTCGCGCCAATAGCCTGTGTGTTTGCCGTTGTTCCAATAGCGGTCATCGAGGTTGATACCGCCGATAAAGCCCACTTCGCCATCTACGACCACGATTTTGCGATGGTTGCGGTAGTTGCTGTTGGCCAGCGAGGTAAACGTAACGGGCAGCGTTTTGAGCAGCGGGATACCGGCGGCGGCAAAGCGTTTGGGAATGTCTTTGAGGTGATTGGACCCCACGTCATCCACAATCACGCGTACCTCCACGCCTTCCCCGTGTTTGCGGATGAGGATATCGGCCACACGGTTGCCCACGTCGTCTGCCGTAAAGATGTAGTATTCCAGGTGGATGTGTTCGCGTGCCGCTTCCAGTGCTTCGAACAAAGCCGGGAATTTTTCTTCGCCGTTGTTGAGCAGTGTTACGGTGTTGCCGGTGCTGATGAGCGACTGCCGCTGATAATACAGATACCGGAACGGAAAGGCCATGTCGCCGATTTCTTCTTCGAGCAGCAGGAGGCGCTTCTCCATTTTCGACTCCAGCGCGCTGTAGTATTCGGCCATTTTCTGCTGGTCCACAATCCGCTTCCGGGTAAAAAGCTTTTGCTTAAAAAGCGGCTTGCGTCCTACCAGGTAATACACAATCAACCCGGCAACCGGCACAAAAACCAGAATAAGGATATAAGCCAGCGACTTGCTGGGGTTGCGGTTTTCACTCAGGATGGTGATGATAACGCCCGTATAAATAAGGGTCATCGGTACCCAGTACCAATCGGTGGTGAATTGCCATATCAGTCCCCAGTCCATGTGCGTTTTTTTGGGAGAAAAATTCCGGGCAGGGTGCCCCCCTGGCAGCCTGCGCTCAACACCCGGTTTGGAAAGCAAACTCCTTGCCAAAAGCAAGACTGCTGGCCGCCGATACATCATCCGGCGGTCCTTTGCCCGATCAGGAGCGCACCCGGGCAAGCCGCTATTTCCGGAAATTTCCTCTTTTACAGCAAGCCTTCGCGGATGAGGTCGTGCAGGTGGAGGATGCCGGCATAGGCGCCCTGCCGGTCCACAGCGATGAGTTGGGTAATATCTTTTTCGCGGAGGCGCTGCAGCGCTTCAGCGGCAAGGGCTTCGGTGGCGATAGTTTGCGGGTGTCGGGTACAGATGTCGCGGGCGCAGATGCCTTTGATCGTGTCGTGCTGTTCGAGCATGCGGCGCAGGTCGCCGTCGGTGATGATGCCGACGAGCTGTCCGTTTTCGGTAACCGCCGTTGCACCGAGCCGCTTGCTGCTGATCTCGTAGATGACCTGCTGGATACCGGCATCTGCATCGACTACGGGTCCTTTGGTGGAAGAAAGCAAATCCTGCACGCGCATATACAGCCGCTTGCCGAGTGCGCCGCCGGGATGGTAACGGGCAAAATCCTGTGCGGTAAAGCCTTTAAGGTTGAGCAGGCAGACGGCCAGGGCATCGCCCATAACGAGTTGTGCGGTGGTGCTGGTCGTTGGCGCGAGGTTGTTGGGGCAGGCTTCCTTGCGGACAGTGGTATTGACAAAGCAGTCGGCCTGCCGGGCGAGGTAGGAACCGGCGGCGCCGCAGAGGGCGATCACCGGGTTGCCGAATCCTTTGAGCAGGGGCAGCAGCACTTTTATTTCCGGGCTTTCGCCGCTTTTGGAGATGACGATCACCACATCGTCTTTCTGGATCATGCCCAGGTCGCCATGGATAGCGTCGGCAGCATGCAGGAACAGGGCCGGGGTGCCGGTGCTGTTGAAGGTAGCGACCATCTTCTGCGCGATCAGCGCGCTCTTGCCGATTCCCGAAACCACAACCCGTCCTTTGGCTTCCTGAATCTGTAAAACGGCCCGGCCAAAATCTTCGTTTACGAATCCGGCCAGCTGACTTATGGCTTCGGCTTCGAGGCGGATGGTTTGCAGGGCATCTTCCTGAATGGCGGCAAAGTTCATAGGCGCAAAAATAGCCCTTGCGGCATGCGTGCGAAGCGGAGGGCGGTCGCGTGGGCTTTTTCCGGAAATACGGCAAAGAATTCCGGCTCCGTTTTTCGTCTTTAGAGGTTGGGCACTTCGGCCACGGGCGTCGTGGGATAGGCAGAAACGCGCTTGCTACTCACCTGATGCACGGCAGCGGCCATCTCCCCCAGCAACTCTGGCGCTGTTTCCAACACATCGCCCACCACCACGATCGTGGCACCGGCGGCGGCGGCACCGGCGGCGGCTTGGGGGGTTCGCATGCCGCCGCCTACAAAAAGCGGATTGCGGGTTTGGCCGGCGACCAGGCAAATCATGTCGGCAGAAACCGGGTCAAGTGCGCCGGAGCCAGCGTCGAGATACAACAGATGATGGCCCAGAAGCTCACTTGCCCAGGCGGTGCACAAGGCAATGTCGGGCTTGTTGGCCGGCACGGGCGCCGAGCCGCTCATATAGGACACTGTCGTGGGCCGGCCGCCGTCCACCACGATGTAGCCGGTAGAAAGTACTTCCAGCCCGGAGGCGCGCACGGCAGGTGCCGAGACGACATGCTGTCCGATAAGCAGTTCCGGGTTGCGGCCAGAAACGAGCGAGAGGTACAGGAGGCCGTCGGCTTCGGGTGTTACTTGCGCGGGTGCGCCGGGGAAGAGCAGTACCGGAATGTTGCAGGCAGCCTTGAAATTGCGGATAAAAGCTTCAAAATGGGCGTAGTTGAGCACAAGGCTGCCGCCGACGAGCAGGTAATCGACCCGGGCTTCTGCACACTTCCGGGCAAGGACCGGGCCATATTCGGGACGTGTTTTATCGGGGTCGATGAGCATGGCAAAACCCGGACGACGGTCTTCTTTGCGGGCCTGTAGCTCGGCCAGGATAAGGGGTTTCTTCATGCTCACGGATGATTTATTTATAGCAAAAACGACTGCAAAGGTCGGGAATTTCGGTGCTATGGGCGCTGGCGCAGTTCATCCCGGATTTCGGTTAGCAAGACTTCGGTTGGGGAGGGGGTGGGCGGGGCCGAATCGGGCGTTTCGGCTGGCTTGCGGAGTTTGTTGACGCCCCGGATCAGCAGGAAGAGCACGAGCGCAATGCAGAGAAAGCTGATAATAGCGGACAGAAAGCTGCCGTATTTGACTCCGTTCCAGGACAGCTGTGCGATGTCGGCGGCGCCGACGGCGCGCAGCGCGGGGGTGAGCAACAGCGGTGTGATCACATCTTCGACGAGGGAGGAAACGATTTTGCCGAAGGCAGCGCCAATGATCACGCCCACGGCGAGGTCGAGGACATTACCCCGAAGGGCAAATTGTTTAAATTCTTTCAGAAAACCCATATAGAACTGTTTACACCATTGATCAACAGGCGAAAATAGAGCAGAAGTTTGGGCCTTACTTTTCCTTTTGGTAAAAAAGGCCTTGTTTTGCGGGAAGAACCTTTTGCAGGCGAAGTTGTTTGGCTGATGCACCCTGTTTCTACATGAAGTTTTTCCTATGGATTTAATAGATAATATTTTGGAGTCTGCCGACCGCTTGTTTCAGGAGCGGGGTTATAAGGGTATAACTATGGATGTGTTGGCAGCGCATGTCGGCATTTCCAAGAAAACGTTGTATCAGCATTTTGAAAACAAGAACGACCTGGTAGAGGCGGTGCGGCAACGCTCGCACGAGTCTTACCATGCAGCTTTCGATGCTATTGAGCAGACGGCTGCCAATGCTATAGATGCATTTCTTCGGATCAACGACATTCTGCATCGGGTCTCGGGCAATACCAATCCGGCAGCGCTTTATGAGATGGAGCGGTTCTTTCCGTATGCGTATGAAAACTTCCGGGGCGAGTTGCTCCTGCAGTCGGTCCAGGTTTCAAAGCGAAATCTGGAGCGGGGTGTTGCGGAAGGGTTGTATCGTG
>JAEVZP010000154.1 GCA_023392185.1 Bacteroidota bacterium
GTGCGCAGCAGGGCCATGAGTTCTACGGCAACCAATACGTAAGTGGTGACCGCGGAAATTATGGCTCTTCTTATGATCGCAACGAAGGGTATCGTGGCAACAACGACTCCTACCGCAACAGCGGCTACGGCAGCGACTATTCCCGCTCGGGCAATCAGGGGTATGGCCGCAGTGGCAGCAGCTACGACAACAACTACGGCAGCCAGCAGTATACCGGTAGCAGCAACCGAGGCTACGGTCAGATGGATAACGACCGCGACTATGACAATTATGGCTCCAGCCGCAGCAACTACGGCAACAGCAGCTATAACGATCACAGCGAATATGGCAACGGATATGGCCGCAATTCCGGTATGGGTAGCAGCAGCTATAACGATCGCAATGATTACAGCCGCAACGCTTCCAACAACTACGGCAGTGGATACGGCAACGGCTACAACGATCGCAACGAGTACGACAGCTATGGTTCCGGAAATTCCGGCAACCGTCAGTACAGCAGCTATGGCGACCGCAACAACTACGAAGGCGGATACCGCGAAAGCCGCTATGGCGGAAGCTATGACAACGATCGCAACAGGAACACCGGCTACGGTAGCAGCGATTATAATCAGGGCTCCAACAGCGGCAACTCTTACTCCGGCCGCGGGAGCTCATATCGCAACGAAGAAGACTACGGCTATTAATTCAGAGACCGGGAGACCGAAAAGATTTCTCTTCTCCTGATGAAGCATCCCTTTGAACCATAAAGTTCCGAAAAAGCCTTTCACCAGGTGGGATGAAACCATTTCTTTTTCGATCCGGGCTTAAAAAAACAAGTCGTAAAAAGGAAAGCCTGCGCTAGCTGCGCAGGCTTTCCTTTTTTGGTTTTAAACTTCGAAATTTCCGGAGACAAAGACGTTTTATGCCAACAGGTCTGCTTCTGCAAGGCAGTCCCGGGCTTGACTACCTATAAAGTTGTCCCGAAAGCACCATCCGCTCTACCGGATTATTGCCAAAATCATACGGAATCAGCGCAACGGAGCGCAAGGGTCGGGTGATGATCAGATTGGCTTTTTTGCCTTCCGTAATACTGCCCAATCCGGCGGTCCATTCAAGGGCTGCCGCGCCGTTGATTGTAATCGAATTGATGGCTTCATTGGGTGTCATCTTCAACTGCGTGCAGGCGAGCGTCAGCAGCAGATTCATATTTCCGGAAGGGCAGGAGCCAGGATTGTAGTCGGAAGCGAGGCAAACAGGCAGGCCGGCATCAATGAGCGCCCGCGCCGGCTGGTAGGAAATGCCGAGGAAAAAGGCTGCCGCCGGCAGCAGAACGGGTAGGGTAGCGCCGCCTTTCAATGCGGTGATCTCGGCTTCGCCCACACACTCGAGGTGATCTACACTGATTGCGCGGTTGCGCACCCCGGTTTCTACACCGCCGGAATGGTGCAGCTGATTGGCGTGAATCTTCGGCTTGAGCCCATGTTTCCAGCCTGCTTCCAGCAGCCGGTCGGTGTCTGCTACCGAGAAAAAGCCTTTTTCGCAGAAAACATCCATGTAATCGGCCAGTCCTTCCCCGGCTACCTGGGGGAGCATCTCATCGATAATCTGCCGGATATATCCTTCATGGTTTTCCCGGAAAGCGGGTGGGTAGGCGTGTGCGGCGAGGAAGGTGCTACGCACGGGTATAGGCGCGCTTTCGCGGAGGCGGCGGATCACGCGCAGCATCTTCAGTTCTGTTTCGGGCGTCAGTCCGTAGCCGCTTTTAATTTCGATAGCGCCGGTTCCCTGGGCGATCACCTGCTCCAGCCGCTGCGCTGCTTTTTCATACAAAAAGTCTTCAGACGCATTTTCAGTTTTGGCGGCTGTCGCCAGAATGCCACCACCGCGGCGGGCGATTTCTTCATAGCTCAGGCCCCGGATCCGGTCTTCAAACTCACCTTCGCGGGTATCGGGGAAAACGAGGTGGGTGTGGGAATCCACCCAGGCAGGCAGCACGATACGGCCGGAGCAGTCGAGCGTTTGATCGGCCGTCCCATCCGGCAGGGCATCCATGCTTCCAAAACCGGCAATATGGCCGTCGCGGCACAGCAGCCAGGCGTTGGAAAGCGAATGAAGGGTGTCCATTGCAGCACCGGCGCGCAGCGATGTCTCCGCAGGCAGGATTCCGGCGAGTGTATTGATGTTGGTAAGAAGCAATTGCACCGGGCTAAATTAGGAAAGACCCGGGAAGGCAGTCTGGGAACCTTTATTTTCAAGACTTTTCCGGAAAAAAAGGGCTCGAAGACAACCTGCGTCAGACTTTATTTCGTAATATTTATTATGTCAAATAAATAAGCCATTATGATACCTGTGTAACCAGAGATTAAGAGCGGAAGATTCTATTTTAGCTGATTTCTGCCCACGCCGTTTGTTGCTTTTGCTGAATGAGCAGCGCATGCAGCGGTCGGTTTTCCGGACGCGAGAGGGTAGGGTCGTCTTCCACAATCATCTGTGCCACATTGCGGCACAGCGCTACCAGCCCGGCGTCTTCCATCAAGTTCGCCAGCTTGAATTTCAGCGCGCCGCTTTGCCGGGTGCCGTAGATATCGCCCGGTCCGCGCAGTTCCATGTCTTTCTCGGCAATGTAAAAACCGTCAGTGGATTCCACCATCACATTCATCCGTGTGCGGCTTTCTTTGGAAATCTGTTGGCCCGTCAGCAAAATACAAAACGACTGCTCGGCTCCCCGGCCCACCCGCCCCCGTAACTGGTGAAGCTGCGAAAGTCCAAAACGCTCGGCACTTTCAATCAGCATCACACTGGCATTGGGCACATTCACGCCCACCTCAATCACCGTTGTGGATACCAGAATCTGGGCATTCCCCGAGACAAAGCGCTGCATATTCCGGTCTTTTTCCTCGGCCGGTTGCCGGCCATGCACCATCGCAATATGGTATTTATGGTCCGGAAAAAAGGTTTTCACCTGTTCGTAGCCCGCGCTAAGACTTTCAAAGTCCAGTTTTTCACTTTCTTCAATCAGAGGATACACCACATAAGCCTGCCGTCCTTTATCAATTTCCGAACGAATAAATTCCATGACACGCACCCGGTGTGTATCGGTGCGGTGGAGCGTCTGAATGGGTTTGCGGCCGGGCGGCAACTCATCGATCACCGACACATCCAGGTCTCCGTACAGGCTCATGGCGAGCGTACGCGGGATGGGCGTGGCGGTCATGATCAGCACATGCGGCGGGGTATGGTTTTTGGCCCAGAGGCGGCTGCGCTGTTCTACGCCAAAGCGGTGTTGCTCGTCGATGACTGCGAGGCCGAGGTTTTGGAATTTTACCTTGTCCTCAATCAGCGCATGGGTGCCGATCAGAACAGGCAACATACCGGCTTCGAGTGCTTTGAGGACGTCTTTGCGCTCCTTGCCTTTGACGCTGCCCGTGAGCAGGGCCACCGGAATGTGCAACGGTTCCAGCAGCGTTTTAATGCCTTCGTAGTGCTGCGTAGCCAGGATTTCGGTGGGTGCCATCAGGCAGGCCTGAAATCCGTTGTCGAGTGCCAGCAGCATGGAAAGCACCGCCACAATGGTTTTGCCGCTGCCCACATCACCCTGCACCAAGCGGTTCATCTGGTGGCCGCTGACGGTGTCCTGCCGGATTTCCTTTACCACCCGTTTCTGGGCGCCGGTCAGGGCAAATGGAAGGTGTTGGTGGTAAAAATTGTTGAACTTTTCGCCTACGGTGGGAAAGACGAAGCCGGGGCGCGCATGGTTATTGCGCCGCACCTTGGCAACGGCCAGTTGGGAGGCCAGAATCTCTTCGAACTTCAGCCGGTGCACGGCGGCTTGCCGTTCGGCCTCATTTTCCGGAAAATGAATGGCCCGGAGCGCCTGGTAGCGTGGCATGAGTCGAAACTCCTGCAAGACGGCAAAGGGCAGGGTTTCGCCCACCAGTTCCGGCGGCAGCTTGTCGAAGAGCGCGCGGGTAATCTTGCCAAACGACCGGTTGTTGATGCCCATGCGCGTGAGGCGCTCCGAAACCGAATAAAGCGGTTGCAGTCCGCCGGCTGCCGTAGGGGTTGAAAAAGACTCTATTTCCGGGTTCACCATCTGGGCAATGCCGCCAAAAAATGAAACCTTTCCGAAGGCGATATAACGTTCGCCTTTGGTGAGCTTGTCGAGCAGATAGCCGGAGTTGCCAAACCAGGTGATTTCGAGTCGGGCCGAGCCGTCGATCAGCAGGCCGCGAATGCGCTTTTTCTTGCCTTCCCCTTCTTCATAGAGGGCTGTCAGTGTGCCGCTGGTCTGCACATAATCATCGCCCATTTCAAGGCTCAGAATCGGCCGGATCTGGGTGCGGTCGAAGTAGCGATAGGGGTAGTATTCCAGCAGGTCGCCGAAAGTGACGAGGCTGAGCGCCGACTTCAGCGCTGCGGCGCGCTGCGCGCCGACGCCCTTAAGGTATTCGAGCGGGGTTTGGAGAATATCAGCGTACACAGTTTCGGGGGTGCAAATTTCCGGAAATCGGACGGGATTTTAGCCCTCTTTAAAACAGAAGGTGAAACAGGTTAGCTCACCGGTGACGTAAATGTTCTTTGTTTCCGGAGATTTAGACGTCTTTCCATAGGTGGTGTTTTGAATCGTAGGGTGGCGTAAAAAACAATTGGAGATGGCGGCCTTCGACAAGCTCAGGCTGACACCCGCCATAACGACCGGTAAACAGCCACAAGTATACTATAAAAAGCCCCTGGTGTGCTCCGTCGTCACGGGCTTGACCCGCAATCCCTGGCTTCCGGAAAACGCATTATACATTCAAGAGCATAACCCAAATTTCATAGGTTTTTCCGGAAATTTCCGGAAAAGAGATAGACTCTGCACCAATCCCGATAGCTATCGGGGCAGGGTGACAAAAAGCACCACCAACAGCGTTGAGGGCACGCCCAGGTCTGTACAGGCTGACGAGAGACAAAAGACAAAAGCGAACTGCTCCAGGAATGCTTGTGGCGTACTCCGGAATCATACACTGATTCGCCCGGACCCCGCCAATAGGCGGGGTGACAAAATAAAAGAGGAGACAGAAATAGCAAGTCCTTTGTCGTTTACTTAAAAGACTTGTTAGCTGCGCGCTTACCGTCCGCTGTTCTCCACCGAAACCACCACGCGGTAGCCTTTGGCTTTGGCTGCCTTCAGCACTTCCAGAATATCGCCGTGACGGCTGTTTTCATCGCCGTTGATAACCACGGTGGGCTCTGCGTCGCCGCTTTTGAGCACCGCAGCATCAATCCCGGCACCGAGAGAGTCGGGCAGGATCGGGCGGGTGCCGACAAAGAAATTCCGGTTGGAATCCACCGTAACGATGACCGTTTGCCGCGCTTTGGTGTCGGAGGCCGCTTTGGGCAGGCTCACCTTCACCAGGTTGGGATTGGCCAGGGTGGAGATGATCAGAAAGAAGAACAGGAGGATAAACAGAATGTCGTTCAGCGCCGAAGTGCCTCCTTCGTCTGCGGGCCGGAGTGTTTTTCTGAGGTTCATCCTACGACACGGGGTTTATCGGCGGGGTATTCGAGAAAGGCATCCTGCAGGTCGGCACCGGCCGCTTCCATGCGGTTGGTAATCTTGTTGACCTGCGTATTGAGGTAATCGTAGGCCAGATACGCGATCAGGCCGATGATCAGACCCACCGCCGAGGTCACCATTTTGGTGTAAATACCGCCCGCGATAGCGTCGAGTGAAAAGCCGACGTGCTGAATGTTATAAAACAACACAATCATCCCGGCAATGGTTCCGAGAAAGCCGAAAATGGGGGCAATCCGGGAAATGGTGTTGAGGATGCCCAGGTTTTTCTCCAGGTTATAAATCTCCTGCCGGCCGGTGGCTTCCATCGATTTCTCGATCTGCTCGGCGCTGCGGCCATAGCGCGACAGTCCTTTTTCTACCATCCGGGCAATGGGGCCGGGGGTGGTTTTGGCGAGCGAGCGGGCGGCGGCAGCGTTGCCTTCCTGCAGGTATTCGCGGACGCGAACCATAAAGAACGGATCGTACTGCGCGGATTTGCGGATCACCATCAGCCGTTCGAAAAAGATAAAAACGAGGGCGAGGGAACACAGCGCGAGCGGAATCATCAGCACGCCGCCTTCCTTGAGAAGGTACCAAAGGGAAAGGCTTTCGCCGGAGGTGCCGGCAGCGGCAGCGGCCTGAGACAAAGTATCTACCTGAAAGAAAAAGAAGTGCACAGTGAGTAAAGAAGAAGAGTAGAAGTCCGGAAAGCGCCAAAAATAGCAATTCGGCGCGAGGAAAAAATTATTGGTCAAAAAGGGCCCAAAATAGAAAACCCTGATACCCCTTTTGGTGTTACCGGTTGCAGGTTGTTCCAACGTGCGCTTATCTTTGCAAACCTTTTTCTCAACGCTTTTGTAATTTTTTTGTCAGAAAATATGAAATGGAGCACCGCTTTTAGCTCGGCTATCGGAAAGAAGATTATCATGGGAGCCACCGGGCTTTTCCTGGTTCTTTTCCTGATTGTGCATTGCTATATCAATGCCATGGTATTCTACAATGATGGCGGCGCCACGTTCAATACGCTGGCCCATTTTATGGGAACCAACGTTATCATCCGCACCATTGAAATCGGGCTGATTGCGTTTCTGGTTTGGCACGCCGTGCTGGGCCTCAAACTGTATTTCCAGAACAAAGCCCGCCGCCAAGTGGGCTATGCGGTGAACAACCGGCAGCAAACCAGCCGCTGGTACAGCCGCTCGATGGCCTTGCTCGGCACCCTCATCCTGCTGTTTCTGATTCTGCACCTGTCGGCTTTCTGGATTCCCAACCGGGGCAATCAGATTATTGAAGGCGAAGAGATTGACCTGTTTCAGCGCATGGCCGAGGCCTTTAGCAATCCACTCGTGGTGATTATCTATGTATTGGGCTGCATCTCTCTGGCC
>JAEVZP010000042.1 GCA_023392185.1 Bacteroidota bacterium
CGCCTATGTGGCAGCCACGGCTTTGTTGCAGCCGGTGGTGCAGTCGCTGATGTATGGCGAGCCCTGTTCTACCGTGCCGCTTTACAAGAAAAAGCCTGTGGCTAAATCCTAGCCCAACTCCCGGTTATTTTACTTTCAGCTGCTGCGGCAGTCTGTTGTATTCTCCCCACCTCCCTTATTTCGCTTACTGCTGTGTTTCGTGCTCTTGGATTTTTATTGCTTTTCCTGCCCCTCACTGTCTTTGGCCAGCAGGGCCCGGCAGGTGCCGCGCCGGATGGATCCACACCGGTAGCTACGCCCACGCTTCAAAATTTTAAGCTGCTGAACGAATACCTTGATGGAAAAGGAAATATCGTGCGGGTGGTGCAATACACCGAAGGCATCATGCGGGTGCGGCAAACGATCATCATGCCGATTCCGATCAAACAGGGACAGGTGGTGAAGGTGCGCCCCGACACGATGAAGAAAGAGAAGGTGATGGTACTTGTCAATAAATCTGATTATTCTCTTCAGGTGTATTATAACGGCCGGGCCATTCGCAATTACAAAGCCGTATTTGGTCCACGCCCCCAGGACGATAAGTGTCGCGAGGGCGATCGCTGCACGCCGGAAGGTTCATTCGTCATCCAAAACATCAACCCGCGCTCGCAGTACAACAAGTTTATGCTGCTGAACTATCCCAACGATTCGTCGCGTGCCAAATTTGCCCGGCTCAAGGCACAGGGTATTCTGCCGGCTTCAGCCACCATTGGGCATTCCATCGGTATCCACGGCATCTGGCCCGGTGGCGACGATATGATTGAAATGGGCGTGGGCTGGACCGACGGCTGCATTGCCCTGCGCAATTCGGATGTAGATGAACTCTACACGCTGGTGGGAGTCGGCACCAAGGTCTTTATTAAGAAGTAAAGCCCCGAAACCGGAAGGCAGGCGCTTCTGTAAGGATGCCGGGATTCCGGAAATATCGCCTGTTTTCCGGAAAAATGCTGGCGCGGTTTCATTGACCCGGAGGGCATGACAACCCTTCCTCAAGACTACGATTCGCTTGCACCCACCGAAGCCATTGCGCTCCAACAGGACCTGCGTCACCGTGTGCAGTTGACACCCCTGCAGAAAAGGATTCAAACCATTGGCGGGGCCGATATTTCTTTTAATAAATACTCCGAAACGGTGTATGCCGGTATTGTGGTGCTTTCTTTTCCGGACATGCAGGTTTTGCACCGCGAGTCTGTGGTGGCCACGGCGAAGTTTCCCTATGTGCCGGGCCTGCTATCCTTCCGGGAAGTGCCCGCCGTGCTGCAGGTGTGGGAGAAACTTTCTCACAAACCCGATGTATTGATGCTCGATGGCCACGGCCAGGCACACCCGCGCCGGCTGGGGATTGCCTCTCATTTTGGCGTCGTAACCGGTGTGCCAACTTTGGGCTGTGGCAAAAGCATTCTGGTAGGGAAGCATGAGCCGCTGCCCGAAGAAGCCGGCGCTGCTGTTCCGCTCGTTCATAAGGAAGAGATCGTCGGCATGGTGCTGCGAACCAAGAAAAAAGTCAATCCGGTATATGTATCGGCAGGCAACCTGATGACGCTCGAAGATGCCGTCCACCTCACCCGGAACTGTGTGGGTAAATACCGGATTCCGGAACCTACGCGTCAGGCACACTTATGGGTAAATGAAGTGCGGCTCCAACACGGCACCTCCGCCCAACCGGGCAGCAGCTGATTCGAATCAGGGTTTTGAGCTGTGAATCTTCGCCCGTAAGAAAGCATCCCAGTCTTTTCGTTCGAGGCCATATTCTTTCCGGAAAAGAGTCTCCAGAGTGGGGTAGTCCAGCAGGCGCTCTACACCTGCCACGCCTTCTTTTTCATACACCAGGCCGCACAGTAAACCATTGATAATATGGTCGATATGTAGAAAACGATCTTTGGAAACAATTTTGTCGTATTCGGCGAGGTTGGTTTGCGGATATTGCTCCAAATAACCCCGTAGCCGGGTTAGCTGTTGCGCGAAGGTTTCACCGAGGCCGCCCGCGAGATAATAAATCAGCCCGTGGTTGAGCGGTGAGCGACCATAAACCGGGTTGAGATACAGGTGTAAAACTTCATGGAAATAGGCTTCGCCGAGCCCCTGACAGTAGATGATCCGGCTGTCTTCATCGGCATAGCCGGAAGGGGCTGCTTCATCGCTGCCGACGGCAAAATCCAGTCCCTTCATCCGGGCGAGCTCGCGGGCATTTTGCGCGAAATAATACCGGAAAGGCTTCGCCGGTTTGAAACCCCATTCCTTTTCAAAGGCCTGCATCTGCCGGAGGAGCGAATCGCTTCTTTGTTTGTTGAAGGTCAGGCCGGCCGGAAAAGTATAGTAAACAGGGCCGTTTACCACCGTGCGATAACCCGTAGCATGGTGTTCGAGTTCGGTATGAAAACGCACCCCTTCCGCATCGCGGTATACATAATGGTTGGCAATGGCAAAAGGCGAAAGCACAGCATCATTTTGCCAGGCAAAAAGGGTTTTGAGGTGTGTATATTTTCCGGCCGGTTGCGCATAGAATATCGTAGCCAGATCGGCCATCCGATAGGTATTTCCGTCTGAGGAAATGGCGTGGATGATCGGGTCGGGAACAGGAAAGTCGCGACACTGTGCCGGCGTAAACCACTGGCAAAAATCCATCGGTGCTTTTTTGGGAAAACTGCCTGCATAGCGTTGCAGAAAAGCCGTTGCCTCCCGTACCTGCGGATGGGTAGTGTCCAGAAACGGGCTTACGGCCAGCAACTGTGCTGCGGCCTGCCCGAGGCTGCATCCGCAAAGCATCATGCAGACCAGCAGGCAGTGCTTACCGAAATTGAAACGCTTTTTCACCTGTAGCTTTTTCCTGCTAAATCAATGCCGCTGTTGCCGGAGAAGCCGTCGGGAGCGTGATCCTTTCATCTCCTTTTACGCCATAAAGCAACGGCTCGGTTTGGGCATAACTCTTCACAATCCGGATGGCCAGGACGGCTGCAACGATGCTGCATACATTTGCCGTCATGCTCAGTGCGGTTGCCCACCTATAATCGTTCACCGAGGCTGCTTCCCGGACAAGGTAATAAAAGATATTATTGAAAAAACCGCTGCCCAGCCACAAGGCCCACCAAAAGCCAATCTTACGGGTCGTAAGCGACTGCGGCACCACCTGATCTTCGTTTTGGAGCAGGCGTCTGGATTCTACAAACAGCTCCTGCATGATGTGATAGGGCCGACCGAGGTTGATGAACGGCACAAACCAGGCACCGGCGGCCCATCCGTCGGTATGCGAAAGATTGTCTGCTTTTTGGTGCAGATTGAAATACGCTCTGCGAAACCATCTGATGAAAAGAATACCGGTTACGACGGCTACGGCTACCTGCAACAGTCGCACCAGTTGCTCCCGCATATCATTGAGTTGCGCCGAAAAAGTTGTGATTCCTTCCCCGCTGTTCACGCGGGAAAGCAAGCTAAACTGCAGATATCCCGATCCAAAGGCAAGGATATGAACCGTCAGTGCAATCCAAAGAAAACCAATAGTGTATTCCGCACGTTTGGCATTGGGACGGAGCGGCTGTGGGGCAGGACGAAAAGCGTATTCCAAAGGGATAAGGGATAAGGTTCTCAAATTTAAATGCAGGCGTGCAGTCATACAAGAAGCCCGGAAACCTTTATGGATAAAAAAAGCGCTGTTTCCGGAAAAGGAAACAGCGCTTTTTTTAAGAGTCAAGCTTTGTGCTGCGGATTACACGCGGCGACCTGCATTCGGGCCACCCACTCCGCGGCTCGGACGACCCGCGCCTTGCTTCGGACGGCCGCTGCCGCCAGAGGCATGACCGGAACGGCCCCGACCCCCACGGCCACCTTCGCCGCGTTCGCCCCGACCGCCTTCGTTGGTATCGCCGTCTTCGTCGGCAGACATCATGCGGTCTTCGGTACCTTCTTCGGCAGCGTCTTCTTCACCGGCTTCTTTGGCCTGTGCACGCTCTTCGAGGCCCTCCATAATGGCGGCTACGAGGTAGTTGGTCACGATAGCGATCGACTTGGTAGCGTCGTCGTTGGCCGGAACAGCGAAGTCTACTTTAGAAGGATCGGAGTTGGTATCCACCATAGCGAAGGTGGTGATACCGAGACGTTTGGCTTCCGCCAGTGCGATGTGCTCATGGGTGATGTCCACCATAAAGATGGCGGCTGGCGTGCGGCTCATCTGCGAGATACCGCCCAGAACCTTATCCATCTTGTCGCGGCTGCGCGTCAGCGTCAGGCGCTCTTTTTTGGTTACAGAGTCCATCGTGCCGTCGGCCAGCATTTTGTCGATGGTCTGCATTTTCTTTACCGAGCGGCGAATCGTGTTGAAGTTGGTGAGCATCCCGCCCAACCAGCGGTCGGTAACGAAGGGCATGCCTACCTTTTGCGCCGCCTCGGCAACGATTTCTTTCGCCTGCTTTTTGGTGGCCACAAACATGATTTTCTTACCGCTCTTGGCAATTTGCTTCAGGGCAGCAGCGCTTTCTTCCAGACCTTCGATGGTCTTGTTGAGATCGATGATGTGAATGCCGTTTTTCTCCGCGAAGATGTAAGGCAGCATCTTCGGGTTCCATTTTTTCTTCAGGTGGCCAAAGTGAACACCGGCTTCCAGCAGCTGCTGGTGAAGGCTTTTATTTTCTTCCATTGTAGGTAGACTGAAGTCGTTTTGAGAAGTACCAAGTAGAAAGTATCAAGCGGAAGCGAAAAACCTCCCAGGGGCTTGTTTGAAAATCTTGATACTTGCTACTAAATACCTGATACTTAATAGATTAGCGTTTAGAGAACTGGAACGAACGACGGGCTTTGCGCTTACCGAATTTCTTACGCTCCACCATGCGGGGGTCGCGGGTCATCAGACCTTCTTTCTTCAGCAGCGGACGATACGTTTCATCCATTTGGGTCAGGGCGCGGGCAATCGCGAGTTTGATCGCTTCCGCCTGTCCTTTCTGACCGCCACCGTTTACAGTTACCACTACGTCAAAACCAGTAGCAGCGCCTTCGATGGTTTTCAGGGGCAATTCAACCTGATTTTGCAGGTACATTACCGGAAAATACGCTTTATATTCTTTGCCATTCACGGTTACGTTACCGGTTCCTTTGGCCATATACACCCGGGCAACCGCGTTTTTGCGGCGACCTACGGCGTTTTTTTGCTTTTCCATTCGGGGGAATTAAAAGTCTCTGGAAATAATTTTGAAAACAGAGGGAAGACTTAGGCTTTTTGCTTCGATTTGATGCCTTCGATCGTCATCGGCTGCGGCTTTTGGGCAGCATGCGGATGCTCAGCACCTTCATACACAAACAACTTTTTGTACATCGCACGGCCGAGGCGGTTTTTCGGCAGCATGCCTTTTACAGCGCGCTCGATAGCTACGTTCGGACGACGGGCCAGCAGCTTCTTGGCCGTTTCGCCTTTCTGGCCGCCGGGATAGCCCGAATAAGTCAGGTATTCTTTGTCTTCCAGCTTGTTGCCGGTAAACACCACTTTTCCGGAATTCACTACGATTACATAGTCGCCACAGTCGAAGTGAGGCGTGTAATACGCTTTGTTCTTGCCACGCAGCACGTGGGCAATTTTAGAGGCCATACGCCCCATGGTCTGATTGGTAGCATCTACCACATACCAGTTGCGCTCCACGATCTTTTCGTTGGCACTCTGGGTTTTAAAGCTAAGGTGTCGCATTGCTTTTTTAAAAGAAAAACAGATTGGTTGCAACCGGACAGAATACACCCGGCTGACAGGGGCGCAAAGGTAGGTCGTTTATTTCTATAAATAAGCATTCTTGCATGAAAAATTTTTCTTTGGAACCATAATGGCGCTGATAATCAACGCATTTTTGACCCAAAAATTTCACAGCCAGATGTGCAGACCCATCTTTCAGGTACCGTAGAAGCCGCTCTGCACCCTATTTCGACCCTTCTTAGAGGACGCACCGGAAATCAGCGGCCTGTTTCCCGGAAAAAATCAATAAAACCAATCCCCTGCTGTTGGAAATCAAAATTGCTTTGCTGTATCCGCAGGATGTGTTCGCGAAGCTGATGGAGCGCTTCCGGCGGCAGATCGCGCAGCACCGGCAACTGGTTTTCCAATGCCTCGGCGTTTCCGGCAGGCAGGGTCCATCCGATTTTGTGTTGTTGAATCAGAGCGGCGCCTTCGCTGCCGCCCAGGAAAATGACCGGCAAGCCGCCGGCAAGTGCCGCATAGATCTTACTTGGCACCGCTCCATATACCGGGGTGCGCAGCGAAGCCAGGGCAAAGTCGTAATGCGGCAATTTCCGGAACATTTCTTCCGGGGAAAGCAACCCTTTATAAAAAATACCGCGTTCCGGGTGTTGCCGTGCAAAGTCTTCCAGCGTACACCGGTCCACCCCGTCGCCATAGAGATGAAGCTCCAGATCGTATGCCGCAAAGTTCACCTGCATGGCCAGGTCCAGAATGCCCTGCACCGGCCCGATAAGGCCGGCATATACAATCCTGCGACGCCCGTATGGGGAGGGCGGAATGCAGGTAAGCTGGCCGACTGCCCCGAAGGGCAGATTCCGGTATAGAAAAGCCGGCTTCGCCACCGGGCTGTGCTCCCGGATGTAATGCAGGATTTCTGCCGATTGCCCCATCCAGCCTTCGGCCCGCGCCAGGAGCCAGCGCTCGGCTTTTTGCAAACTCTGGTAGAGCGGTCCTTCCCGCAAGGCGCCCAGTTCTTTGGCAGTCAGCGGCCACAGGTCCGAGATATTGAGCAGGTAAGGAATACCGTAGCGCCGGGCCAGCCAGGCGCCACACAGCGCCAGCGGCAAGGGCGGCGATGAAATAATTATCCGCCCCGGCCGAAACGACTTGATAAAAGCCCCGCCATAACGCATTAAAGCACCGGAAAGCGAAAAAAGACTGCTGGTTCGCTTCACGCGGCTGGTGGAGTGAGAAGGAGAAAACGGCATCCGGCAAACGGTGATGCCTTCCACCGATTCGGTCAGAAGGCTGCCGGCTTCCTGATATTGCGCGAAAATGCGTCCGGTTGGGTAGTTGGGCATGCCTGCCAGCACGGCCACTTCATAGCCTGCATCGCGCAACAGATGCGCCATGCCCTGCATGCGCAAAGGAGCCGCGCCGATTTCGGGCGGATAACTGTTACAAACCAAAAGGACGCGGGCGGAAACGGACACGGGAAGAAGCAAAGATAAAAACGCCTTTTTCGGTTTGGGCCCCAAAGGCAGACACTCTTTTGTTTTAGGCCAGCAGGGCCTTCTTACGTCCGCCGCTCGCCGATCTGCTGTCGCCACATAGCATAATACAGGCCTTTTTCTGCCAGCAGCGCTTCATGATTTCCGCTTTCCACAATTTTTCCGGCTTCCAGCACATAAATACGGTCGGCATGCAGAATGGTGCTCAGCCGGTGCGCAATGAGCAGGGTGATTTGCCGGTGCAGCGCCGAAACCTGCCGGATGGTTGCCGAAATTTCTTCTTCGGTGATCGAGTCGAGCGCCGAGGTGGCTTCATCAAACAGCAAAAGACCCGGTTTGCGCAGCAGGGCGCGGGCGATCGAAATACGCTGCTTTTCGCCTCCGGAAAGCTTCATGCCGTTTTCGCCCAGCACCGTGTCGAGCCCCTGCGGCGAACGGGCCAGCAGCGGGCCTGCTGCCGCGTCCCGGAGTGCCTGCAACAGTTCGGCTTCCGAAGCTTCCGGCGCTACATACAGCAGATTTTGGCGGATGGTGCCGGCAAAAAGCTGGGTGTCCTGCGTGACAAAGCCAATCTGCCGGCGCAGCGGGTTGTAGCGAATCTGAGAACCAGGCACGCCGTTAAACAAAACTTCGCCGGAGGCAGGCGTGTAAAGACCTACCAGCAGCTTCACGAGCGTGCTTTTTCCGGAACCCGAAGGACCCACAAAGGCGATGGTTTCTCCTTTCCGAACCTCAAAGGAAATGCCGTCAATCGAATTCTGGCTTGCAGAGCGATGCCGGAATATCACATTCCGGAATTCCAGGGTCTGCAAATCCTGAATTTCAACCGCGTTTTCGGGCCGCCTTTCAATGGGTTTTCGCATCAGGGCATCGAAGCCATGAACCGACGCTTCTACCTCGCGGTATTGCAGGATTATGGTTCCCATGTCCTGCAAAGGGCCAAAGAGGATGGTAGAAATAGATTGCATGGAAATCAACTCGCCCGTGGTGAGCCGGTCGCGGAAGATGAGCCAGAGCAGGGCAAAAAGAATGCTTTGCTTCAGGATGCTCAGGGTGGTGCTTTGGAGGAACGCCAGGTTGCGGGTTTTGCGCACCTTTTCCATCTCCAGGTCATAGATGCGCTGGGTTTGGGCCTTCAGCCGCCGGATTTCCGGAAAAGTAAGCCCCAGGCTTTTGACCAGTTCGATGTTGCGCAGGCTTTCGGTGATAACGCCCGCCATTTGGGCCGTTTCGCGGTTGATGCTGCGCTGGGTCGCCCGGATGCGTTTGGAAAGCATCCCGGTGAGTGGCCCCAATACGCCAATACCAATGGCAAATACCGGAATCAGGAGCCAGCTTTTGGTCACCGAATACCAAATCAGAAAAGCAATGCCGATAACGGAGGAATACAGAATATTGAAAAAAGAAGCGCTGAAGCGTTCGGTGTCGGTCTTCACCTTTTGCAACACCGAGAGCGTTTCGCCGGAGCGGCTTTCTTCAAATTCCTGATACGAAAGGCGAAGGGTCTGCCGAAGGCCGTCATCAAAAATCTGTTTGCCGAAGCGCTGCACCGCCAGCCGCGAGCAGTATTCCTGCGCTGCTTTAAAAGCGCGGGAAAGCAACGCCACGCCAGTGGCCAGGCCAAGCCATCCCAGCACACCCTGCACCAGTTCGGCATCAGTGCGCCCGCCGCGTCCGCTGGCATACTGGTCGATCAGCTTTCCGAAAATAATCGGGTCGGCGAGGTTCAGTATCTGTGCGATGGCCGCCAGCAACAGCGCCCCGAAAAAAAGCGGTCGATGAGGACGCAGGTAACGCCAAAGAGTTTTCATGCCGGCAGCGCGCACCAAAACTGCACCGCTGTAAGTGCCGGTCTTTTTTTACAGGCAGCAGCATTCCGGAAATTTTGCCTTCAAAACCCCTTTCCTACGCTTTGGGCAAGGCCCGTCTAAGGCTCCAGCCAGCGCAGCAGGGTGTCTTGGGGCAGCAGTGTGTAGGTATGAAAAGAATCCACCGGAAAATAAGCCGGGTGGAAATCTTTGGCAGAAAGCTTTCCAAAAGGAATGAGCAGCGTATCAGGCGTGGCCGGAAGCTGTTCCGCAGCGGAGAGAATGCCGAGCGAAGTCACCGGCTTTTTTCCGGAAAGAGCAGCAAGGGAATACACCTCTACCGGCAAAGGCCAGGAAAGAATCAGGCTTGCTTCCAACGCCCGGCTATCGGCGAGGACGACAGCGGCTTTGTCCAGTTTGCGGTCTTGCAGGTTTTGGACCAACTGCTCTATCTGTTGCAGCCGCCGCCCAAAAGGAGCAGACGAATACCAGATGCGGGAAAGACTAACGCCGAAAAGCAGCAACAGGAATCCGGCGACCACATTTTTAGACCGGTTCAGTGGAAGCGCCAGAACCAGCGGCGCGAGCGCCACCGCCGTCCAGGAAGCCCAGTCGCTTTCGGCATACCAGGGCGTAAAATCGCTGAAGGCCATGCTGATAAAAAACCAGAAGGCCGCGAGGGAAAGCAGGTGCCAGCCGGCCGCCAGCCAGTGTTTTTGCGCCAGCAACACCCCAAAAGCCAGGAGCAGCAGCAGGGGGAGTAGGGGATAGTATTGCGGCCACCGCTCCAGAAAGCCGAGAGAACTTTCTTTGCGGAAGGCCTCCGGAATCTGCGCAAACCGGAGCGTGTCAATAAAAGAAAGCTTTTCTTCATCATACCAGCCCAGCACCTTACTCATATAGTAGCGCCAGCCTGCCAGCGCAATTCCGCCTAAAAGAAGTATCCACCCGCGCGGAGTTCCCCCAAAAGGCGGGCGGCGCAATAACAGGAGCAACATCCCCATGCTGCCGCCGGCCAGCAGCAAAAGCATGTGGGAAGAAAGGGCGGCAAAAAGCAGTCCGAATGCTACCGGATAGAAAAGAAAGCCTTTCGTTGCAGGGCGTGAAGTCCATCCAAAGAAAAGCATCAGCCAGGCAAAACCCTGGTGCACCTCATTATTGGTCCAGTAAAAACCAACGCTTACCGAGACGGTGAAATACAGCGCCAGCAGCACCAAAAAAGCGTCTTGCCGCCAGCGAAACAGAAAAAGGCCTGCGGCAAGGTAGAACAGGTTGAAAGAAATGCTGTAGAGAAACAGCACCGCCTCCAGCGGCCATCCGGCTTTGACGGCGAGCAGGGGAAACAGCTGGGTGATAAAAGAGCCGTAGCGGTGTTCCTGAATCTGAAGCGTACCGAAGTTGATAACCCGGAAAGCAATCCACGAAGCGTCGCCAAAGAAAATCCGTTCTTTCCAGAAAAAAATCGCAAAAGCCAGCAAAATCGCCAGCGCTGCCAGACCCATCCTTGCCGGCAGGCGGTCCGGAAGCCGAAGGCGGGCAAGCGCGGTTTTCATGGCTGAATATAGAATGCAGAATGGATTTTGTGGCGCATCCGGTTTGAGGGAGACTGGGGAAAAACTATCCGGCGTACACCTCACACACTTCGTATTCGCCCACCGTGTTTGAGGGAGACTGGGGAAAAACTATCCGCCCTGCTGGTCGGGCACGATCAGGTAAAAATCGGTGCCGGTTCCCGGGACCGACCGGGTATACAGCACGCCGTTGTGATTGGCCATGATCCGCCGGCACAGGGCGAGACCAATACCGGCACCCGGGAAGGCATCGCGGCCATGAAGCCTTTTAAAGACCTCAAAAATCTGCTCGGCATACTGATCTTCAAAACCAATTCCGTTGTCGCGGACGCAGATGCGGTAATACTGTACGGCGGGCGAAGGCTGCGAAACAAAACGGCCTGCTTCTTCCGGGGAGATCGGCGTGGCAGCGATGTCAATCTGCGGCGGTACCTCCGGATTGGTAAATTTGAGGGCGTTGCCGATAAGGTTGTAAAACAGCTGGTTCATTTGCAGCGGCACGGCTTCGATCTGCGGCAGCTCCCCGATGTTGAAGACCGCGCCTTTTTCGCGGCTGATCAGTTCGAAATCGTTGCGCACGGCCGCCACAATTGCGTTTAGATCGGTCGGCTGGTAGCGGGTATCGGCGTGGAGCAGGCGGGAAAACTCCAGCAGGTCACGGATAAGTTGCGCCATGCGGGTGGCCGACTGTCCGATTTTGGAAACCAGTTCCTGACTTTTCTCGTCCAGTTCCGCCTTGTTGGCCAGCATTCCGGAAAAAACCTGAATTTTCCGGAGCGGCTCCTGCAGGTCATGGCTTGCTACATAGGCATACTGGGCGAGTTCTTCGTTGGAATGCACCAGCTGGGTATTGGAAGCGGCCAGCTCTTCATTGGTTGCCTGCAGCTCTTCTACGGCGGCGGCCAGCTCTTCGGTGCGCACCTGCACCTGCTGTTCCAGGTCAAGGGCATAGTTGCGCTGGGCGGTAATGTCCTGGCTGGTACCCACCACGATGGGGCCACGCCGGTGGTCATAAAACCGCTGCCCGCGCGACCGTAGAAAGCGGGTGACACCGTTTTTACGATTCACCATCTGGTATTCGATGTCTATAATACCATCGCTTTCAGGCTGAAGGGCTTCGTACAATGCCGTTTGCAGCGGTTCCGGGTCGGTCAGCGTCGCGAGGGCTTCTTCGCGGGTAAAGACCTCGCCGGGTTCAAAGCCCATCCAGTCGCGGATGCGGGGCGACACCTCCATGATGCCCTTGGTGGCGTTGATTTCAAAAGTGCCCAGCTGGGCGGCTTCGAGGGCGGCTTCGAGCAGGGCCTGCGCGGTGGCGGCCTGGTTGCGCAGTTCTACTTCGTTGGTGACGTCGATCCAGGAACTGATAACACCGTAGATGTCGCCGGATTCATTACGCAGCGGGCTATGTTTGTGATAATAGTGACGTGTCTGCGGGTTGGCTGTATTAAGGCCTGTAAAACTTTCTTCTGCCACTTCGGTGCGGATGCCGGTCTGTCGTACCTGTTCCAGAATTTGGGGGATGGAGGTGTTCTGAAAAGCCGGAATGGCCTTTAGGAGCGGGAGGCCGGTAATGGGTTCCGGGGTGCCGAGTAATGTCAGCATTTCTTTGTTCATCATCTCCAGCACCTGCTTTTCCCCCAGCGTGATAAACTTCGCTACCGGCGAATCCTGCACCACATTGCGGGCAAAGCGTTCGCTTTTTTCTAAGGCCAGCTGCGCATTTTTTTGGGAAGTAATGTCTTCCAAGATACCGGTGTAGAGGACCGGTTCGCCGGCTTTATCAAACTCATAAGCACCGCTGACGCGCACCCAGTGAATGGTATCATCATCCCACTTTACACGACAATCATATTTTAAAACCCCTGTCTGTAGTGCTTCGGCGTGGGCGGCGTCGCGAACGGTGTGGTCTTCCTCACAAATGCGGTTTACAAAATCCTCGCGGGTAAAGATTCCTTCTGCGATGCCGGAAAAAATGCGTTTGGTTTGCGGGGAATACAAAAATTCACCGGTTTTCAGGTCAAAGCTATAGGTGCCGGCCTGCGCATTGGCAATGGCCTCCTGGGCCATTTTCTCGACGCGGGCGGCCTGCTGCTGGGCCAGTACGACTTCCGTAATATCCTGTGCGGTTCCGGCAAAAAGGATGGTTTGCCCGGCTTCGTTGAAGAAAGCCTTTCCGCGACACAACAGCCAGCGCGTTTTGCCGTCGGTGGCGCCGATGGTGCGGAACTGAATTTCATATTTGCCTTCGTTCTCACCGGCCATGGCAGCCATCACGGCCTGATTGACAGCGGCCTGATCGTCTGGGTGCATATAACGCAACACCTGATCATAGGGCACTTCATCGTCGGGCGCAAAGCCGTAGAGTTCCTTGCAGCGGTCATCCCAGGTTACGATTTGGCTTTCGGGATACAGTCGCCAGGTTCCGATACCGGAAACATCGAGGGAAAACTGCCGCAGGTCGTCATCGGTAAGCGGAAGCCCTGCGGGCCGGCCGGCGGATGCGTCTTCTGGTGAATTCATGAGTAAAAAGTCAAACGCACGGCAGCAAAGGCCGCACCGCTGCAAGATAAGACCGATAGCAGGAGGGATTGAAAAGGAGGTATTAGGATTGGGTAATATTTCCGGAAATGCGGGATGACAGTCCTGCATTTTGGGTTCTGTAGAGACAAGGCATGCCTTGTCTCCTAACCAAGATGATTTCGAAAATATTTCCGGAAATTCCGGCGACGTTCCTGCATTTTGGGGTCCGCAGAGACAAGGCATGCCTTGTCTCTACAAAAACGGTTTAGATTTTTCCGGAAATAGAACAAAGCTTGAATCCGTATAAGCCCGTAGTCATTGCAGCTGTACAGCCGCTTGATTTACTTTGCGGAAACCTACAACTCGTGTTACCGTAAAAACGCTGTTTTATTTCTCTAAATGCCTCTTGAATGCAGCGCTATCAAAATCAATACCGCATTCCCTCGGCCCGGGCGGTCTGGTGGCAGTATGGCTGGGCAGGCGCGTATTTTATTACCATTTGCTCCCGGAAGCGGGAACATTTGTTTGGCGAAATCCGGAACGGCAAAATGCATCTTTCGCACGCCGGGCTTTTTGGCGGATGTTTTCTGGCATGAAATCCCCAATCATGCCCGAAATATAGAACTGGGCGCGTTTGTGGTGATGCCCAACCACATTCACGGGATTTTGATTTTGAATCATCCCGCGCCTGTTGGTGATAACACGGATATTGTAGAGACAAGGCATGCCTTTTCTCTCCCCACAGATGGGGCGGAAATTTCCGGAAAATCCGGTCTTATTGGCGATTGCAATGATGAAGGCGAAAAGACAAGGCATATAGAGACAAGGCATGCCTCCTCTCTACGGAACGCGGAACCGGCCCTTGGTAAAACCATTTCGCAATCCCGGTTTCAGAATCAGGGAAAGAATACCGTTTCTTCTATTATCGGCGGATACAAAGCGGCTGTTACCAAACACGCCCGCCGGTTGCAACTTTCCTTTGGCTGGCAGGCGCGCTTCCACGACCACATTATCCGGAACGACGCGGAATACCAAAAGATAAATGATTATATTGAAACCAATGTTCAGAACTGGGACAAAGACCGGTTTTGTGAGCCGTAAAAATGGGGAAACCACACCGTGCAATAATGGCCCGGCAATAGGCGGAAGGGGCGATTGCGGGTATATGCTGGATATTGTAGAGACAAGGCATGCCTTGTCTCTACGGAATACGTGCCTTGTGCCACACATGCAAAAATGCGTCTGCCTTCCTTGCAGAAGCCATCATTTCCGGAAATAACAGCTATTGAAAAAAGATCGGCTGTTGTATTTCGGTAAGCTTGAAATGGAGTGTTTTTGGAGACGAAGGCATCCCGACAACGGCGGGATTCGCAGAACATGAAGCATAAAGAACACTATGCTGAGCGGGGGATGAGGGTGAGCAGGTCAACGCCCACAGTAATGGGTTTTGGAGAAGTGGAAGGTAGGATGGAATAAAGAGAATTTCCGGAAACCGCTTGCCTGTTCCCAAACTGTTTTGTAAGTTGCATCCCCTTTAGATGTCGCAGCCGTTTGAAATAAAATCCCAAAACAGCCTGGACGCGGCCAACGAATTGCTTCAAAAGGCGTTTTATAATTCAAGCGTTCATTGTAGCTACTACGGTGTTTATCAGTTCATGCTGCATGTCTTGTATGAAGAGCTTGGTGGAAATAAACAAGCGGATGACGCGCAGTTGAAAGATAGTAGGTCCGGTGGTTCACATGAAGCCACTATAAATAAGATAACAGTTTGGTTGAGTAATCAGAAAGTGCTGCCAAGAGCTGCGATGGATTTTGCAGACGAGATCTACCGTTTGAAGCGTCAACGAAAGCAGGCTGATTACGAGGTAAAAATGTTCGCTTTCAAAGAAGCAAACAAGTCACACACGCAGGCACAGTCTTTAATCAATTTTTTAAAACAAACCCTCTCCTAAAAAATGGCAACTAATGTAAAAGACTTTATTTTTGGGAAGATTCAGGGGCTTGTTGAAGCCTTTCCTGAAGCTCGTTTTCAGTACGGCTACGATGCGTTTGGTGGTTCCCATATCATAGAAATCAATCCCGACTGTTTATTGGACGGCGACTTGGGTCAAGCGGCTTGGAACCTGCGGGTGGAAGCTGCCAGGCTTTTCCCTTATGAACTTGTAACGTTTGTTAGTGAAACCTCTTGTACTGCGCTGGAAGAAGTGGAACACGAGTGGGTAGGCAAGGATTATAAACCCGTTTTGCATACGCCCACAATGGCCGATGCAGACTTTCTGGAGACTGGCCCTTTTTCCGATTTCATTCAACCACTCCTGGGAGGCTACTCGGCAGATTGGGATGTGCCAAACAGCAGCGCTATAGCTATTTCAGGTGTGTCAGTTCCCTTTAGCCGGACGGAACATTCCGGCAATATCACTATTTCGCAGGCAGAAGTTTCAGGGGCAGCTTGTTTTGGCAATAACCGATACGCAATAGCCGCTTAACATCATGGCCCCAAACACCGGTCCGGCTCAGGCCGCTTATTCCATCGTCAATATCCTGTTGCTGGAATCTTCTTTTAAAAGAGAAGGTCAGATTGATTTTCAGACCGTTCAGCAGGTGGTGAAGGTGGATTTCGGATCCGGCAAAAACGAAGCAACGGACGAGTTGCTGGTAGAATTGTTGGTAGTGCTCACAGCAACGCAAGCGGAAGATGCTTTCGCCTACGAAGCGCGTGTAAAAATGATTGGCCTTTTCCGGAAAACGGGCGAGGGCGAGTTGGACGAAGACTTTTTTATGAACCAGAACGCGCCCGCTATTATTTTTCCTTTTGTTCGCGAGCACATCGCTTCCTTGTGCCGACAGGCTGCGCTGAACAATGTCTTTCTGCCGCCGCTGAATTTTACCAAACGGCAGTAGGTGCATTTGTATTACGAACACGTGCCCGTTTCCGGAAATAACAGACCGTGAAAAAGACCGGCTGCTGTGTTTTGGTAAGCTTGAAATAGGGCATTTTTATAGACGAAGGCGGGAGCCTTCGCCTAACGTAAAGCGTAAAGAACGCTACGGCGAGCGGGGGTTATCCACCCAAAATTTAGCGATGCCGAAGCGTGGAAGTGAACCGCTTTCAGGTATCTTTGGAAAAACAACCAAATGTTATGGGTTCCGCTACTATAACCATTAATACAGATGCACTTTCCAATGATTTTCTGGAAGGGTTGAAGCGTATGTATCCCCACAAAACAGTAGAGATTTCGGTGCAGCTTGCCGACGCTACCGACGAGATTCTGAGCAACGAATTTTTCGCTCAAGAGCTACGGGAACGCATTGCGGAATACGAAGCCAAAAAAGAAACAATTCTTGTAAAGCCCAACGAGCTTTTGCCATAAAAGATATCCGGTTTATTCCAAAAGCCTTTGAGGAGTACCAGAACTGGATTGAAACAGACCGTAAAATGGCGTTGCGTATTGGCGATTTGCTGAAAGAAACCGCTCGGGACCCTTTTGGTGGAATCGGAAAGCCGGAACCGCTTAAGCACGAGTTTAAAGGTTTTTGGAGCCGGCGCATTAACAGCGAACACCGACTTATTTACAAAGTAGAGCCGGATACTATTGTTGTTTTCGCTTGCCGGTCTCACTACAAACCGTAAGGCTATTTGCCGAACATGTTCCCATTCAGCGTAGTGGTTTCAGTATTCAACAAACGCTTCCGGCCTTCCTTGCACTAGCCTGTCCTTTCCGGAAATAACAGTCGGCGGAAAAAAGACCGGCTGCTGTGTTTCAGTACGTTTGAAATGGAATATTTTTGGAGACGAAGGCGGGAGCGCTATGCCAAGCGGACGTTCACATAACCCTTCGCCGAAAAACGAAAGCCTTAACTTTGAGACAAGCGAAAAAGCATGAAAGGAGTAAGTTATCTGACCGACGAAAACAACCGCCGCAAAGCCGTTGTCATTGAGCTGAGCGCGCTGGAGCAATACGAGGATGATTTGGAAGACCTTCTGGACGGGTTGCTGGCAGAAGCCCGGCGGGAAGGTCCTAAGCTGCCTTTGGCAGATGTAATTGCCAACCTTCAAAAAGCCGGAAAGCTTTAGAGATGGCTGTTTATCAGGTTGTTGTGTCGGCAGCGGCGGCTAAAAACTTAGAGAAGCTGCCGGTGCCGGTAGTTGGGCGTATCGTAACCGCCTTACAAGGACTGGAGCAAAATCCGCGCCCTTCGGGATGCAAGAAACTGAAAGGTTTTGACAATCTGTGGCGCATACGGGTGGGCGACTACCGGGTGCTGTATGCGATTGAAGAACAAATTTTACTCGTGGACGTACGCGCTGCCGGTTATCGCAAAGACATCTACGGGTAAACTGGTTTTTATGCGATTGTGTAGGAATAGCTGCCATTTCCGGAAATAACAGCTAGCGAAAAAGACCGGCTGCTGTGGCCCGGTAAGCTTGAAATTGGGGTGTTTTTGGAGACGAAGACGGGAACCTTCGCCTAACGTAAACGAACGCTACGCTGAGCGAGGCTATCTACTCAAATTTTAGCGATCCCGAAGCACGGAAGTGAGTTGCTTTCAGGTATCTTTGGAAAAACAACCAAACGTTATGGGTTCCGCGACTATAACCATTAATACGGATGCACTTTCCAATGATTTTCTGGAAGGATTGAAGCGTATGTATCCCCACAAAACGGTAGAGATTTCGGTGCAGCTTGCCGACGCTACCGACGAGATTCTGAGCAACCCCGATTTTGCGGAAGAACTTTCGCGCCGGATTGCCGCTATAGAAGCAGGCGAAAAGCTGATTACCATTAAGCCGGAAGACCTGCCATGAGAGCTATTCAGTTTGAGCAGAAGGCCTTTGAGGAATATCAGGTTTGGATTGAGACCGACCGTAGGATAGCGTTGCGCATCGGAGATTTAATCCGCGACATTTTGCGCGATCCTTTTATGGGGATTGGTAAGCCGGAACCCCTTCGGTATCAATACAAAGGGTATTGGAGCCGTCGCATAGATGAAGAGCACCGACTCATTTACAAAGTCACAGACAACGCCGTTATTATCGCGGCTTGCCGGTCTCACTACAAACCGTAAGGCTATTTGCCGGACATTATCCCATTCAGCGTAATGGTTTCAGGATTCAAAAAACGCTTCCCGTTTTCCTTGCAAAAGCCTGCCATTTCCGGAAATAACAGCCGGCGGAAAAGACCGGCTGCTGTGGCCCGGTAAGCTTGAAATGGGGTATTTTGGGGGAAATGTAGAGACAAGGCATGCCTTGTCTCTACGGAATATGGGTCTTGTGCCACACATGCAAAAATGCGTCTGCCTTCCTTGCAAAAGCTGTTATTTCCGGAAATAACAGCTTTTGAAAAAACCGGCTGCTGTGGCCCGGTAAGCTTGAAATGGAATATTTTTGAAGACGAAGGCGGGAGCCTTCGCCTAACGGTAAAACGAGCGCTACGCCGAGCGGGGCCTTCGCCTAACGTAAAGAACGCTACGGCGAGCGGGGGCAGGAGCCTTCGCCTAACGTAAACGAGCGCTACGGCAAGCGGGGGTACCTGCCATTATCGTCTACATTAACAAGCAATATTCTAGGGCTTTTGGATTCAGTTAGTTCTGCTGTACCTGTTACTTCCAAATTGTTAGCTAGGCTTAAAAAATCATCAATAACCACTTGCCCATCAACATTTTTTTCATTACGAAGGGAGTGTAATAATCCTACAACATAAGTTAATATTGAGCGACTTTTAAGGAAAGGTGCACCTATGTTTAAATTTAAGATTCCCATCTCAAAATCATTAATATATAGCGACGAAAATAATTCTTCTTGGCCTGCAATATTGAAACGACTATTTCTGTAAGATTTAGGAATAATAAATTGCCTTTGTACCGCTCGCTTGCTTTTTAAACTTTTCCCAGTACAACACAGTTCTGATGCTATGGCATATGCCATATCAATATTATCATTTTCATCTAAATAAAATACCCCAAACGTACCTATTGATTCAAAATTTGTAAACGATAAAACATTAGTCGGAAAATCGTACTTACTTATACTCTCAATATCAAGTCGCTTAGACAACAATTCATATTGAAGATAATCAGCAGAAAATTTAAAGGGTTCAGGACCTTTGTTAATTTTCTTTTTATGAAACTTGACTTGTAAGAAGGCCTGAGTTCCATTAGCAAGTGCAACAGAGTTGATTTTCGGCTTATACGGCTATGGCCTTAAAAAAAGGCCGAAAGCCGGGTCATCTTTGCATTGCAACATGAAAAAGACAACGTACCGGCATCTCGG
>JAEVZP010000247.1 GCA_023392185.1 Bacteroidota bacterium
ACATTGCTATCAGCGGCGACGCGATGAACACCACGGCCCGCATCCGCAGCCTGGCCAGCGAAGTGGATAAAGACATTCTGGCGTCGGACGTATTTGTGGAAGCGCTCGGTATCCACAAAGGCATTGCCCAGCCGGTAGGCCGTTTTGAGCTGAAAGGGAAAGCAGAGCCGCTGGAAGTATACAGCCTCAACTTTGTGCACCAAAAACGGCCTGCTACCCGCCGCAGCCTTACAGAATGAGGCCAAAACTCCCTGAATTTTCCGGAAAAACAGCCCATTTCTACGACGCTTTTGTGCCTTTCTACCCGTTGGTGGAGCTTTTTTTCCGGCCCCAGAAAAGAGCGCTAAAAACCTTGCTAAATGCCTTTCCGGCAGGGACTTTAATTGACCTTGGCACCGGCGACGGCAGCAGTTTTAGCGCGTTCCGGAAACACACGGTTACCGGTGTAGATATTTCGCCCAAGATGCTCCAACGCGCCCGGAAAAAAGCGCCGCCGGGCACGACTCTTCTGCGCGCCGACCTACACGGCCTGCCATTTGGGGAAAATTCCTTCGACTATGCGGTTTTAGCCCACGTGATTTCCACTGTTGACCAACCTGAAAAAGTCTTTTCTGAAGCCGCGCGGGTGCTGAAACCGGGTGGCAAATTGTTTCTCCTGAACCATTTCACGCCAGACAACGCGCTTAGATTGATAGATAAAATGTTCCAGCCTTTTTCCTCAAAACTCCGGTTCCGGTCGGTGTTTTATGAAAAAGATTTGCCCTTGCCGGAAACTTTCCGGAAAATCAGCGCGCGGTATTGGCTGGGCGGGTATTTTGGGTTGGTGGTGTATGAGAAAGAGGAACGCGGATAAAACGGGTTGGAACGGATAAGCACAGATTCTTTATCCTCAAAAAATCTGCGGCTCAATTTCCGAAAATCTGCGGGGAAAAGTCTATGTTTTCCAATCACACTAAACAAAAAAACAGCTACCCCGAAAGGCAGCTGTTTTAGTACAAAACGCTCAAAGCAAGAATTACATTTCATCCATTGCGGCTTCTTCGGCCAGCGGCGCATCCTGCTGTTGCAGCGCGGCGCGAATCTTGGCTTCAATCTCGGTCATCACCTCGGGATTATCCAGCAAAAACTGCTTGACGTTGTCGCGGCCCTGCCCGATTTTATTGTCGTTGTAGGAGAACCAGGAACCGCTTTTCTGCATAATGCCCAGTTCAATACCCATGTCAATCACCTCGCCGACTTTGGAGATGCCTTCGCCAAACATGAGGTCAAACTCCACGGTACGGAACGGCGGCGCTACCTTGTTTTTCACCACTTTCACTTTCACGCGGCTGCCTAGAACGTTGTCGCCGTCTTTGATTTGACCGGAAGCCGGACGACGAATGTCCAGACGAACGGACGCGTAGAATTTCAGGGCATTACCGCCGGTCGTGGTTTCGGGGTTACCGAACATCACGCCGATTTTTTCGCGCAGCTGGTTGATGAAAATACAGATCGTACCGGTGCGGGAAATGGTCGCGGTGAGTTTCCGCAATGCCTGGCTCATCAGCCGGGCGTGCAGCCCCATTTTGGAGTCACCCATGTCGCCTTCCAGCTCGCCTTTAGGCACGAGGGCAGCAACCGAGTCAATTACCACCACATCCAGCGCGCCGGAGGAAATCAGGCGATCGGCGATTTCAAGCGCCTGCTCGCCGTAGTCGGGCTGGGAAATCAGGAGGTTATCCACATCCACGCCCAGTTTGCGGGCATACACCGCGTCGAAAGCGTGCTCGGCGTCGATGATAGCGCACACGCCACCTGCTTTTTGCGCTTCGGCAATGGTATGAATCGCAATGGTGGTTTTACCGGAAGATTCCGGGCCATAGATTTCGATGATCCGGCCGCGGGGAAAACCGCCGATGCCGAGCGCCACGTCCAGCCCGAGGGAGCCGGTGCTGACGGATTCGATGTTGTTTTGCTGCTTGTCGCCAAGCATCATTACGGAGCCCTTTCCGTAATCTTTTTCAATTTTGTCAAGAGCGAGCTTGAGGACCTTTAGTTTTTCTTCTGCAGCCATTGTGCCGGTTCGTTTGGAAAAGTGAGAAACAAATGTAGGATAAAAAAGGAGAATTTAAAGCAGCTCCGGAAGCGGAAAATTTTGAGGAAAACCGACCGGTTTTGAGGTGCTTTTTACGTTCGTTTGGAAGCGTAGAATAATAACAGCGAAAGGGTCTGGAGGTTGGGTGTTTGGAAAGATTTTTTGAGAAAATTCCTGCGTGTTATAGACCACATAAGTTTCCGGAAATTTCTGTTTAGATACAGACCACAGAGGACACGGAGAAGGCACAGAGGTCCACGGAGGTTTTCCGGAAAATTTTGCTTGGATAAGGGACACAGAGAGCACAAAGGAGGCACAAAGGTCCACGGAGATTTTAAAGGGTTTCTGTGGAACTCCGTGTAAATCTCTGTGCTCTCTGTGTCCGGTATAATGCGTATAACATAAGAAAACATCTACCTTGTGCGCAATGCAAAACCATTGCCCGATAGAAAATGAAATTGCTACCAAAATCATAGGTTGTGCTATTGAAGTACATCGGCAGTTAGGGCCCGGCTTGTTGGAATCCGCCTATCAGGAATGTCTTCGTTATGAACTGGCGCAAGCCGGTTTGGATGTAGTGGGCGAGCGCCCCATGCCGATTGTATATAAAGATATCAGGCTGGACCACGGCTACCGGATTGATTTGCTGGTTGAAAACCGAATTGTAGTGGAAATCAAAGCGGTCGATGCGCTCACTGATGTTCATCTGGCGCAGGTGCTTACGTATTTAAAACTCGGCGGCTTTAAGTTGGGACTGCTGCTCAATTTCAACGTGCTTGTTTTAAAGAACGGCATTAAGCGAGTCATTCTTTAAGTTCATAAAAAAATGTTTTATTTATGTAAAAAGCTCTGTGGAACTCCGTGTAAATCTCTGTGCTCTCTGTGTCCGGTATAAGTTCCGGAAAATTTTGCTTGAATAAGGGACTCAGAGAGCGCAAAAGAGACACAGAGGTCCACGGAGGTTTTGAAGAGTCTCTGTGGAACTCCGTGTAAATCTCTGTGCGCTCTGTGTCCGGTATCACGCGTATATGCTCTTTGGAACTCTGTGTAGCCTTCTCTGTGTGCGCTGTGACCTGTATTTACAGGAAACCCGCCTCCTGAGCATCTACGCTTCTTTCGGCTCGCCTGAAACGCCCGCGTTCGTGTTGTGCGCCTCGCGGTATAAGCGTAAGAGGTAGCGCAGTTCGCCGGGTGTAGTCTTCCAGCTATGGATCATTTTTTCCACCCACTCGCTTTTGTGACGCTGCTCGTCCCGGTAGCGGAACTGCAACACGGTGTGGGCAGTGCGGCCAGACCCAACCACGGCTACCTTTTCTTCACGCACGCCTTCCCACGGATAAAAAGCGTCTTCTTTGGGCAGGAAAAGCCCTTTTCCGCTCAGCACCAGGGCCGGCAGCGGCTTCCGCTTGTTCCTCTTCAGCAGCGTAAAGCCCCAAACCAACAGCGCCGCACCGCCCAAAACCGGAAATAAGGCCCTGGAAGGCCCCAATAGCATCAACACCAAGATTGCTGCTACCACGACCCCGCCCTGTAACGGCGACAAAATCTTTTCGCCCTCTGCAATCGAAACCGCTTCTGTGGGCTTTTCCGGAAAAGAGCTTTGCGAAGAATCTTGTTCCTGCGCCAGCAGCGATTGCCAGCGCACCGCTTCTTCGCGGGTGCTCAGGCGTGTGGTCAGCCGTTCCAACGAAGGGGAAAATTTGCCTATAGACGCTTCCATAAGCGCATGGATCTGCCGTGTGTTTTCGGCGCTGCCGTAAAGCCGGATGCGCCAGCGGATGAAAGCCTTTGCCAAAAAATACAAAGCACACCCCATCCCGACACCTGCCAGCAGATACGCGCCCCACCAGGGCCAATCCAAAAGACCCATAAACAGCATTGCCAGGATAGAACTGCCCGTAAAAATGCCGATCAGCCAACTGGCAAAACGGTGCAGGCCCTGCCGCACCGGCTCCGAAAACGGAAAAGCGTCGCCGGGTTCGGAATAGGAGAATTTCTTTGCCATAACATTCGATTTCTAACCAACCCTTGCGGGCTACAATTCCGGAAACGCTTCCCCATCCCGGGCCGCCCGGTTGCGCTGGTTATAAATACTGCGGTAGAGGATCAGCAGATAGCGGATTTCGCCCGCTGTGGTTTCCCAAACGTCTACATTCCGGATGATCCGCTTTCCCCCGTGGTAAAAACGAAGCTGATTGTAGGAAGAGCGTCCGGCGGAAACATTGAAGACGCCTTCCTGGTCTACTTCCGCCCATGGGTAGAATGCACCCTTTTCCGGAAATAAAAGACCTTTTTCACTCAGGACGAGGCCCGGTCGCGGGTTGTTTACACGCACCCCGTATCGCTTGCCGATAAACCACAACACTGCGGCCAGCACGAGCGCCACGACCACCCCGACAAGGGAGAACCGGAACACCATCAGGTTTGCCACAACGACCAGACCCGCAACCAGAATATACAAAAGCATGATGCCGGATTTTACCGGAATCGAAACGGCTTCCGGAGGTCGCTCGGGAAAGGGATTTTGCGAAGACCCTTGTTCCTGCGCCAGCAGGGCATCCCAGCGAGCGGCTTCTTCCCGGCTGCTCACCCACCTGGCCGCCAATGCCAAAAGGGGTTTGAACCCATCGGTAGATTCCTGCATCAGCATATGGGTTTGCCGGATGTTTGAGGCCTCGCTGTAGAGCCGGATGCGCCAGCGGATGTAAGCCTTCACCAACACCAAAAGAAAAAGCAGCATCACCACCAGCACCAGTGGAATCGCGATCCAGAAAGGCACCTCCAAAAAGAGTATGGAAATCATTAGCGCCACCACTGCTCCGATGCTAATTGCAAGCCCCAGTGCCGCAAACCGGTTTACGCCGCGCCGCACCGGTAGAAAAAACGGAAAAGCAGATGCAGCGTTTGGGTAAGAAGGGAGATTTTGCATACCGGCGAAGCCCATACCAAATCCCTGCCCCGTCTACCCGGCCCTGTTTTTTTCTACGCTTTTTAATATGAATAAATACGCCGCACTGATTCTCTTATTTTTCCTCGCCCTTGGCCTTTCTGCTATTGGTCCACACGATTATTTTACGTGGTTTCTGGAGGTGTTGCCCGCACTGGTTGGGCTGGCGATTCTGGTGGCTACCTTCCGCCGCTTCCGCTTCACGTATTTCGTGTATGTGCTGATTTTCCTTAAGGCTTTGATTTTGGTTTTGGGCGGGCATTACACCTACGCCGAAGTGCCGCTCGGCTATTGGGTGCAGGAGCTTTTCGGGCAGTCGCGCAACAACTACGACAAGCTGGGCCATTTTGCGCAGGGCTTTGTGCCGGCGGCGATTGTGCGGGAAG
>JAEVZP010000129.1 GCA_023392185.1 Bacteroidota bacterium
AAGCCCGCACGGTCTGTGCTGATACGGTAAAAGCTACCGTACGGGTAAAAGCTGTGAACCCGGTGCGCATCACACCAAAGGAAGCTACTATTAAATACGGCGAAGCCGTGGCTTTGAATGCCAATGGCGCTAATGTGTATCACTGGACGCCTGGCACGAGCCTCAGCGCTACGGTAGGGGCCACCGTAATGGCTTCGCCCAAAACCACCACAACCTACATCGTCACCGGCATTGGCCCTGACGGTTGTCAGACTTCCGATACCGGAACGGTGAAGGTGGATCCCCGAACTCTGGTCATCATCCCCAATGCCTTTACGCCCAACGGGGATCATGACAACGACTATTTTGCACCGAAAAATCTAACCACCCAGCGCGTGGTAGAATTCCGGATATTTAACCGGTGGGGCCAGCAGATGTTCCAGGCTTCCGGTGACACGCGTGGCTGGGACGGCACCCACAATGGGGAGCCGCAGGATGCCGGCACCTATTCGTACCTGATCCGAACGACTTCGCCCGACGGCAAATCGGAGACCTTCAAAGGAGATGTAGTCTTGATTCGCTGATGCATTCCCGTTAAAGCGGAAATTAAAAAATTCCCGGACCTTTGGGCCCGGGAATTTTTTTGGATGAAATCCTGATAAAGAGCGTTGCCTGTCAGAGCGCCCCTTCAGGGAGCATTGGAACTGGGCAAATTCCGGAATTTTCCGGAAATCCTTACCCTACCATCGGATGGCGTTTAAATTCTTTTTGGCGGTCAAATAGGTAGCGGTAGGTTGTCAGCACCCGGCTGCGGTGCGTACCGAGGCTTTCAGCGATATTGATCATCTTCGGGTTAAAATCGCCGATCCACTGCATCTCATATTCCTTGTATTTACCTTTCTGCTGGATCACCTTGCCGGCTTCTACAATCATGTAGGCATCCACGCCCTTGCCCTGAAAGGCGGGCACCACTCCAAAGACAAGCCCGATAAAACGCGGATTGGGAGTAAAATTCTTCAGGTAGAGAAACCAGAGCTTTTGCAATAAACCAAATTTGCCCCCCAGGCGCCCAAACCACTGATTGAGATCCGGCAGGTTCACCCACATCGCTATCGGTTCTTCTTTGTGATACACAAACCATATCAGGTCTTCGTCCATCACCGGCTTCATGCTTTGAAACATCTTCCGGACGGTGCGCTCGTCCAGCGATTTGCCCCCACCATGCCCTGCCCAGGCAGCGTTGTAAACAAGAGTAAAATCTGCTGCATACTTGTCCAGACGCGACTTTTCTACCTGACGGGTGCTGTAGTTCGGATCCCGCGCCAGGTCCGCATGCCGGTCATAAAACTTATCCTGCAACCGCTTTGCCGGGTCAAGCGCAAAACAGATCTGATGAAAATAAGGCTGGAAACCATAGCCTTCCATCAACGCCTGATAATACGGCAGGTTGTAGTTCATGCAATACAGCGGCGGCTGAAACCCTTCTACCTGCAAGCCCCACCAGCGGTCGCGCTCCCCAAAATTGATCGGGCCGTCCATCGCCTCCATACCCCGTGCTGCCAGCCAGTCGCGCGCCGCATCAAACAGGATGCGCGCCGCCTCCGGATCGTTGGGGCACTCCCAGAAACCCAGCCCGCCGGTAGGCTGCTCGGCCTTGTATTTTTTATTGACGAAAGCGGCAATGCGTCCTATCGCTTTTCGGGAATCGTCCAGCAAAATCCACCGGGCAACTTCGCCACCGGCCCGATACGCCTTGTTTTTCTCTTTGTCAAAAACCTCCCGAATATCTTTGTCCAGCGGCTGTATCCAGTTGGGGTCGTTTGCGTAAATGGTCTTTGGAACATCGAGGAAAAGACGTTCGTCAGCCGGCGTTTGTACTACTTTCAGTTGCATGGCAGAAAGAAAAAAATTTAAGAATGTCTTTCCGGGAAGAAAGCAAAGCGGCTGCCTTTAAAAAGGATCCGCGTCGAAGGTAAAGTAGAAGGGCACACGAAAACTGCCCCCTATGATGCCCAATCCGCCTGTAACATTGCTTTCGATGCGCACGGGCTGCGCCAGGAAACCTGTCGAAGTTGCTGGCGTAAAAGTTTCATAGGCGCGCAAAAAGCCGAAATAGGCCGGCGTAAGCGATTTCACGGAAATCAGAATCCGGCCCAGGTCGTTGGGAAAGGAACCCCGGAAGCGGTCCTTCGAAACAAAGATCTGCAGGTCGTGGCGACTCCCCGGAAAGCCGGCGTCCGTGAGCAGGATTCGTTGCGACGCCGTGTAAGGTGTAGCCAGCTTCAGGTTTTCCGTCAGCGGGTCGTTGGTATAGATGGGCAAACGCTCATAAATTCCGGAATAACTGGTGTCTATGCGCCGGATTACAGGCAAACCGGCTGCCTTCAGCGAGTCATACAGCGGCTTGTCCCGGACGAGATCAAAGGTGTCGTTGTCATGGATAAAAATGCCGGAAAGCGCAAAGCTTTGGCGCAACGCATCGACGCTGTAGAAATTGCCTTCACCCGCCAGATCATAGATGCGAAACAAAAGGCGCAGTGCCGTGCCACCGGCATATGAAACGGTGGCTGTGTCAATGATCGCGGTAACAAAGGGGTGTGGCATCTGCACGGTAGCTGCTACAGCCGGATAGCTGCCGCCGATAGCCTGAACGCTGTACCGGCTTCCGGAAAAAAGACGTTGCGGTGCCGAGACGAGCAGGGTATGCAAAACAGGCGTCTGGCTGTCCACCTGAGGCGAAAGGCTCGCTATCTGGGTGTTTTCCTTAGATACAAACACTGTTAGCCCGGACGGTTCGGGCGGCAACGCCCTACTGCCTTGTGCTACCGGTGTGCTGTGGCCCAGGCGCAGGCTTAGGGTGTCGTCAGCAGTCAGTTCCCCCAGCAGAACCAGCTTCCGGCTCGGCGCATGGGTGGGCAGGGTCAGCTCTGAAAGGCAGCCGCACAGCCCAGTCAGCAGCAGGCTCAAACAAAGGATCCAGCCAATAAAACGCAACACTTTATGAGGCTTAAAATTGAACCCGCAAAGCTACGTAAGGCATAAATCTTAGCAAGGCAATGCCCTGAAGACTTACCGATCCGTCCGGATTTTCGCTCAGGCGGACAAAGTTGATGTTGGGACGTGCATAGGCGTTGTAAACGCCCAGCGACCAGGTCCGCGTAAAGTGCTGCCCGCGCCGCCGGGTAAAGTTCACACCGAGGTCGAGGCGGTGCACATCGGGCAGCCGGTAAGCATTCCAGTCGGCATAGTGGTAAGTAAAAAAATTGGGAGTACGCACGCCGCCGGAAAAATGGTAAGTGTTCAGATTGTTATCCAGATCCGGATATAACTGATCGGGTAGGGTAAAGGCTTCGCCGGTCATAAACAGCCATTGTGCCGTTGCGTCGAAGCGGTGCGAAGGTGCATATGTCAGACGCAGGTTCAGGTTGTGTCGCCGGTCATAGCGATATGGGAAAGCTTTTCCGGCATTCAGCGCCTCGTATTGCTGCCAGCTGCCGCTCAGCGCATACGCCGCTTTGCCGCTCCAGTCGCCTTTCTGCAGGGCAAGGCTGGCCTCGCCGCCATAACTCCAACCAACACCTTGGGCAATCTTTTCCTGCCAGCGGTCTGAGTTGTCGAAAAGGTTTTGTCCGGTCAGCGAAGTAATTACGCCGTCGGTATACCGGTAGTAGCCTTCCAGATTCGCTTCTAAATGCTGGCTGACTCGCTTCTTCAGACCCAGGTTGGTATACCAACTCTCTTCCGGACGGATCCGGTCGGTGCTCGGTACCCAGAAGTCGTTGGAAAGTCCAAAACTGTTGCCGCTAAGCAAATGCAGAAACTGACCCATGCGCCCGGCAGATACATACCAGGTTTCGCCCGGCCGGCGGCGGAAAGCCGCATAAAAGCGGGGTTGGATGCTCAGATACCGGAAAAAGCCGCTTACCCATACCGTCGTATGCACACCCGGCCGCAGTGTCCAACGGGTGCCTAAACGCAGGGTGTTTTCTGCATGCAAGGTCAATTCGTTGTTGTTGAAAAGGCTGCTGATACTACCGGTCGGGCCTATAATAGCATTGGGAATCTGCCGGTCGATGGCAGAGGGTTGAAACTCGGTTCGCGCCAGCCGGAGACCGGCCACCGCCCGGTATGCCAGGCCAGGGTTCCATTGAAACTGCCCGTTAAGCGAAAAATCGCGGATGGCCGAAACGCCGAGCAGATAGTTGGTCACCAACTGGCCTGTACTATCCTGCTCCCGTACCAGGTCTTTCTGGTCGAAAGAAAAAGCACTGTATGCCGCTGTGGCATCAAGCAACACACGGGGCGAAAGAATCGCACTCCAGCGCAAAGAAGCTACCGTGTTGTTCCAACGCAGTCGCTGATAATAGGCCGGCGAGTCTTCGCTGAGGCGCAATTCATCGCGGCCGCTGTAGAAGCCGGCATACAGTCGGTGGTTGTCGCCGATTACCCATTGCAGCTTTGTATTGACATCATAAAAATATGCCGTCGGTGCTTCCGGTACGGCCCGCAACAACCCGTCAATCCACGAGCGCCGGCCCGAGGCGATAAACGAGACCTTGTCTTTCACAACCGGCCCCTCTACGCTTAATGCGGCCCGCACGAGGCTCAGCGACGCTTCGCCACCCCAGCGTTGCAGGTCGCCATCGCGGCCGCGAGCATCAATCACCGAAGAAGTTCGCCCGCCGTAGCGCGAAGGGAAAGCACTTTTGTAAAAATCCACCGATTTGAGCGCATCGCCGTTATAGACAGAGGTCAGCCCAAAGAAATGATCAGCATAATACAACGGAACACCATCCAGCAGATACAGGTTTTGCCCCGGACTGCCGCCTCGAACAATCAGGCCACTTGCACCGGCAACACCCGGCTGCACACCCGCTTCGAGTTGCAGGTCGCGCACGGGATCCAGGGCGCCGAAAGCCTGTGGCTGCGGCCGCCCGTCTGCAATGCGCAGGCGCGCCCGGTCACCCGGTAGCCCTTCTTCCCGCCCCCGAATGCGCACCTCTTCGATCCGGCCTATAGATGCCAGGTCGATGTCGCGCCGGTAGTTTCCAGTCGCCGGAATCTCAAAAGTATCGGCTTCAAAACCCACATAGGAGACGCACACCTGCGCTGCCCCTTCAGGCACCGCCAGCTGATAGAGGCCATAGTCGTTGGTGAGACCACCGGCGCGTAGCGCCGGCGCATATACAGCAGCGCCGATCAGGATTTCGCCACTTCCCTTTTCCCGGATGCGGCCCGTGATCACCCGATAGGCAAGCGGCTGCGCACTGCGGATGCGCGGAATCAGCAGGATGCCACCATTGCTTTCCACGGCCTCCACAGCCTGTCCCGTCAGGAGCTGCTGGAAAACACGCTCCAGATCGGCGGTTTCGCGCGGCAGGCGCACCCGCCGGTTGCTGTCGAGCACCGAAGAAGCAAAGGAAACCGGAATGCCGGTTTGCTGCCGGATATCCCGAATGAAAGAAGCAATGCGCCCCCGCCCAAAAGAAGGTTTGTAGCGGGTGTGGAGGACCGTCCTCTCCTGTGCCCGCGCCGGTGTGCAGCAGAAAAAAAGCAGCAGGATCAGAAGTGCCGGGAAAAAACCACGCATGAAGCTCAGCGCGCCTGGAAGATGCGGTAGCCGCCGTCCGCTCTGCGCCACTGATATCCGGTAAGGCGACACAGGTCTGTCAACACTACCTCGGCAGAAGATGCCGCCGTCGAGTAGGTAACAGCTTGTGCGCGACCGGCAGTGGAGATCGAGGCGTCTAGCTGCACAGGCACACCCAAAATTCGGGAAATGTCGCGGATCGTAGCCTCAAAAGGTTTGTTGGTGAAAACCAGCCGACCGGTCTTCAGGTAATAATCATTGCTGTCGGCAGTTTCGCGCACAAGATTATTTCCGGAAAGCTGCACACCTTCGCCCGCTTCGAGCAGGACTCCTGCCGGCTCGCCTGCCGGCGTCACCTCTACTTTTCCGGAACGCACCGACACTTCCTGTGCACGGGTGTCCACAAGAAAAGAAGTGCCTAAAACGGTTACCGAAAGATTCTCGGCGTCAATCGTAAAAGGATGCTGCGGGTCTTTGACTACCTCAAAAAACGCCTCCCCTTCCAGCCCTACGCGCCGCTCCTGCTTCTGGGTAAAGGAAGCAGCATAGTGCAGCCGCGCGTCTTTTTTGAGCGTCACCACACTGCCGTCGGGCAGCGTTACCGTCTGCCGGTCTGTAGTGGCAATAATTGTTTTATCCTTGGCAGGAAGTTGTTGCAGGAGCAACGTAGTGCCCAGCGCAGCTACAACAGCAGCTGCGGCCCAGCGTGTCCATACCGGTAGGGCAAAACGCTTTTTTTGCGGCTGGATTTCCCCGGTTTCTACCGGAATACCAACCCCGGTGCGCGCCTGAATTCTTTCCCAGGCAGTTGCCTTATTCACCGCAAAGCGGGGAACGGCTTTATCTGCAAGCGCCCACACGGCCTTTGCTTCATCAAATGCGTTCTGCACTGCCGGATTTGCCGCACACAGCTCCCGAAGCTGCGCCGCTTCTGCGGGCGATGCTTCCTGGCTCAGCACTTTGGCAATCAGGTCGTAATCAAGGGGCTTCATGGGTACTTACAGGGGGAGAACGCGGGGAGGGAATGCCACCCCTACTTATTCATTTAAATTAAATTGGACAGCAGAAGGAGCAATGTCACGACCGCATCGAGGCGGACGTTTTTAAAAATCTTAATCGCCTTGCCCATTTGGTTCTCCACTGTTTTGACTGAAAGGCCAAGCGTTGCTGCGGTGTCTTTATAGCTCAGACCCTGCCATTTTACCAATAAAAAAACCTCGCGGCATTTAGGGGGAAGTTTGTTCAGCGCTGCGGCTATTTGCCTGGCATTTCCTTCTTCAATGTTTTGGAGCTGACTGGCCGAGAGGCTGGGTTCCGGGTCGGGCTCGGGCGTGGTATCAGTATAAGTGGTGGCCGCCGTTTTGGCCTTGCGCAGGTAGCTGATGCTGTTGTTGCGAACAGCCGTAAAAAGATAAAAACGGATGCTGCCGTCTTCGAGGAGGTGGCGCTTTCCCTCCCAGATTTTGACAAAGGTTTCCTGCACCACATCTTCTGCGGCGTGCTCGTCATGCAGATAAGTATAGGCATAACGGCACAACCCTTCGTATTCTTTTTCGAAAAGCTGTTGGAAAACTTTCTCGGTGGCAACCATGAACGGTAAAAATAAGGCGTAGGGTTCCGCAAACGACCGGAGTACTCTCTTTTCCGGGAAAGTGGGTGCGGAAACCGGCCTTTCAAAGCTCAAAGGCGAAACCCGGTGTTTCGGGGTTTCGCCTTTGGGGAAAAATGTTTGAAAGAGGATGCCTGACCTACTCGGGCTTGTCGCCAGGCTTGCCAATCAGGCCTTCCGATTCGCGGTGCGCCTCCCGGTTGTATGGATTGGATTCCTGCTGTGCAGCCTGCGCCTGCGATACATCCTGCAGGTTGTTGTTTTCGTTGTTGCGCGGGTATTGGCCTTCGCGGTGGGAGCCGGTCTGATTCTGGTGCGGATTTCCGGAGTTCCGGTTGTCCTTATTGTCGTTGGAAGGTCGGGAGCCGGTGTCTTCGGTAGCGGTGCCCATAGGCGGGTTGTCTTCGTGGGAAGCGGCTGCCGCCTGACGGTTCTGGCTGCGCGTCACATCAGTAGTCTCGTCTGCGTTCTGTGAGGCGGTCGGGTTTTGATTCGGTGTGTTTGCCATGGTGTGTTCAGGGTTTAAAAAGGGTTTAAAGGGAGGTAGAAAAATCGTTCCGTAAAAAAAGGCTTGCGGATTGCAAGCCTTGTGTGGATAAGGCTCGAGTGAAAATCGGTTGATTTTAAACAAAACCAACTTTTAATTCACCGTCAAGGCCCTGCGATATAAATCGGTTTTATACAGACCTGTACAGGGGAAAAATTCCGGAAATAAGGCCTGCAAAACTGGTTTTGCTTAGGTGTCGCCGGTTCCCGGATTGTTGCCGCCGCGAGCGTCAGAATCTTCGTAGTGCGGGTTGGTGCCGGTTTCGGAATAGGAGCTGGAATGTGAATGGCGACTGCGAACGGCACCGGTCGGGCTTTTAATAATGCTGTCAATGCGGCCTGCAAGACCGGCCCGGCTTTTGCCTTTGGACGCGCCGTTTTCGTACTGCTCCGTTTCGTTGCTTTCCGGTGTAGTGGGGTCAATAGCCATAATTGAAAAGGGTTGTTTACTGAAATAAAGAGGGCTACAAAATTGTGCCACCCTACAAGCTGCCGGAAAAAGTATCGCCCTGATCGATGTCGCCGCTTTGGTAGCCGCGTTTAAACCAATACATCCGCTGCTCCGAGGTGCCGTGGGTAAAACTTTCGGGTTGCACATAACCGCGCGCCATTTCCTGAATATTATCATCGCCCACAGCCGCCGCCGCACCCAGGGCCTCCTGAATGTCGCCGGGCTCCACAACGCCCTGCATCTGCTGCGTGTAGTGCGCCCAGATGCCGGCCAGGAAATCGGCCTGTAATTCCAGTCGCACCGATAAGGCATTGGCCTCGGCTTCGCTGCTTCGCTGCATCATCTGCTGCACTTTTCCGGAAATTCCCAGCAAATTCTGCACGTGGTGCCCCACCTCATGGGCCACCACATAGGCCAGGGCAAAATCACCCGGCGCGTTGAATTTTCCCCTCAATTCATCCGCAAATGCAAGGTCGATATACACTTTTTGATCGGCAGGGCAGTAGAACGGACCCGCAGCTGCCGAAGCTGTGCCACAACCCGTTTGCACGCCGTCGTCATAAATGCGAAGGGTTGGTTTCTGATATTGTTCCTGGTATTTCTCCATAAAAAGCTGCGTCCATACATCTTCGGTAGTGGTGAGCACTTTTTTGACAAAAACGGCGGTGGCATCATCCGCGCGCTGACCGGGTGCTCCTCGCTCGCTGGCTGTAGCCGGGCCGCTATCGTCCTGCGGCAAAATCTGTGAGGGGTCGCCGCCCAGAAAATACACAATCAGAGCCAGCACTGTGGCACCGAGACCGCCGCCAAACAACATCCGTCCGCCGCGCCCCCCACTGGTGCCACGGGTGTCTTCTACGTTGGAGCTTTCGTTGATATTTCTTAAATCCATGGTTGAAAATCTTTTGGAGAGAGGGAGAGAGAAGAGAAGGGCCGTGCTTTTCCGGAAATTTTTTAAAAGTGTGCCGGCTCCTTTAGAGATCAACTCAAATATTTTGCCACAATCGGCAACCGGCGACCGGTGCCAAATGCCTTCGGCGACACGCGGATAATCGGGCAGAACTGGGCCCGCTTAAACTCGGCGCGGTTCACCAGGCCCAGAATGCGCGTGATTAAGGCCGGGTCGTGGCCCTGCGCGGCCAGCTCTTCCGGGCCTTGCAGCCGCTCAATGTATTGGTACAGCATTTCGTCTAAAATCTCGTAAGGCGGCAAGGAATCGGTGTCTTTCTGGTCGGGGCGCAGCTCGGCGCTCGGTGCTTTGGTAAGGATATGTTGCGGAATAACCTCGCCATTCCGGTTGATATATTCTGCCAGCGCATACACCTGCGTTTTGTACAAATCGCCCAGCACGCTCAGCGCGCCGGTCATGTCGCCGTAGAGGGTACCGTATCCCACGGCCAACTCGCTTTTGTTGGAAGTATTCAGCAAAATCGGCCCAAACTTGTTGGACAGCGCCATCACCAGCGCACCACGAATCCGGGATTGCAGGTTTTCTTCCGCAACGGAAAACGGCAGGTCGCCAAATACAGGTTGCAACGACTGCGTGAATTGGTCAAAAATGGGCGCAATGGGAATCATGTCGTAGGGATTGCCCAGGTTTTGCGACAGCCTTTCAGCATCGCTCACGCTGTGACCCGTGCTGAATTCAGACGGCAAGAGCAAGGCCCGCACGTTCTCCGCACCCAATGCCTCCGACGCCACCGCCAGCACCACCGCCGAATCCACCCCGCCGCTGGACGCCACAATGGCTTTGGAAAAGCCCGATTTCCGGAAATAATCCCGAATGCCGAGCATCAGCGCCTGATGAATGGCAGCAATATTGAACGCCGGTTCCAGTTTTGAAAAGATGCGTGGGGTAACGGAGGGCAGGGAAAGCGCACTTTTCTGGACACCTTCTTTAAACGTTTCGTCTTCCCAGCGCAGCGTGACGGCTTGCAGGCTTTCTTCAAAATAAGGCAGCTCCAAGGAAATGTTTTGATATTGATCCATTGCCACCGAGCCACCGTCGAAAACCAGTTCTGTTTGCGCGCCCACAGTGTTCACGTAGATCATGGGCAGGCTGTAGCGGGCCACGTTTTGCTTGATAATGGCCTGGCGCAAGAGCGGATGGCGATATGAAAAAGGCGAGGCGCTGAGGTTGATCATCGCGTGCGGCGCTTGCTCCATTAGCACGTCCATAGGTGTTCGCCGGTAGAGCGGGTTGGTGTCGAGGTTCCAGATGTCTTCGCAGATCGTTACGGCCAGGCGCTTGCCTTTAAATGCCAACACGTTCCAGCTGTCGGCCGGCTCAAAATACCGGTATTCGTCAAACACGTCGTAGGTCGGCAGCAGCGTTTTATGCACCCGTCCAATTTCCTTTCCTTCATAAAAAAGGAAAGCGCTGTTGAAAAGGTCTTTGCCGTCGGCCAGGTTGGGGTTGCGCGATGGTGCGCCC
>JAEVZP010000007.1 GCA_023392185.1 Bacteroidota bacterium
TCCAAAATCACCATTGGCCTGATTGGAAAATACGTAGAGCTTCAGGATGCCTATAAATCCATTCTGGAAGCCCTGATCCACGCCGGAGCGGTCAACGAGTGCAAGGTAGAAGTGCGCAATATCCACTCGGAATACCTGACGCCTGAAACGGCCGCCGAAACCCTCCAACACCTGGATGCGGTGCTGGTGGCGCCGGGCTTTGGTTCCCGCGGCATCGAAGGCAAGATTGAAGCCATTCGCTATGCGCGGGAGAGCGGTCTGCCCTTCCTCGGCATTTGCCTCGGCATGCAGATGGCCTGTGTGGAATTTGCCCGCAACGTGTTGGGTCTGAAGGACGCGTATTCTACCGAGATGGACGCCACCACGCCGCACCCGGTCATTTCGATGATGGAAGATCAGAAAGCCATCAAAAACATGGGCGGAACCATGCGCCTCGGCGCGTATGCCTGCGAGCTGGATCCCGCTTCCAGGCTGGCCGGCTGCTACGGCAACACTCATATTGAGGAGCGCCACCGCCACCGCTACGAGTTCAACAATCAATATCTTTCCGCTTTCGAAGAAGCCGGATTTAGGCCAGTCGGCAAAAACCCAAAGACCGGCCTGGTGGAAGCAGTGGAATTAAAAGACCACCCGTTCTACGTGGGGGTACAATATCACCCGGAATACAAAAGCACTGTTGAGGCCCCGCATCCGTTGTTTGTGGGTTTTGTAAAAGCCGCGCTCGCTGCACAGGAAGACCGGCTGGCGATGAAAAAAATAGCTGCTCCGGCGCTGGAAACGGCCAGGTAAAGCGCTTTCAAAAGCTTTTTAAATAGGAAACGCGATGGGCCGTCGCAAAAATCTGTACCTGCTGGTGCTTTTTCTGGCGACGGCTCATCTGTTGTATGCACCGGCGTGGCGGGCCGGCTGGGTGCGCGATGTTACCGGCTGGATCGAGTCGCTGCACACCCAAACACCCACAGAATACCTGCTGCGGCGGGGCCGGTATGTAGAAAGCCTTTATCCTTTTACACAAGGCATGTTGTGGGCCTGGTGGAAGCTTTTCGGCATCCACCCGCTGCCCTGGCATCTGCTGATGGTGAGCCTGCACGCCGGCTGCGCCTGGGGCTGGGCTTTGTTGTATGGAAAGGTTTTGAAGGCCCGGAATACCGGTATTTTTGCCGGCCTTTTTTTCCTGCTTTCGCCCTACGCTACGGAGGTCGTCGTCTGGGAAGCCGGCTATCATTATCTGCAGGGCATGGCCCTGATGCTGGGATCGCTGTTTGCCCTGCTGCGCTATCTGGAAGGTGGAAAAATGCGCTGGTTGGCAGTCGGGCTGATTGCTTTTTTGCCTACGCTCTTTGCCTTGGAAGTGTTTTATCTCACCCCGGTGTATGCGGCCCTTTTAGTTTTTTATTGCCGGAAAAACCCGCGTTCCCCAAAGGCTTTCCGGGCTTTTGTGTTACCGATGCTTGGCTTGTGGGTGGTGCAATATGGCCTGTTCCGGCTGTTGTATCATCAAACCATTCCGCACATAAAAACGCTGACGGTGTGGCGGATGAGCGATTACCTGCGCAAGCCCGGAAAATACTTTTTTCACCTGTTTTTATTCGGGCGCTACTGGCCGGTGTCTCTGCGGCTCCTCCTTTATGATGTGCTCAACAGCTGGGCGTTTTTAATTACTATTTATGCGTCTCTGCTAACACTGATTTTCCGGAAACGCCAGGCGCTGCACACCTTCGTACGGCGGCCTGCTTTCCTTCCGGTAGCCTTTGCCTTAGCTGCGCTGTTGCTGGTGGCTCCGCTTTATTTCCAGGAGAGCGGGCTGGTGGATTTCGACCGCTACGCCTACTTTATGCTGCCTGCCGTGGGTGCGATCGTGGGCGTTTATTTCCGGAAAACAGGCGTCCGGGTGGCTGCTTGGGTGCTTTCGGCAGCACTGCTTTTCTACACCAACTGGTTGTGGCGGCAAAGCGATGCCTTAAACCGGGACCTGCTGCTTCAGATTCCGGCATTTAAGGACGGAAAACCTTCCCTTTTACTCAATCTGCCCAACGCGCTGCAAAATATTCCGATGGTGGGCCAGACGGCGGAAGGAGAAGCCGCCCTGATGCGTCGCCTGGTGCTGCAGAAGCCACTTCCCGGCACGGTGTTGGAGCCAAGCGCCGCAGCCCTTTCTTCGTTGGGCGACCTGGCCGTCGAAACCCAATGGTTATCGGCGCAAACGCTTCAGGTAACCCAAATCCGGGGCGGCGGCTGGTGGACGGAAGGGGTGCTTTCTGCAGACTGGGAAAACGATGCTTTCTCGGTTCGCTTTTTTCCCGAAAAACGTGCTTATGTGCTGACCCTGAAAGGACCCGCACAGGCGTTTCACCTGCTGCAATGGAAGGGCTCCCGATGGGTAGAAATTGGGGCTCATGGGAGCCGGCAATAGCTTTCTACAGACCTTTGTGGCTTCTTTCAAAGAGTTTCTTTCCATGCCACAATCCATCATCGACATGCTCGGCCGACCGCTGACGGTGCCCGACCGCCCGCAACGCATCGTCTCGCTGGTGCCTTCCCAAACGGAACTGCTCGCCGACCTGGGGCTGGAAACAGCGGTGGCTGGCATCACGAAATTCTGTATCCATCCCGACCGCTGGTTCCGGAAAAAAGCGCGTGTCGGCGGTACCAAAGATGTAAGGCCCGACCGCGTGGCGGCACTGCAACCCGATCTGATTCTGGCCAACAAGGAAGAAAACGTACAGGGGCAGATCGAAGCGCTTACGGCTATTGCCCCCGTTTGGGTGAGCGATATCGAGACGCTGGACGATGCGTTGGAGATGATCCGGCAAATAGGGCAGATTACCGGCAAAAGCGCAGCAGAAAGCGAAATTTCCGGAAAAATAGCCGCTGCTTTTGCACAACTGCAACCCGCCCGGACCCCGCAACGTGTGGCCTATGCCATCTGGCGCGATCCGTGGATGTGGGCCGGCGGCGACACCTTTATCGACGAGATGCTCTGCCGCTGCGGCTGGCAAAATGTGCTGCACGAAACGGCCCGTTATCCGGAAGTGACTTTGGCAGAACTGGCCGCTTTAAAGCCCGACCGCATTCTGCTTTCCTCCGAACCGTATCCCTTTGGCGAAAAACACCTGGCAGAAGTAACAGCGGCTTTGCCGGAGGCATCGGCAGCACTGGTGGACGGCGAGCTGTTCTCCTGGTATGGCAGCCGGTTGCTGCAATCGCCGGCTTATTTTCAGCAGCTGATCGACAGGGCTTAATGAAGCAGAAAGAGCGGGCAAGCTGTAAAAAAGGCAAAAGGATACACCACTTTAAGCGCCAGCGGCCCTGCCTTCGGCGGGCCAATTGGTAAACCAAAGTTTTTTGTTATACTTTTGCACCCGATTTACATACCCTTTACCCCTCAAAAATCTGGTTTATGGCGACGCTGACGGCGACCTCCCGCATTGAAGACATCCTGGCCGACAAGGCCGAATACTACCTCGGTCATACCAGCACTGCAATCGACAAGTCGGTGCTGCACGCTCCATCTGCGCATGCCGTGGATACCATCTGGGCCGATTCCAACCGCAATATCCAGACCCTGCGCAGCATTCAGACCCTGCTGGGCCACGGTCGCCTCGCCAACACCGGCTACGTGAGCATCCTGCCCGTAGATCAGGGTATTGAGCACAGCGCCGGCGCTTCTTTTGCACCCAACCCGATTTATTTCGATCCGGAAAACATCGTGAAGCTGGCCATGGAAGGCGGCTGTAATGCCGTAGCTTCCACCTATGGCGTACTGGGCGCAGTGGCCCGCAAATATGCCCACAAGATCCCGTTTATCGTTAAGATCAACCACAACGAGTTTATTTCTTATCCCAACCGCTTCGATCAGATCATGTTTGGCTCCATCAAGGAAGCCTGGAACATGGGCGCGGTGGCCGTAGGCGCAACCATTTATTTTGGCTCGGAAGAAAGCACCCGCCAGATTCAGGAAGTAGCCAAGGCGTTTGAATATGCCCATGAGCTGGGCATGGCGACGGTGCTATGGTGCTACCTGCGCAACAGCGGTTTCAAGAAAGATGGTGTGGACTACCATGCGGCTGCCGACCTCACGGCGCAAGCCAACCACCTCGGCGTGACGCTGCAAGCGGACATTATCAAGCAAAAACTGCCAACCAACAACGGTGGCTACACGGCGCTGAACTTCGGTAAGACGCACAAAAACGTGTACGAAAAAATGACCACCGATCACCCGATCGACCTGGCCCGCTATCAGGTCATGAACTGCTATGCCGGCCGCGTAGGCCTGATCAACTCCGGAGGCGAATCCAAAGGCGACTCCGACCTGCAGGAAGCCGTTATTACTGCTGTGGTGAACAAGCGCGCCGGTGGTATGGGCCTCATTTCCGGTCGCAAAGCCTTCCAGAAAGACATGGGCGTAGGCGTGGACCTGCTCAACGCCATTCAGGACGTATACCTGGACGACAGCATTAAGCTAGCATAAGTTTCAGAATAGATTTTTTCTTGTGGAGACGCCCAACCCGGGCGTCTCTTTTTTGTGCGCCAATGGCTCCCGGTATGCGAATTGCAGCTGGTTTCGGAAAAGAATTCTCTGATGCGCCTTTTTCTGCTAATCCCGATGCTGCTTTGGAGCTGCAACACGGCTGCTCCGGATGCAACCGCCACATCCCCAATGGATACTGCCACCGCTGCTGCGGCCGTTCCGGAGACCGATTTTTCCCCAAACCCGATACCCGCTGTGGATGCTGATTGGGAAATTATTCCCGGAAAAAAGATTGGTAACACGGCACTGGGCGACGACCCGGACATCCTGCTGCAACGCATTGGCAAGCCCGACGCTTCCGACGCAGCTATGGGCAAAGCCTGGCTGGTATGGAACGGAAAAGACACCGATCATACGCTTGCCGTTTTCACCACTTACGCAGACAGCAATATGCGGCGCAAGGCGATCCGGCACATCCGCGTCACCTCACCGCGCTTCCGGACACCGGAGGGAATTCACACCGGCAGCACGCGTTCGGCAATTGCGGCGGTATTTCCCCAAATGAAAGCTGCCGACCTTCCTTTTACAGATGCCGCGCCTCGTTATGATGCTGTCTCCAAAGGCATTTCTTTTGAGTTTTCCGGAAATACGGGTGCAGCCACCTGCACCGCTATTCTGGTGTATCCGCCGGGAGATCTGCCCACCGCCTACCTGCCAATCCCACAGGGCTAAAACCAAAACATTTTTACGGATATAAGAAGACGTCAGAGCCGGGCAAAATGCCCTGCCCTGACGTCTTTCACAAACACAAATTAATTCAGAAGCAATCAGGCTTCTTCGTCATCTTCATCCTCTTCCAGCGCTTCAAAGTTGATGCTGGTTTCGGCGATTTCGGTCAGGTGCAAGTCCGTGTCTTCTTCTTCCTGAAGGGTTTTGTCGAGCAGGTCGGCGGCGCGCTCCAGCCCCAGCGTCTCGGCCAGGGCTACGAGGCCCCCATAGGTGGCAATTTCATAGTGCTCTACCTTCTGTGCCGCAATAATAAGCGCAGCGTCGCGGGTCATGCTGCCTTCTTCGGTTTCCTTAATGATCGACTCGGCTTCTTTGAGGATGCCCAGGATCGCCTCGCATTTTTCGCCTTCGGCTTTCTCGTCCAGGATCCGGAACACTTTTTCGAGCCGCAAAATCTGCTTTTGCGTCATCAGGTAATGATCTTCAAACGCTTCCTGAAGCTCTTCGGTGGTAGCTGCTTTTTCCATTTTCTGAAGGCCGCCAAGGATCTGTTTTTCAGCGAAATACATATCCTTCAGCGCATCGAGGAAAAACTTGTACAGCAAACCTTCCCTGCTGGCCTCAGGCACGCGCTGTTGTGGCTTCTTCCGGGCAGGAGTTTTGGGCTCGGTCCTGGAAGCGGTTTTGGAGGCCGTGGCGGCCTTTTTCTTTGGAGCAGCGGCACCGGTGGTTTGCGCGGTCGGTGCACTGCCGGCTTTGGCGGTTTCTTGCGTTGCCATAAAAATCTTTTTGGGGATGTTTTTTTAGAAAGAAAGTCAGATCTCCCGGGGCCAATCCCTGCTTCCCGGTTGCTGTGTGCAGGAAGCAGGAATTTTCCGGGATTATCGGTGATAAAGCAGCATTGGCTTAGCGGCCGCTACGGCTGCCATAGCCACCGCGGCTTCTGCCCCGGCTGCCTTCGCCATTATTGCCGTTGCGATTGCCGGAAGTAAACTGCCCACGGGAATTGCGTCCGCTGCTGCCACCGCCCCGGTTGTTGCCGGAACGGCTGCCGCTGCGGGGGGCGTTATCGCTGCTGCCGTGGCCACCGTGGGAGGCGCGGCCGCCCATAGCGGCAATGCGGCGACGCTTTTCCGGACTCATGCCTGCAAAGCCACGCTTGCTGCCGGAATTACTGCTGCTGCGGTTTCCGGAGTTACCGCTTCGGCTGCCTGCGCTGCGATTGCTGCCCGAAGCGTTGCGGCTTCCGGAACGGCTGTCGTTATCGTTGTGGCTGCCGTGGGAGGCGCGGCCGCCCATAGCGGCAATGCGACGGCGCTTTTCCGGGCTCATGGCCGCGAAACCGCGCTTGCTGCCGGAACTGCTGCTGCGCCGGGCACGGTTGTCGCGCGCTTCCGTGTCGTCCTCATCATCATCATCATCATCATAATCCGCATCATCGTCGTCCTCATCGTAGTCGTCTTCTTCAAACTCGTCGTAGCTGTCTTCGAAATCATCATCAAAATCATCGCCGGTCTGTCCGTCTTCGTAGCCGTCTTCATAGCCTGCTTCGTAACCGGCCTGGAAAGCGTCTTTCATGTCTTCTTCATCGTAGGTGTCTTCATCGTGGTCGTAGGCCGACTGGTTGCGGGAAGAAGGGAAAGTGGATCGGTTGCCGGATCGGGTGTTGCTGTTGCTGCCGGATCGGCCGGACTGGCTGCTGCGGCCGGTGCTGTTTCGGGTTGCCATAGGGATAGGGTTTACAGGGGTTTAAAAGGTGTTTTCAACAGGTTTTAAAGGGGCCGGGTGAAGCCGTGCACCGGACTGCCAAAAGTGTTCCAGCAGGCTTGATTTCCGGAAAAAGAAAAGGCCCTTTGCCCGCATTTCCTTGCTATAGCAAGGCTGTATCTTCCGGCTTCTTTAAAAGCAGCATGAGGGCCCGGTCCGAGGGCTTTTTTTTGGGGGAATTCACGCTTCTTTTCCGGAAAGCAGGATGCCGTACAAAAAAGCCGGACTAGGAGGACCTGGAGCCGGAGCGGGCAGGGCAGCGATGCCGGAGCAAAACCGCTTCTTCAGCCGAAGCGCTGTGCGGGGATGCAATCCAAACCGCCGGGCAATCTGCAGCGCGCTCATCTCGCGCCGTTGCGTTCGCATTTTGTAAAGCAGGTAAAATGCTTTTTGCAACGGCAGCCGGATGCCGGCAAATAAGGTTCCGGTGAGCGGGCTTTCGTCATAGCCGCAGCTTTTGCAGCGCCGGTGATAGCGGGTGCGGCCCTTGGAAAACGCATCGTGTCCGCATTTCAAACAGGCAAAAGGCCGGCTGCTTTTAAGCCCGTAGAGATACTGATAGCAGGCTTTGTTATCTGGGAACCACGCACAAAATGTTTCGCAGTAAGAAAGCTTCATAACCGCACACATACTTTTTCAGAAGAAACTCCGGATGCCTAAAAGCATCGTTCCAGCTGCCTTTTTCCGGAAATCCGCAGCCTTTTTTGTTTTGCAAACCTGTGTTTTAACTTGCTGACGAAACGCTTTTCAATTCTTTTTTATGGAAAATACCCTTCAAAACCTGCGCGCCGAGCTGGCGCAGGAATATCACATCACCCGGAAGTTTCTGGAGCGCTTTCCGGAAGGCCGGAACGACTATGCGCCCCATGCAAAAAGTATGAAGCTGATGCCGCTTGCTACGCACATTGCTGAGGTGTTTGCCTGGCCGCAGATCATCCTCAATACCGGGGGCATCGACTTTGCCAAGGGCGATTACAAGCCTACCGTGCTGCACGACCGGGAAGGCCTGTTGCAGTTCCTCGACCAATCCTACCAAACCGGCAACGCCGCGCTGGAACAAGCAGTATCTCTGGAAGGCCGCTGGGGGCTGTCGCACGGCGAGCACAAGCTGGCCGACTGGAACAAGTATGAAGCCCTGCGCCATGCTTTAAATCAGATTACCCACCACCGTGCGCAGCTGGGCGTGTATTACCGCCTTAACGACATTCCGCTGCCGGGCTCGTATGGGCCAAGCGCGGATGACCAGAACTTTTGAGTCCTGCGTGCGTTAGCTGCCCCTGGGTTTCTACCATCCCTGCATTTCCTTCCGGAATCCGTTTTCTTTTGTCCTTTAAAAAGAAATCCTGGTGGGTTCTGTAGAAATCTGCGCGCATCTGTGAGCTGACCTTTTCTCCCGGATTAACACAGATTGGTTTCCCGGAAACGCAGCATTATTTTAGAAAAGGCCAATACCGTCTTTTAGCTTTCTGCGCGATAAAAAAGGGCTGCACGGAAAGGTGCAGCCCTTTTTGGGGTCTAAGGATTGAAATTTCCGGAAAACCGCCTACCGAACCACAATTACTTTCTCGGTTTTAACCTCGGCTTTCTTTACATGGTCTGCCTTGGTGCCGTGCATTTTTCCAATGCTGGGCGCAATTACGAGGGCCACGATACTCATCAGTTTGATGAGGATGTTCATCGACGGGCCAGAGGTGTCTTTGAACGGATCACCTACGGTGTCGCCGGTAACCGACGCTTTGTGCGGCTCTGATTTCTTGTAGAAAATCTCGCCGTTGATGTCGACGCCTTTTTCAAACGATTTTTTGGCGTTGTCCCATGCGCCGCCGGCGTTGTTCTGGAACATGCCCATCAACACACCGCTCACTGTAGCGCCGGCGAGGAAACCACCGAGCACTTCGGGGCCGAAGATAAAGCCAATCAAGAGCGGCGAAACAATGGCAATCGCGCCGGGCAGCATCATTTTCCGGATCGAAGCCTGCGTGGAAATGGCGACGCATTTTTCGTACTCCGGCTTGCCGGTGCCTTCCATAATGCCCGGAATTTCCCGGAACTGGCGGCGCACTTCTTCTACCATCGCCATAGCCGCCTGACCCACCGCCGTGATGGCCAGCGAAGAGAAAATAAATGGAATCATCCCGCCTACGAAAAGGCCTGCCAGCACGTCTGCTTTATAGATATCAATACCAGTAATGCCGGAAATCCCCACAAACGCGGCAAACAGCGCCAAAGCCGTGAGAGCTGCCGAGGCAATTGCAAAGCCTTTACCGGTGGCAGCCGTAGTATTGCCCACGGCGTCGAGCACGTCGGTTTTTTCGCGCACTTCGCCGGGCAATTCACTCATTTCGGCAATGCCGCCCGCGTTGTCGGCAATAGGCCCGAAAGCGTCAATGGCCAGCTGCATCGCTGTGGTGGCCATCATGCCCGCTGCGGCAATCGCTACGCCATAGAGACCGGCGCAGGCATAGGAGCCGTAGATACCGCCCGCCAGCACCAGAATGGGCAGCAGGGTCGATTCCATCCCCACCGAAAGACCGCCAATAATATTGGTGGCGTGGCCGGTAGACGATTGCCGCACAATCGACATGACCGGGCGCTTGCCCATGGCGGTGTAGTACTCGGTGATAATGCTCATCAGCGTTCCGACCACGAGGCCAATGAGAATCGCGCCGAAAACGCCCATGCGGGTAAACTCAAAACCACGCAGGTTCATGGTTTCCGGGAGGATGTACTGCACGAGGAAATACGAAGAAATGGCCGTTAGCACGATCGAGCCCCAGTTGCCCAGGTTCAGGGCGTTTTGCACCGCTGCCAGTGCGTTTTTGGCCGTATCGGAAATCCGCACAAAAAAGGTTCCGATAATGCTCCAGAGAATGCCCGTTCCGGCAATCAGCATCGGCAGCAAAATAGGTCCGAAGCCGCCAAAAGCATCTACCGAAACCGTTTCGCGACCGAGCACCATCGTGGCCAGAACGGTGGCTACATAAGAGCCGAACAGGTCGGCACCCATACCCGCCACATCGCCCACGTTGTCGCCTACGTTATCAGCAATGGTAGCGG
>JAEVZP010000068.1 GCA_023392185.1 Bacteroidota bacterium
CACACGGCGAGGCGATCAATATTCCGGAGTTTAAAACCAACGCTGCCGCCGAACTCTCCAGGGGCTACCCCGGCGTATATGGAAATGGCATGATGCCCTTTAAAATCACCGTTACCCAATCCGGCGAAACCCTGACGATGCAGGCTACCGGTCAGGGCGCTTTTCCGCTGGAAAAAGTGTCGGGCGAGCAGTATCAGTTTACACCCGCCGGTATTCAGGTAGAATTTCTACCCGCTGAAAATGCTTTTATCCTCAAGCAGGGCGGCGGTTCGTTCCGGTTTGAGAAGGAGTAGAAGAGGTCAGGAGTTAGATTTTTTTACAGATTCCAATTGATCCACTTTACGGGAATCCAACGTTTTGAGGGTTGTTATCTCAAACAAGCGGAACGCATAATGCTGATTCCAAAATGCGGGGAAATGATTCGCATCCTCCGGGGACTGATCAGGTCTCTGGAGAACAAACCAGAACCCTGTACCCTAAATCCTGATACCAAATCCTAATACCTAATCCCTTATTTTCGCCTTCTCTTATGAAATCCTTTTCCGACCATTCTTTTTCGGGCAAAAAAGCCCTGGTACGTGTAGACTTCAACGTACCCCTCAAAGGCGGCGTTGTAACCGACGACACCCGCATCCGCGCTGCCCTGCCTACCATCCAGAAAATTCTGGACGACGGCGGCAGCGTCATCCTGATGAGCCACCTGGGCCGGCCGTATAAAGACATGGAACGAAAGCCGGAAAAAACGCTGGCCGATTTCTCCCTGCAGCCCGTAGCGAGGCACCTGAGCCAGCTTTTAGGCCAAGATGTCCTTTTTGCCACCAGCGAAGAAGCCGCCGAAAAAGCCGCTGCGCTGCAACCCGGACAAATTTTGCTGCTGGAAAACCTGCGCTATCACAACGAAGAGGAAAAAGGCGACCAAGCTTTTGCCGAAAAGCTCTCCCAGCTGGGTGATATTTATGTAAACGACGCCTTCGGCACGGCCCACCGCGCGCACGCGTCCACAGCGGTCATCGCCGGTTATTTCCCGGCGGGCAGCAAAACCTTTGGTACGGTGATGGAGGGCGAAGTGAAAGCAGCGCGTCAGGTAATGGAAGCGGCTGAAAAGCCTTTTACCGCGATCATCGGCGGCGCCAAAGTGTCAGACAAAATTCTGATTATCGAAAACCTGCTGGAGCGCGCGACCGACATTATCATCGGCGGCGGCATGGCCTATACATTTTTCAAGGCGCAGGGCGGTCATATCGGCACCTCGCTGTGTGAAAACGACCGGCTCGACGCGGCCCGCGAGCTGCTGCAGAAAGCAGAAGCCAAAGGCGTGTGCATCCACCTGCCGCCGGATTCCATCATTGCCGATCAGTTTTCCAACGACGCAACTGTTTCCTCGGCCCGCAACACCGAGATTCCCGACGGCTGGATGGGCCTCGACATTGGCCCGCTTTCGGTGGATGTTTTCCGGAAAGTGATTCTGAACAGTAAAACCATCTTGTGGAACGGCCCTATGGGCGTTTTTGAGATGGATAAGTTCCAGAACGGCACCAGGTGCATCGCCGAAGCAGTAGCCGAGGCGACGGAGGCCGGCGCTTTTTCGCTCGTAGGCGGCGGCGACTCGGTAGCGGCAGTCAATAAATTCCACCTCGCCGACAAAGTCAGCTACGTAAGCACCGGGGGCGGCGCACTGCTGGAGTTTTTTGAAGGAAAGGATTTGCCGGGCATTAAAGCCGTGATGCAGGAAGGATAAAAAAAGAGACTTTTTTCCGGAAATTTTTTTGGGGACAATCACAGTTAACCGGCCCGGAGCAGTTGCTTCGGGCCCTTTTGTGGGTTATATTTTCCGGAAAAATCCTCAAAAATTCTATAAGAAAAGGCAGCAGAAAGGCGCAGACCCTTTGCTTGTCGTAATTTGGTAGGCGAGATGAGAAAAATCTTTTTACTGGTGGCACTGGTGCTCGGTTTGGGAATGCCTTCTGCTTTTGCCGACCGGATTTACATTCCGATGGATGCTGAAAATCAGACCGCTCACCTAAAGGCCTATGGCGTGGCCTACGCCGCGCTGGCCACGGGAACCGAAGTGGACTGGCTTTTAAATTATGACGGCGGCGCTTTTGCCATGCTCGAATCGCCGGCATTGGAGCGGCTTTGCAAGCTGCGCGGCGTGCGTTACGAGGTGATTGGCGAAGCCCGCTACAATGGTATTGTTTCCCGGATTGCCAACCCGGATTTCAACGGGGATGTGGTGCGACTGCAAAAACCGCCGCGCATTGCGGTGTATACGCCCGGTGGCAAGCAGCCGTGGGACGACGCCGTGACGCTGGTACTCACCTATGCCGAGATTCCCTTTGATAAGCTCTATGACGACGAACTGCTGGCCGACAAGTTGCATGAATATGACTGGCTGCACCTCCACCATGAAGATTTTACGGGGCAATACGGCAAGTTCTGGGCGCAGTTTCGTGGCGCAGCCTGGTATCAGGAGGAAGTCCGGATGGCAGAGGCCCAAGCGGCCAGGCATGGTTTCCGGAAAGTAAGTCAGCTGAAGCTGGCCGTAGCGAAGAAAATCCGGGATTTTGTGGCCGGCGGCGGCTATCTGTTTGCCATGTGCTCGGCCACTGACAGCTATGACATTGCCCTTTCGGCACAAAACACCGACATCTGCGAAGTGCCTTTTGATGGCGATCCCATGGCACCCGACGCACAGCAAAAGCTGGATTTCACCCAGACCTTTGCTTTCAAGGACTTTCAGCTGGTGGTAAATCCCTATGAGTATGAGTTTTCGAGTATCGACAATACGCACGCCCGCGGTGGGCGCATTCCGATGAACACGGATTATTTTACACTGTTTACGTTCAGCGCCAAATTCGACCCCGTGCCGACGATGCTCTGCCAGAATCATACCACAACGATCAAAGGCTTTATGGGGCAGACGACGGCTTTCAAAAAAGAGGTTTTAAAACAAAACGTGCTGGTGATGGGCGAGCTGAAGCCGGCCAACGAGGCGCGCTATATCCATGGGGAATTCGGCAAAGGCACTTTTACGTTTTACGGCGGCCACGATCCGGAAGATTACCAGCATCAGGTGGGCGACCCACCAACCGACCTGTCGCTGCACCCCACCTCACCCGGCTACCGGCTCATCCTGAACAACGTGCTTTTTCCGGCGGCCAAGAAGAAACCCCGGAAGACATAGGCAACTATAGGCTGCTGGCAGGTATTTTTTGGCTTTTGCCCGACATGCCGCACTCCGCTTCTCCAGCCACAACCCATGAACCCACAATCTACACGATCGGCCACTCCACACATCCCTGGGAGGAATTTGTAGAGCTGCTGCATTCGTTTGATATCAGGGTTTTGGTGGACGTGCGCCGGCTGCCCGGCTCCCGGAAATTTCCGCAGTTCGATCAAGAAAATATGGCGCCGGCGCTGCAAGCGGAAGGCATCCGGTATGTGCATCTGACGGCACTCGGCGGCAAGCGCAAACCGCATCCGGATTCCAGCAATACGCGCTGGCGCAATGCTTCTTTCCGGGCATACGCCGATTATATGGAAACGGTGGCTTTCCGGGAAGGGATAGCAGCATTGGAAAACCTTGCCCGGCAGCAGACCGTTGCGTTTATGTGTTCGGAAGCAGTCTGGTGGCGTTGTCACCGCTCCATGATTGCTGATTTTCTCAAAGCCAGAGATTGGAAGGTGATGCATATTATGGGCATTGGAAAAGCACAGCTCCACCCTTATACGGCTCCGGCTGTAGTAAGCAATGGCAAAGTGTCTTACAGAGAAGATGCGGGCGGTTAGAAGGGGACTGCCGGCACTGTTCCAGCCGCTGCGCTTAACCGGACCGGACAGTTCGCCCTGTATGAAGTAAAGGAATCTACCCTAATTTACATAATAAATATTACAGTAAAAATATTACCCCGCCTGGCATTATTTTCAGTACTTTTCTATTTCCGGAAATATTGAACTTATGTCTCAGCAGCAAAACAGCCCGTCGGCCAACAGACGCCGCATCACCGCCGCCCGGCTGGCCAAACTCAAAGACGACCCAAAAGCTACGGCTGCCATTGCCGACCTGATTTATTACACGGATTCCCAACCCGGCATCCGGCGCGAAAAGACAGCTGACGGTTTCCGGTATTTCAGGGGTCAAAAGGAGATTTCCAGCCCTTCCACGCTTACGCGTATCCAAAAACTGGCCATTCCACCCGCCTGGGACGATGTTTGGATCTGCCCGCAAGCCAACGGACACCTGCAAGCCACCGGCATCGATGCCCGGGGGCGCAAGCAATACCGGTATCATCCGCGCTGGAATACTCTGCGCAACAACACGAAGTTTCACCACCTGCTGCAATTTGGTAATGCGCTCCCCACCCTGCGGCAAAAACTGCAACACGATCTTTCGCTGTCCGGCATTCCGAAAGAAAAGCTTCTGGCTTCGCTGGTCGAAATCATGCAGCTAACCGGCATTCGGGTGGGTAATGATGCGTATGAAAAAATCTATGGGTCCTTTGGCCTCACGACCCTTAAAAACCGGCATGTGAAGCGCAACGGCACCCGACTTACTTTTTCATTCAAAGGCAAAAAAGGGGTTTATCAGAATGTAGAGCTGAAGTCGCGGCGTTTGTCGGCGATTATCCAGAAATGCCTCGAGATTCCGGGAAAAGAGCTTTTCCAGTATCTGGATGAAGACGGTGCCCGACACAGTATCGATTCCGGTGCGGTGAATCAATATATCCGGGAGGCTGCCGGGGGGCATTTTACAGCCAAGGATTTCCGGACCTGGCAGGGCACGCTCCAGGCGCTCAGCAGTTTCCGGGAACAAGGTTGCTGTGAAGATGAAAAGGAAGTCAAAAAGCGGGTGAACACCATGCTCGAAACGGTGGCTCAAAAGCTGGGCAACACCACTACTGTTTGCCGGAAATACTATGTCCACCCGCTGCTGATTGAGTTATACAGCAACGGAAAACTGGCCCGGTATCTGGAGTCCGAACCGCAAAAAATTCCGGAATCCAAGGCCGAAACAAAACTTTCGCCTGACGAAACACTTCTGCTTTCTATTTTGGAAAAAGGCGCGGCACCGATCGTTCTGGAAGATTAAATGGGTTTTTCGAGACTGTATTCTTAACGCGGCACATACACCAGGACCTTGTCTTCAAAGGCTTCCTGATCAAACACTTTTGGCAAGGGCAAAACACGGGGTTTCACGCCGCTTTCCGCAAACTCCTGTGCCAGGTCACCACCTTTCAGGCAGATCAGTCCATTCCCATATTCAGCGCTGTTGCGTCCTACCCGAAGATGCGGCTTGGCCCAGCGCCAAAGTGTGCCGAGCGGCGCAACGGCGCGCGAAACGGCAAAGTCGAAGGGTGGCTGTTTCAGGTCTTCGACGCGGGTATGAAAAGCCGTTACATTCTCTAAATCAATGGCTTCGGCGACTGCTTCCACCACCTTAATTTTCTTTCCGATACTGTCGGCCAACACAAACTTAACTTCCGGAAAAAAGATCGCCAGCGGGATTCCCGGAAAGCCCCCACCCGTTCCGATGTCAAGCACACGCGCGCCCGGATTGAAACTGCACACGGCGGCAATAGCGAGGGAATGCAGCACATGGCGCTCGTAGAAATTATCCATGTCTTTCCGGGAAATGACATTAATCTTTTCATTCCATTCGCGGTACAGCGGCCCAAGCGCAGCCAGTTGTTCTTGTTGGCGGGGAGTAAAATCATCGAAGTATTGCTCGATTACGTCCATTGGTCTTTGTTTTTCCAGAAAATATAAGGTGCAAAGAAAAGCGGGTACAAGGCAAAGATGAGATCGAAGCCCAAAGGAAAAAATTTGGGGAACGACGCTCCGTGCTGCCGGGCATTCCGGCGAAAGAAGAGAGCGAACACCAGCAAGCGCACCAGCAACAGCCCGGCAGCGGCTACCGTCCAGCCGGTATTACAAATCAACAAAAAAGGCAACAGACCCCAGCTTAAGAGATGCGAGCCGCTCCAGGCAGCGAGGAAAAGTTTTGGCAGCAGCCGGTAATATTTTCCGGTACTCAAATGCCGCTGCTTTTGCCGGCGGTAAGATTTCCAGTCGTGCTTTGCCGGACTGTACATAAAGGTTTCGGCAGCATCCACAACAGCAGTATTGCTGCGGGTAGCGCAGATGCGCATCAGCATATCATCATCGCCGGAAAGGGTTTTCTGCCAAAGCGGATGCTGCGTGGCTCGAACAAAGGTTTTTTTCAGAACGCAGAGGTTGCGCCCAACGGCCATATAAACAAGTCCGAAGCTGTAAGCGGCCTTCACCTGCAAAAAGCTCCAGAGGGTTTCAGCGCGGATAAAGGCATTGAGAAAACCCGGCGCTTTTTCATAAGGGCCATATCCAACAACGATTTCGGTTTCGGGACGCATTGCGCTCACCATTCCCCGAATCCAGAATGGCGAAGCGGGCAGGCAGTCGGCGTCGGTAAAAAGCAGCAGATCGTGTTTCGACAATGCAACACCAGCCTGTAGGGCACCCTTCTTGCCTCGAAAAGGCTTTTCTTCCGCCTGGATTTTCCGGAAAAAAAGGTTTGAAAAGCGCTTCTGCAAGCCTTCGAGTATGGCTATCGTTTCGTCCCCGGAGCCGTCATCAATCACTACCACTTCAAAATGCGGATACTGCTGCTCCAGAATACAAGGCAATCGTTCCCGGAGATTATGAGCTTCATTGCGCGCACAGATCACCACCGAAACCGGCGGCGTATCGACACTCTTATTTCCGGAAAAAACATTCCGGAGCGCCCGCACACCGAGCCCTAAGAACAAAAGCTGTAACCCACCGGCCAGAACCGCTATAACCGCCAGAAGGGTGCACCACATGGCGGCGAAGGTACGGGCAGCGCAACGGTGTGTTCCGCCTGGATAAGAGCGGTTCTGACACTTTTGCCTACAATTACAGGAGACTTGTCAAGTCAAACAGCTTCCGTACGAGAGACTTGACAAGTCATGAAAACACCGGCTCGCCGCGCAGCGTTGCCTGTGTAGCATCGGTAATGAGGACCGAAACGTAATCGCCGGGTTTCCAGTCGGGATTGGTTTTCGGAAACACCACCCGCTTGTTATCGTCGCTGCGGCCCATCCAGTGGGCAGCACTGCGCTTGCTGGTCGTTTCAATCAGGACAGAAACCGTTTTACCGATCTGCGCCTGATAGCGCTGGCGGCTGCTTTCATTTTGAATGACGATGATTTCCTCCAACCGGCGCTTTTTCACTTCGTCTGAAATATCATCGGCAAAACGGCGGGCAGCCAGCGTACCGGGGCGCTCGCTGTAGGCAAACATATACGCCAGATCGTAGCCCACTTCGCGCATCAGGCTGAGGGTGTCTTCGTGCTCTTCTTCCGTTTCGGTAGAAAATCCGGAAATCACATCGGTGCTCAGGGCGCAGTCAGGCATGATTTCACGAATGCGGCGCACCTTACTCAGATACCATTCGCGGGTATAGGTGCGGTTCATCAGTTGCAGGATGCGGGTGTTTCCGCTTTGAACCGGCAAGTGAATGTATTTACAAATATTGTCGTAGCGCGCCATTGTATGGAGCACGTCGTCGGTAATGTCTTTGGGGTGCGAAGTGGAAAAGCGCACGCGCAGCAGGGGCGAAATCTGTGCAACCTGTTCCAGCAGCACCGCGAAATCGGCTTTCAGATCTCCCTGTGGCGACTCCCAGTGATAGCTGTCCACATTCTGACCCAGCAGCGTGACCTCCCGATAGCCGTTCTCGAACAAGTCGCGGCATTCCGCCACAATGGAGTACAGATCACGGCTGCGCTCGCGGCCCCGCGTGAAGGGCACGACGCAGAAGGTACACATATTATTGCAGCCCCGCATAATCGATACAAACGCAGAAACGCCATTGCTGTCGAGGCGCACCGGCGAAATATCGGCATAGGTTTCTTCGCGGCTCAGGAGCACGCTGACGCCTTTTTGGCCGCCTTCGGCTTCCCCAATCAGTCCGGGCAGTGTGCGGTAAGCATCCGGACCAATAACAAGGTCCACCAGCTTTTCTTCCTCAAGCAGCTTGGCCTTCATACGCTCGGCCATGCAACCCAAAACACCCACGAGCATACCAGGCCGGTGTTTTTTGGTGCCTTTAAAGTGCATCAGGCGGTTACGCACCGTTTGTTCGGCTTTCTCGCGGATTGAGCAGGTGTTAAGCAGCACTAAATCGGCTTCCTCAACGTTGCGTGTTGCACCAAAGCCTTCCCCCTGGAGGATCGAGGCCACAATTTCACTGTCGGAAAAGTTCATCTGGCAGCCATAGCTTTCGATGTAAAACTTTTTCCGGTACTCATTGGGATCATTCGCAAAAGGAGCAAAAGCTTCGCCCTGCCGGGCTTCGTCATGCACCTTCGCGTCGGGGCGATACAGCACTTCTTGCATAAGATTGCGAAATTACGAAAAGGGTTGGGAGTTGAGAGGGATGAGGGATGAGGGATGAGGGATGAGGGATGAAATTTCCGGAATTTGGATTTTGGCTCTTGACTTTTGGATATCAAAAACTTTCTTCCCTGATAGGAAAAGATATAATCCACGCAAATGCTGTTGGAATGATTATTGGCCCGTTAATTTTGTCCTCCTTTTTTATACCATACCTCCTCCTTCTCTGTGGGAAAGCCTGTAAACAAAGCTACCGCCGCCGGTATGCTCATTGCGCTGGGTATCGTTTTTGGCGATATCGGCACCTCCCCGCTCTACGTTTTTAACGCGATTTGCAACAACCGGGTTATCACCCCGGAGCTGATCATCGGCTCTTTGTCGTGCATTATCTGGACGCTTACGTTGCAAACCACCATCAAATATGTTGTTTTGACCCTCAAGGCAGACAACCGGGGGGAAGGGGGTATTTTTTCACTTTTTGCCCTGGTGCGAAGACACCGGCGCTGGGTGGTCTATCCGGCCATGATCGGCGGCGCCTGTATCCTCGCCGACGGGATGATTACGCCGCCCATCTCGGTGGTATCGGCCCTGGAAGGCCTGCATAACATTCCACAGCTGCGCCATATCATCAACGAAGACTCTATTCTGGTACTCGCTATTGGTATCATTTCCATATTGTTTTTGTCGCAGCAGTTTGGCACCGCTTCTATCGGCAAAGCCTTTGGCCCAATCATGACGGCCTGGTTCCTGATGCTGGCCACGCTCGGCGTGATGCACATGGCCGACGATCTTTCTATCCTTAAAGCTTTTAACCCTTATTATGCCATTCGATTCCTGACGCTGTATCCGGGTGGATTCTGGCTTCTGGGCGCTGTGTTCCTTTGTACCACGGGTGCCGAAGCGCTGTACTCTGATCTCGGTCACGCCGGCCGGGCTAACATACGGGTCTCGTGGGTTTTTGTCAAAACGGCGATTGTGCTCAACTATCTCGGTCAGGGTGCCTCCCTGCTCCACTGGGGCAACAGCAATCCCGGTGTGGCCTGGAGCGCTGCTACCGACAACCCGTTTTATATGCTGATGAGCACCGGTTTTCTGCCCTTTGGCGTAGCGCTGGCAACCATGGCAGCCATCATCGCCTCGCAAGCCATGATTACCGGCTCATTTACCCTTATCTCGGAGGCTATCAAACTGAACCTCTGGCCCCGGATGAAGATTAACTATCCTACCGTAGAGCGCGGCCAAACCTTTATTCCCGGAATCAACCTGATTCTGTTTATCGGTTGCGTGGGTGTAACGCTGTATTTCCGGAAATCCAGCAATATGGACGCGGCTTATGGCCTGGCGATCATCACCACTTTTATCATGACGTCTATCCTGTTTGCCAATTACCTGCTCACACGGCGGACGGGCTGGGTTTTCGTTCTTGGTTATCTGGCCCTCTACTTAACGATCGAAACCGGATTCCTGATCGCCAATCTGATCAAATTTCCCCATGGCGGTTATGTAACAATGATGATTGCCGGATTGCTTTTCGGGGTGATGTACACCTGGTTTAAAAGCCGGAAAATCAAGAACCGATTTGTGGAATTTGTGCGGCTGGAAGATTATGTTTCTATTATTCAGGAAGTCAGCAACGACCGCACCATCCCGAAATATGCCACACACCTTGTGTACCTGACAAGCGCCGACAACCCGCGGGAGATCGAGCACAAAGTCATTTTCTCTATTCTGTATCGCAAACCGAAGCGCGCCGATATCTATTGGTTTGTACACGTGCACGTGCTCGACGATCCGTATACCATGGAGTATTCGGTGAACACCATTATCCCGAACGAGATTATCCGGGTGGAGTTCCGGCTGGGCTTCCGGGTAGAACACCGCATTCAAAGTATGTTCCGGAAAGTGGTGGAAGAAATGGTGCAGAATAAGGAGGTAAACGTAACGAGCCGCTACGAATCCCTGCGCAACAACAATGTGGCCGGTGATTTCCGTTTTATTGTAATTGAGAAAATTCTTTCGCGCGACAATGCCCTGCCCTTGTGGGAACGGATGATTATGCGGGGATACTTCCTGCTCAAAAAGCACAGCCTTTCCGAAGAGCGCAGCTTTGGCCTGGAGGCCTCAGATGTAACCCTGGAGAAATACCCCATTATGGTATCTCCGGCACGGGAATACAAACTTCGACGGCTGTCCTAAAAACAGATTCAGGGGTGCGATGCGCCCGGTTTGATATAAAAAGCGGTATCTGTGACGCCACTGCCCGACCAGATGACGTTCCACCCGGCAACGGCATCCAGAAATGCCTCCCAGTGCGCATTCAACGGGCCTTGCGCACGGCTGCGCGAATGCGGCGCGCACGAGTCTGAAGGCAGAAACCAATTGGCATTATCCAGCATCAGAAAGCCGCCGGGCCGGATTTTGGACAGCAAGGCGGGGGCCAGCACCTCGCGTGCACTTTCGGAATCGACCAAAGCGAAATGAAGACTTTCGGGCGGGATTTGCGCAACTTTTCGGAGATATTCTTCTGGTAAAGAAGAAACTTTTTTCAGTGCTACGTTTGAAATCCCTTTTTCCGAAAGCCGGGCGGCGACGCGGCGAAACCAATCTCCATCTTCCTCCCAGCTTTCCAGAAAATGCACCCGCCGGGCTACCCAAAGCGTGCTTCTGCCGGCACCACACTCCAGCCCCGATTGTTCCGGGCCCAGCAGTTGCTCCAGGGTGCGCACCGCCTGCGGTCCCAGCCACGGCGCTCCCGGATTGCGCTGTTGAAAAAAAATCTCCCGCAGCCGGGCAAGAACATAACGGGGCGTTCGGTGGGAAGAAAGCATCAGGGAGCAGGTTTGCGTTGCGCCATTTGAAGAAAAGTTTCCGCCCAGCGTTGCGGACTGAATTTCTGAGCCAATTTCCGGGAGTGCGCACCCATCTGCGCTAACGTCGCAGCCGGAGCCGTCAATAGCTGCGCCATTTTTTGTGAAAGATCTTCCGGCGAATGCGGATCGAAAAGCAAACCATTTTTGCCTTCTTCCAAAAGATCGGCGGCGGCGCCTACTTTTCCGGAAAGTAACAAGGGCAGGCCCGCACAGGCCGCCTCATGCACCACTACGCCCCACGGCTCCCGAAGTGAGGCAAGTGCGAAAACAGCTGCAGAAGCGAATATTTCCGGAATCGCATCCGGTTGTACAAAAGGCGTCACCCGAATCCCGGGACCGGCTTCTAAAAGATCTTTTCGGGGTCCTCCTCCAACAAGATGCAACTCCCACCCTGACAACCCTTCTTCCTGTAAATTCCGGAACGCTTCCACGAGGACCCGCATGCCTTTTCGGGGCACAAAGCTTCCAACAGAAAGCAATGTTTGGATTGGTTTTTCAACAGGTTTCTCTTCCGGAAAGAATACCGCAGTGTCAGCGCTATACAGGCCTTTATAAATCTGCTTTGGCTCAAAGCCCAGCCGCCGGGCAAAAAGATACTGCGAATCGCCCGGCACCCACATATAATCATAGCCTGAAGCCAGCCAAAAAGGACTGCTGAGCGCGCCCAACCGCTGCCGGAAGGTGCCTTCCCAGGGCGTGTCGCTGCCTAAAATTAAAACGGCACCCTGCGCGCGCAACTTTCGGGCCAACTGGTAATATTTAGGGAACATCCAGCCGGAGACATATACGGCATCGGGTTGATAATGCGCTATTTCTGCCCACAACTCAGACGCCGATCGACTAATGGCACTACAAAACTGAATTCCGGGCTCGTCCTGGATACGGAAGTCGTTTTGGGGCTGTTTTAAATTCTGATATACCCGAATCTCCGACACCTGCGGCTGCGCCCGGAGCGCCCGGAGACACCCCATCAGATAGCCGGTTACCTCGGCGTATAAAAACAGAAACTTCATTCCGGCAGACGCGCTCAAAAGCCAAAACTAAGAACCTGTCATTTTTCCAATCGCTTTATGATTTGCGAAACGACTTCTTTTTTCCGGAAATTCGCCCCTATCTTAAGGTTTTTGGAGCCTCTGCCACCACTCTTTTCCATGCGCATTCTGATTCATGCAGCCAACCTGACTGTCGGTGGTGGCCTGGCTATAGGCCTCGACCTTCTCCGGGCGTGGTTGCAAAAAGGGGATGATCTGCATGTGCTCGCCTCGCCTCCGATAGCCCGCTTTCTACAAACAGAAGGGGTTTCTCCCAAATGCTGGACCGCCGTTTCTAAAAGTCCCGGAAGCAGTTGGCAGGCAGGTAGTTATTTCCGGAAAATCGCCCGACAAACCGAAAGCTCTTTCCGTCCGGAGGTCGTCTTCTCTATTTTCGGCCCACCCTGCTGGCGACCCCGCGCGCCGCATCTCTGTGGCTTTGCCAACGGATTGTATTTCGCCCAAAAACCTGTTTTACCCTATGGCATAAAACCCCATTGGCGAAAAACCCTTTTGCATCGCATCCGCCGCTGGCTGGTTTTTCGATCCATGCAAAAAGATACCGACGTCATTTGGGTAGAAACCGCTGCCGCCCGGCAAAAGCTTCTTTCGATTATAGGCCCCAAAAGAATTGAGGTCGTTCCAAATGAAATTTACTTTTTTTTCCGGAAAAATTTTGGGAGGACAAATCTGCCTTTCAAAACGCCAGTGCGGGCGTTGATTGTGGCTGCCGGCTACCCCCATAAAAACTTTGCACTGCTGCGGGCGCTACTCCAAAATCCGCAACTTGCTTCCGGTTTTTGTTTTCACACTACCCTTCCCGACGCTGATTTCAAGCGCTATTTTCCGGAAATCACAGCTATCAAAAACCTCGGACCACTTTCTTCATCGCAATTGGCCGACGCTTACCGGGAGGCGGACTGCGTTGTGTGTCCCAGCCGGGCAGAGATTTTCTCGGCTACCTGGTTGGAAGCAATGGCTGCCGGAAAGCCGCTGATTTGTGCAAACATCCCGTCTGCGCGCGAGATTTGCGGCCCTGCCGCGCTGTATTTTGAAGACAATAACCCTGGCTCTCTGGAAGCTGTTTTGATGCAGCTTAGGGAAAATCCGGCCCTGCAAAAAGAGTTGGTCCGGCAAGGTCTCATCCGACTGGCGGAGTTGCAACCGACAATTTCCCGCGCCGAACGGCTTTACCAATTACTGAGCAACCTGGCCGATCCAAACACTGCCGCATCATGAACTTTCTGCACAGCTGGAAACGCCTGCGCCAATCGGCCCGCGACTATGGCTGGCAGCGCGCGCTCGCCAAAGCGGGCGGCCGCCTGGGCCTGCCCCTCAACCGGCTCTCAACCCACCCCATTTCCGGTTTTCCTAAAACCGTTTCGGTAGTAGGCTGTGGACAAGCAGCTTACGCAACGCTTTGTTTTTTTATTCAAAAAGGCCGGGGACGTGTGTTTTTGGATTGCTATGATCCGGTGGGGTCGCAGGCGCAAAAGCTGCAACGGGCATATGGCTTTCAGCAGGTGGCTTCCGCCCCGGATGCGCTGCTCCGGAATCCGGCTTTAAAAACCCTTTTCATTGCTTCCAACCACGCCAGCCACAGCGCCTATGCTATCGCAGGGCTGGCCTGCAATCTGACCGTTTTCTGCGAGAAACCGTTGGCAACGACCTTCGAGCAACTTGCCCTTCTGGACAAGGCCGTTTCCGGAAAAAAAGCCCTTTTCCATGCCGGTTTCAACCGTCCTTTCAGCGCTGCTATCAGGCAGGTGGCCGACCGGCTCCGGGGCAGCGGGCAGCCGCTGAGTATGCATTGTGTGGTGCACGGCCACCTGCTGGCCGAAGACCATTGGTACCGGCATCCGGAAGAAGGCACACGAATTTGCGGCAATATGGGCCACTGGATCGACCTGGCCGTATACCTGATGCAGGTGCGCGGAAAAATACCCGGAAACTGGCGCCTGACACTGCGCGGTGCAACGGACCGCCTTCCGGTGGACGACAATGTAATTTTAGTCCTGACAACCGATCTCGGCGACTTGGTGAGCATTTCCCTCAATGCCCGTCATGAGCCCTTCGGCGGCATCGAAGAAATTATTTCGCTGCAATGCGGCGATTATAAAGCAACGATTGACGATTTCCGCAGCATACGACATAGTACGCCCAACGGACAACACACGATTACCTTTCCCCGGAAAGACGTGGGTCATGAGGCGCTCGTCGCTTCAGTTTTTAATAAAAGTGCGGTGTGCAGAAGTTGGGAAGAATTGCACCTCTCTACCTGGCTGACCCTGCACGTGGCGGAGCTGGCACGCACCGGTGCAACCGAGACGCTCCGGGTGCAGAAGCCGCCCTGCGGCTAGCAAGAGCGCAAGAGAAAATTGCCGGTTTCAGACAAGCGAACTTCTTTGCTTTAGTTTTGCGCGCTTTTCTGCGAACTGAAATGACGACTAAAACGCTGCTGCTTTTCCTGTTGCCGGTTATTTCGGCTTTTATTGGCTGGTTTACCAACTGGGTGGCCGTGAAGATGCTGTTTCACCCCCGCCAGCCGAAAAAAGTACTGGGTATTACGTTTCAGGGCATTTTCCCCAAACGGCAACAACAGTTTGCCCGGCAGCTGGGTCGCACCGTAGCCGGCGAACTGCTGCACTTCCGAGATATTTCCGGACAGATGACCGACCCGGCTGCCATCAAGGCGCTGATGCCCGGCATTGAAGCCCATATCGACGGGTTTCTCAATGAGCGCATCAAAGAAAAGATCCCGATGCTGGCCATGTTTCTGAGCGAAGGTGTCACGGCGATGATCCGCAGCGGACTGCTGGAAGAAATCGAGGTGATGCTGCCCAAAATCATTGCTGAATACGCCGAAAGCCTCGAAGAGAAAATCGACATTGAGCGGATGGTAACCGACAAAGTGGCCGCCTTCTCCTCCGACCGGCTGGAGGCTTTGCTGCTTGCCGTGATGAGCAAAGAGTTACGTTTTGTAGAGCTGATCGGTGGGGTGCTGGGCTTTGTAATCGGCCTCTTGCAGCTCGCCATCACGATGCTTTAAGAAGTCAAAAAATTTCCGGAAAAAGAGCCTCAAAAGGTTTTTTTTAAGAGCCTGTCCAGAAAATCGGTGTCAGGCTTTTTAGTTCCCTATCTTTTAGCTACGCTGCTACTTCGTGGTGTCATCCCGGAACGGGAACTGGTCGGTTTCCCTCTGCAAAGACCCTCCCGCTTTCTAGCGGGACAGGCTGTTCCGCCCAGACAAAAGAACCGTAAAATACCCAGATCCTTTTACAATCCTTTATTTTTAGGATAGGTTCTAAGAAGCCTTTACTATGCCAGCCGGTAATTTTTTCCGGGCAGGCTGCGTACCACGCCATTCATCTCCAGTTGCAAGAGCGTAGCGGCCAGTTGGGAAGCATTCAGGCCGGTGCCGAGCATCAGGTCATCGGCGTGCGTTTTTTCTTTTTGCTGCAACGCGGTCACTACTTTTTGTTCTTCGTCTGAAAAAGTCAGCAACAGGCGGTTTTGCACAGCTTTTTCGATTTGCTGCCGGCTCCAGCCCATCGTATCGAGCAGGTCTTCGGCACTGGTGATGAGCGCCGCGACCGTGCGCCGGATCAGCAGGTTGCACCCGGCTGCCCGCGCATCCCCCACCCGTCCCGGAAAAGCGACGACCTCCCGGTTGTATCCGTGCGCGAGGTAGGCCGTGATCATAGAGCCGCCTTTAGTATCGCTTTCCACCACAACGGTGACGTCGCTCATGCCCGCCACAATGCGGTTGCGCACCGGAAAGAAGTCCGGATTGAGATCGGTGCCGTGGGGAAATTCAGTGACGAGTGCTCCGCCGGATTGCAGCATTTCCCGCGCCAGCGCCGCGTTTTTATCGGGATACAGCCGGTCGAGGCCATGTGCCAGCACGCCTACTGTCGGCAGTCCCTGCGCCACGCTTTGCCGGTGCGCCACAGCGTCCACGCCATAGGCCAGCCCGCTCACAACGGTTACCCCGGCGCTTTTGAGTCCGGAAACCAGTTCTTCGGTTAGCTGCACCCCATAATCGGACGGTTTGCGGGTGCCGATGACGGCTACGAGGCGATCGGCATTGAGTTTGGTTTCCCCTTTGGCATACAGCAAAAAGGGCGCATCGTCGCAGGCGCGCAGGCGTGCCGGATAGTCGCTGTCGTGCTGCGGCAAGATCCGGATGCCGTTTTTTTCCGCAAAAAGGAGCTCTGCCTCAGCGCGCCGGAGCAGCGCGCCGTCTGTCCGGCTTTCGAGCAGGCTTTTCACCCGCGCCGGGCCCAGGCCGTCTATGGCCAGCAACTCGGGCCGGGGGGCTTCGAAAACGGCTTTTGCAGATCCGAAGTAATTAAACAAGGCGCGTGCGTTCTTGTCTCCTATTTGCGGAATAAACGTAAGCGCCACTTCATAGAGTTGCTGCGTGTCCATAAATCGATTGCCGTTCTCCATATTACCTTCACACCAAAATAAATACTTCCGGATGATATTTTATACCCGCCCGCTTCTTTTTGCTTTTCTGTTGAGCCTTGGAGCGACTGCTCCAGGCTGCAAGACGCCGCAAAAAACAGCGGTTGCGCCGTCCGCCCCCAAAGCGCCTAAAACACCCAAAAAGCCTGTACCTGCTGCTGCTGCGCCACAGGTGACGGCCGTGACGATGAGTCGTGGGGCGTGCTTTGGCAAATGCCCGATCTACAGTATTGAAATGCAAAACACCGGACTGGTGCGCTACAGCGGGCGACGGTTTGTGGAGAAGGAAGGCGTTTTTGAAAAGAAATTCGACCTAAAAAGTGTCAACGAATTGCTGGAGGCATTTACCAAAGCCCGAATAGACACCATGCAGGAAAGCTATGAGCGCGTGATCAGCGATCTGCCGTCGATTGATTACGCCGTTTCTTTTTCCAACGGCAAAACCAAGTACATCCAGAACGCTCATTTTGGTCCTCAGGTGCTCTCCGGGCTGGCCCGCCAGCTGGACGAGCTGGTGAAAGGCCCCGACTACAGCTGGAAGCGCACCGCCGATAAGGTAACGGAATAGGTACCGGTGCGGACGGGCTCAATCGGGTTAAATTTGTATTCCGATGAAGCCGTTGTTACGAAAAATAGTCGTCCGGAGTGGGTTGTGCGGACTGGGTTTTATGCTGCTGTATGCCGGTGCGGCCCTCGACCTGAGTGCGGTGCCCGTCAACCGGCAGCCACTGGCGCACGGCGGCGGCGTGCCCATGTATCTGCGCTCCGATGGCGGTCACCTCGATCTGTTGGTGCCCGCACGCAGCCGCCTTCAGGACTGGACACAGGTGTTTCCGGTTCCCGGCAACGAGGGTACGGAGGCAGGGCCCGCCTGGGTGGCCATTGGCTGGGGCGAAAAAGGATTTTATCTCCAACCTGCGGCGGCTTCGGGCTTTCCGGATCCGGTCACAACGCTGCGGGCAGCTACAGGCCTCAGCGGTGCGGTGCTTCGGGTGGATTACCGCGTTGCGCCGGTTGTGCACGATACCTGCCGTTTTTTGTATGCATCGGCCCCACAGTATGAACGGTTATGCCGGTATGTGATGGCAGCAGTGGTTCGCAGCCCTGATGGTCGGGCACAGCCCATTGAGACCTCATTTCCGGAGCAACACAGGGAATGGTTTTATGAAGCCAAAGGCACCTACAGCATCTTCAACACCTGCAATACCTGGGTGAACAGCGGTCTCCGGTATGCCGGCATGCGGGCCTGCATCTGGACGCCGCTGGCCCGCGCCGTGCTGGATAAGTATCCGCTGGAAAAGGCGCAAGACAAATAACTGTTCTGTTTCGGGATTGGAAAAGCAACGCCGGGACCTGATTTTCCGGAAATTTACGGTTTTAAAACGACGTCCTTCGAACACCGAAGGCTCTGATGCCCGAAGGGCTGTCCAATATGAAAGTACTTTCTCTGCTGCAACCCTGGGCATCGCTGGTGGTTTCAGGCTTTAAAAAGATTGAAACACGCAGCTGGACGACGGCGTATCGCGGGCCCTTGCTGATTCATGCGAGCCTTGGGAAAAGCGGAAAACCATTTGCCCGGTTTCCGGAAATCAGCCGGCGTATTCCGGATTTCTCAGTCCTGCCTTTTGGTGCCATTATCGGCGAAGTGAGGCTGGAAGAAGTCATTCGTTTTGAAGGAGGCGATGATGATTTTTTAAGAAATATTACGCTGGAAGAAAAGGCCTTTGGCGATTTTTCGGCAGGCCGCTACGGCTTTGTTTTGAAAAACGCCGTTCCTTTCGAGGAGCCCATTCCGGCGAAGGGTAAACTGGGCCTTTGGGAGTGGTAGATTTTCCGGAAAAGGATTTTTTTTATGGAAATTTCCGGAAATAAGGCTCTTACTGACAGGCCGCCAACAATTAAAAGCGCGCCGGTGTGAATGGTATGAAACTGGAAATCAAAAGCCCTTGTCCGGAAAACTGGGCGGGCATGACACCCGACGCCTCGGGCCGCTATTGCAGCAACTGCGCCAAAAGTGTACATGATTTTACCGATAAGCCCAAAGAAGAATTGTTGGCTTTTCTGTTGTGCAGCACGCAATCGCCCTGCGTGCGGATGCTGGCTTCTCAGCAGCATTTTACGGCGGGGGAAGTAGAGCAAACGGCTCAGAAGCTGGTGCGTTCCGGAAAGACCATTCCCGCAGCGACCCTGGCGCTGGTAATGCTGTTGGCCACAGGCTGCGCCACCGATGCACCCCCTCCGCCCGGAGCCCGGACGGCTCTCACTACCACAGACAGTGCGGCGCCACGTTCTCCATTTCCCGGAACCGCATCTACCGACCTTCCGGAAATCTGCCTGCCTCCGGATACCGGGCTACCAGCGATAATGCCCAGAAGAATCGCTGTTCCTCCAACAGAGCCGGACGAACCGGTTTTGCTGGGCGAGCCGGTATTTGATGGAGGCCCGACGCCCGGTCTGCATGACACAACATTTATGGGCGACATCGAAATTGTTCCTGCGGAATAACTTCGGCCTCTTATGAAGTCTGTTTTAAACGTGGTTGGAAAAATACTTTTAGGTCTGTTTTTGTTTCTGGCCGTCTATACCATTGCTGCAACCTATCTGTCGGCGGCTACGGTTCACAAAAAAGAGGTTGCCGAAAAAGGCATTCCGATGTACCTGCTTTCCAACGGCGTGCACCTGGATCTGGTGTTTCCGGTGCGCACGCCGGTGCAGGACTGGACAACCGTTTTTCCGTATGAAAACACAACCGGCAACAACACTTCGCTCGAGTGGATTGGTATTGGCTGGGGCGATAAAGGTTTTTACCTCAACACGCCGACCTGGGCCGATTTGAAGTTTTCTACGGCTTTCAAAGCGGCTACCGGATTGAGCAGCGCCGCCATCCATGCCACGTATATGAAAGCGCCGGTTCCGGGTGAAAAATGCCGTTTTCTGTATGCCAGCGAAGACCAGTACCGGCTTCTGATTGAACGCATTATGACTTCGCTGGACCTGGACGCCGCCGGGTGGCCACAGTGGATTCAAACCGATGCCAACTATGGTCCGGACGATGCTTTCTACGAAGCCAAAGGTTCCTACAACGCTTTTAAAACCTGCAATACCTGGACCAATGCGGCCCTCAAATATGCCGGTATGAAAGCCTGCGTGTGGACGCCGCTGGCGCAGCCGGTGCTGGCGAAGTATCCACTGTGAAGAGTGGTAAATCTGCTGTTTATGTAGACACAGATCGGGAACCATAATTTGTCATCCAACACAAATAATGTTATGGTTTCTAAACTAACTTTTGTGGTTTCTCAGGGTAAAAATCGCCTGTAAACAGCCTTGTTTACATAACACAAATCACTTACCCTTCCTCTACCACCGGATTTTCCTCTTCCGGCGGCGTAGCCTTCTTCTCCAAAGCCGTCAGGATGCTCACGTTCAGTTCAAAGCCCAGCAGGATGATAAAGGTGTTGATATACACCCACACCATAAAAGCGATGAGCGTCCCGATAGAGCCATAAACCTTGTTGTACTGAATAAAATTATTCACCAGATAGAAGAAAACAACCGTAGCCACAAGGCAGAAAAACGACGCCAGCACCGAGCCGGGCGACACAAACCGGGGCTTGCGCACCAGTGAGGACCCATAGCGGTAGATCATACAAATACTCACGAAAACCAGCACGGCTACGGCAATCGGCGACGCATAATGCACCAGAAAAGGCCCGCCCTTGACGCGCAGCATATAATCCGCCAGGTATTTGTTCTGGATCAGCAAGGCAGCAATGGTGACCAGGATGGTGGCCAGCAACATAAAGGTGAGCTTGATCGAAATCCACCGCCGGCGGAGGCTGCTGCGCTTTTTATACACCGGCGTTTGCTGATCGAACGACCGCATCAGCCCCATCATGCCGTTAGACGCAAAAAACGCCGACAACACGATACCAAATGAAAGGATGGACCCTTGCTGGGTGTTGAGAAAATCCACCACTACCGAGCGCACGCTGTTAGCCAGCTTCGCATCCGTAAAGATGATTGGCAACAGGCTCAGCAGGGTTTCCTGCACATTGTCGAGCGGCAGGTAAGGCACCAACGAAAACAAAATCAGCATCGTTGGCGGAATGGCCATCAGGAAATTATACGTCACTGCCGCCGAGCGCACATTGAGCTGCGCCGCCGCCAGCTGCCGGAAGAAACCTTTTCCAACCTCCTTAAGGGTCAGCCCGCCCAGGCCCGGTGGTTGTGCCTGCCCGAGGTCGGAGAGCCACTGCCGCAGGAGCGAGCGCCGGGCTTTGAGAGAACGGGTTTGAGGCATTGTTGAAAAGGGCTGGATTTTCCGGAAAACGAGGTGTTTTTCCGGAAAAAGAGGCTTGCTGCTATAGGTTTTGAAGGATGAAATCCGTCATCCGGCGGTAGAGTTGCAGCCGCGTAACGCCGCCGTAAATACCGTGATTCCGGTTGGGGTAATACTCGCTTTGGAAATCTTTGTTTTGGCGAATCAGCTCGTCGGTGAGCACCACGGCGTTCTGAAAATGCACGTTGTCGTCGGCGGTGCCGTGAATCATGAGGAACTTTCCCTGGAGGTTTTTGGCCATGTTCAGCGGCGCGTTGTCGTCATAGCCTTTTGGATTTTCTTCCGGCGTGCGCATAAAACGCTCGGTGTAGATATTATCATAGAACCGCCAGTTGGTGACCGGTGCTACGGCAATCGCTGCTTTAAAAACATCGGGTGCTTTGAAAAGGCAG
>JAEVZP010000159.1 GCA_023392185.1 Bacteroidota bacterium
TTCCGGAATATTTTTGTTGAGTTTTGGGCTGTTGTCGGCACTGCCGGCAAGGGCGCAGTGGCGCTTCTATTATGCGCAGACGCTCTGGAGCCAGAAGCAACACGATGCCGCGATCCGGCTGCTGCAAAAAGACCTCTACAAAGGCCGGCACGAGGCCGATTTCTACGCTACGCTCGGTAGTTGGACCTATCAGCGGGGCCGCTACGAAGAAGCGGCGACCGCTTTTATGGCCGGCGCGGCGAAAACGAGAAACGGCGCAAAGAACTTTTCGCTTCCCCTCGCCCGTGCTTTGTTCCGCGCCGGCCAGTATGGCAAAGCCGCGCAACAGCTGGCGCGTTTTCCGGTTTTGTCTGCCGAGGGCAAATGGCTTTCTGCTGCTACCCATTGGGCCGCCGAGCAGCCCGTTGAGGCCGTGACCCCCCATTCGATAGGCCCGCGTATCAACACTGTTTTTCCGGAAAGTTTCCCGCAGTTTTCGGTCGATCAGCAAGCGCTGTACTTTACCCGGCGTACGCAACACATCGACGACGACCTGATGCGGGCGCTGCCCGACAGCTGCGGCGGCTGGTTTGCAGGAAAAGCCCTGCCGTTTCCGCTCAACTCGTCGCGGCAGGAGCGGGCGCAAAGCCTTTCGGCAGACGGACATTATATCTTTTTTGGGCGCGAAGACCTGCAAAGTGAAAACGGCTGGGAAGGCGGCGGCGGCGACCTGTATATGTCGTATTCGGCCACCCCGGGCGACACGGCCTGGACGGTGCCACAGCCTTTTGGAGCCACAATCAACACGCCTGCCTATGAAGGCATGCCGACGCTAAGTGCCGATAATAAGACACTTTTCTTTGTCTCGGACCGGCCCGGCGGTTTTGGCGGACTGGATATCTGGCTGAGCCGTTTTGACAATGGGCGCTGGCAGCAACCCGTCAATGCCGGACCTGCTGTCAACACCGCCGGAAATGAAATTTCGCCTTTCCTGGCAGCAGATGGTAAATCTTTGTTTTTTGCCTCAGACGGTCAAGCCCGGTCTTTTGGCGGCTATGATCTGTATTGCGCCACCCGCAGCGGCAATCAGCTTTCGCAGGTGCGCAACCTGGGCCGGCCCATTAATTCACCCCACGACGACATCAGCCCGTTTGTAGGACTGGCAGGCGACACCCTGTATTTTGCGACTGACCGGGAGGGCCCACCTGGTAATACCGACATCTGGCGGTGCGAACTGCCCCAGTCGCTACGACCGGCGGCGGTTCGCCCACTGCGCGGCCAGGTGTTGGACTCACTTTCCGGAGCAGAACTGGCCAACGCCTGGGTGCGCCTGATCGACGCAGCAAGTGGGGTAGAGGTGGGCGGCTTCCGGTCGAACCGGGGCGATGGCTCGTTTGTGGCTTTTCTGGAAGCCGACCGGCCTTATCTGCTCGAAGCGCAGCAAACCGGTTATAGCGACCGCAGCGACCGCTTTTTCTGGACGGCAACCGATACCGCCTTACCGGAACCTGTCCGGCTTGCCCTGCTGCCCGACAGCTATGTGGCACCGAGGCGCGACAGCCTGCTGCTGCGCTTTTCTTTCCGGAAAAATGAAGTAGCGATTAATGACACTTTGCGCGCGGCACTGAGCGACTTGCAGCCCGGCTGGCTCACCCAAGGTGCAGTGCTTTTGGTGAACAGCTTTACGGACAATTCCGGAACGCCGATGATTAATGAGGAAATCTCGCAGCTGCGCGCCCGGCTGGTGGCCGATGCCTTGATCCGGGAAGGATTTCCGGCCGAAAAAATCATCGTGCAGGGCTGGGGCGAGCAATATCCGGTCGCGCCCAACGAAAGTGAGGAAGACCGCTATCGCAACCGGCGGGTTGAGATTATTTTAAGAAAATAAAGCCTTATGGCCGGGCCGATAAAGCAAATGCAAAGCCCTTCAATAAGGAGAAATTTCCGGAAACAAGGGGAGCTGTATCCGCCGCCGCCGGCAGAGCAGATTGTAGGATTCTCTTTCAATCGTTGGGTTGCAGCACGCGCCGCACCGCTGTGTGCATCATTTTTGCCGTACATTTCCTTTTATGAAAAATTTACTTTTCGCAGCCCTTTTCCTTCTTCCGCTTATGAGCTCTGCCCAGACTTTTGTTCTTCAAAAAGACGATCAATCCAAAGAAATGATTTTGAAAGGTCAGTGTCGTTTCACAGACGTGCTGGCACAGCCGGATTATACCTGGATGAAAGACACCGCGCGCTACCGGACAGACGGCCATGCCATGAGCATCCTGAAAAAAGAACTGCCCAACTACGAATTGGTAGTGCTTTTCGGTTCCTGGTGTCCGGATTCACACCTGGAGCTGCCACGTCTTTATAAAGTATTGCAGGAAGCGAAAATGCCTTTGGAAAAAGTAACCCTTTATGGCCTGGACCGCGCCAAAAAAGGCCGTGATGTGGAAGACAAGATGTACCGGGTAGACCGGGTGCCGACGATTATTTTATTTCAAAACAATAAAGAAATAGGTCGCATCGTGGAAGCGCCGCAGAAAAGCATTGAAACCGACCTGGCTGAAATGATCGAAGGGAAAGGTATCAAGTAGAAAGTATCAAGTAGAAAGTATCAAGTAGAAGGTATCAAGAGAGATGCCTGACCGCGCGTTTCTTCTTTTTTCGGGCAGATGTCTTTTTTCCGGAAAGGTCATGAAACAAAAAAAGTAACTTATATTTGGTTGGGAATATTTATAGAAACAGTAAGTCTTGTTTCGTCCGGAAGTCATTTTATTCAGTTGTCATCTATTTCAAGTCACACTTCCTGATGCGTTGTTTTCTACTTTCTTTGCTAATGGGGCTCTTGTCCTTTGCAAACGCCCAAAGCCAACCGCTTTCAGCCAACGCCGGACCGGATAAAGCCTGGTGCGACAGTTGGCTCACTCCAAATACCGATACGCCGGTTTTGGGAGGCAATCCGACTGCGGCAGGCGGTGCAGGTCCTTATACTTATGAATGGAGCCTTTCCTATAGAGATTTTAGGGGCCAGCTCGTCACCCCTTGGGCGGGCAATTGGTTAGATAACTACCAGGCTCCTAACCCGAAATTCAAACAACATCAAGGTAGTATCGACTCTATGCAAGCGGTGCTGACAGTAGCCGATGCTGCGGGAGCTACTGCACAGGACACCATTTGGGTTTATTTCCAGCAAATCATTTGCACAGCGGCGGAAGAACGACCCGCTATCAAAAACCCGAATGATACGATAGATCTGGCCATCACTATGGGCATCTGTATCAGCAATTTTTTGCCTTTTCAGGAATATCGCTGGCGACCGGCTGACTACCTGACAGATTCTACCGTACCCGATACGCGCTGCTTCTCACCGGTTTCAAAGACGTATGAACTGTTTATGAAGGATCGGATCGGTTGCCCGGTGCGCCTCCAAAAAGAAGTAATCGTCGAACCGGCAGGTGTGACAGCTGTAAAAGACACCCAAACGCCCTGGATAACCTTCGACGGCCTTCAAAAAGTCATCCAGATTCAGTTTTCCCAAAAAGGAGCTTTTGCCCTGCTGGACCTGGCCGGCCGCGTCGTTTTGAAGCAGGCTATTTCCGGAAACACACGCCTGAATATCCCGCAAAACCTGCCGCCAGGCCTGTATATAGGCGTTTTATACAACGAACAAGGCCATATCGTCGTCCGGGAGAAAATCCAGTTGTAGCCAGTAGAAGATTACAAAATCTTCTTCCCCCGCATCGCCTCCTTCAACGCGGCATCCATCACGCGCTCGGCAAACGGACGGGTAAGGTCGTTGAGGCGTTCGCTGGCGGCCTGAATGGCGTTCTTGTCGTTTCCGGAAATCGCTTCCCGCAGTGTGGCGATCTGGGCTTCGGTAAGGCTTTTTTCTTCCCCGGAAAGCAGCGCTTCGTTTTTACGGAGAAAATTTTCGGTGAGGTCCACCATTTGCGCTGCCTCGGTGCGGGCTTCCACCAGCGCGCGCATCTGCATATCTTCTTTCGCGTGGGTGAGCGAAGCCATCAGCATGCTTTCTACTTCTTCGTCGGTGAGGCCGTATTGTGGTTTCACGTCAATGCTTTGGGCCACGCCGCTGCGCAGTTCTTTCGCCGATACTTTCAGGATGCCGTCGGCGTCCAGCAGGAAAGTCACTTCCACTTTGGCCAGTCCGGCGGGCATGGCGGGAATACCGGTGAGGTTGAATTCGGCCAGCTTGCGGTTATCGGCCACCAGGTCGCGCTCGCCCTGAAAAACGGAGATGCGCATGCTGCCTTGTCCGTCTTTCTGGGTAGTGTATTGCCGGCCGGCGCGCGACGGAATCTTGGAGTTGCGCGGCATCAGCACGTCCATCAGTCCACCCATGGTTTCAATGCCGAGGCTCAGTGGCGTTACGTCCAGGAGCAACAGGTCGGTGGTTTTTCCGGCAAGGATATCGGCCTGCACGGCGGCGCCGAGGGCAACGACTTCGTCCGGGTTCAGCTCGTCAAAAGGCTTGCGGCCAAAGGTTTTTTCTACTTCGGCCTTTACGAGCGGCACGCGGGTAGAGCCGCCCACCAGCACCACTGCGCTGATGTCGCCCACGGCAATACCGGAATCGGCAATGGCGGCGCGGCAGGAAGCCATGGTTTTTGCTATCAGCGGCGCTATTGCAGTTTCAAATTCTTCTTTGGAAATGGTGACGGATTTTCCGGAAAATTCCCCCGTCCAACTGTCGGAATCAGACAGCGCTTTTTTGGCTTCTTCGGCGAGGAGGCGCATCCGTCCGCGGTCGCTTGCATTTGGGGAAATAACCCCTGATTTTCCGGAAATGGCTTCTACCAGTGCGCGGTCAAAATCGTCGCCGCCGAGGTGGGTGTCGCCGTGGGTGGAAAGAACTTCAAAAATGCCGCCGACGATGCGCAGAATGGAAATATCAAACGTGCCGCCGCCGAGGTCATAGACGGCCACGATTTTCTCCGCTTCGCTGCTGCTCGTTCCCAGGCCGTAAGCCAGAGCTGCGGCGGTGGGCTCGTTCACAATGCGGAGCACATCCAGACCGGCGATTTTTCCGGCGTCGCGGGTGGCCTGGCGCTGGGCGTCGTTGAAGTAGGCCGGAACGGTAATCACCGCTTTGGTCACCGGCGTTTTGAGCAGGTGTTCGGCGCGGCTTTTCAGCTCGGCGAGGATAAAGGCAGACAGCTCAATGGGGGTGTAAAACCGGTCGCCGATGCGCACCCGCACGAGGGCTTCGGTTTCGTCGTCGAGGATTTGGTAGGCCAGTTCACCCGCTTCGGTGCGCACATCGTTGTAGCTGCGGCCCATCAGGCGCTTCACACTGTAAATAGTGCGTTCCGGCGCGGTGAGCAGTCGTTCTTTGGCTTCATTGCCGATGTGAACCGCGCCGTCTTCACCGAGGTTTACGATAGAAGGCACGAGGGTAAAGCCGTCGGTTTCGCGCAGGGCCACCGGTTTTCGGGTACCGTCTTCTTCGCGCACCACGGCCACCAGGGAGTTGGTGGTACCGAGGTCAATGCCTACAATCGCTTCCTCTTGTTGCAGGGAGCCGGTCGCTATGTTAATCGCAACTTTCGCCATAGTAGCGCGAAGGTAGGACGGCGCGCGGCGGCACCATTCGGCAGAATAGCTTTAAACCTATAAGGTTTTTGAAACCTTATAGGTTTTTCCCCGAATTTTCCGGAAGGCAATCTACCCGTGAGGGATAGACCCTTCGACAAGCTCAGGGTGACAGCAGAGCCGAAAGCCCGCCCCTTTCCCCCTACGTAAGGAGGGGCAAAGGGGCACGCCCAAAGCCTTTACAGGAGAAAACATAACCCGCGTTCGGCGTAGGCTGCGCCTACGTCTTTCTATAGCGCAGGTTGCACCTGCGTTTTCATTGCAGGCATAACCTGCTGGATAATCCGACGAAAGCACAGCTTTCGCCGAACGGACGCTTTTGCAGGAGATGCGCACAGAATGTCTCGGAAGCCCGATAGAATTACATCTCACTTTGCAACACCCGGTTGGCAAAGCGCCCAACGGTGAGCCCCTGCACCAGAATGCTGAAAACGACCACCACGTAGGTGACCACCGAAAGCACTGCTTTATACTCCGACTCCGGCAGCGACAGCACCAGCGCAACGCTGAGCCCGCCGCGTAATCCGCCCCAGACAACCACCTTGCCTTCGGCCCGCGACAGGGCCAGAAACCGCCGGGCAAAGCGCCGCATAAAACCTACAATCAGGATGCGCGAACCGAGAATGAGCCCAATGGAAAGCAGGCCCAGCAGCAGGTAAGACGGCCGCAGTTCTACGACGACCATAACCAGGGCGATGAGGATAAAAAGCAGGGCGTTGAGGATGACATCTATCAGTTCCCAGAACTTGTGAACGTATTGCCGGGTAGTATCGGTCATGGCTTTTTCGGGCCGGAAGTTGCCCATGAGCAGGCCCATGATCACCATGGCGAGCGGGCCGGAAAAATGCAGTTCCGAACACAGCCAGTAGCCACCCGACACGAAAGCGAGGGTGAGCAGGATTTCGGTTTGGTAGTGGTCTACGCTGCGCAGGAGGCGATGAAGCACATAGCCGAGTGCAAAACCAATGGCGATGCCGCCGCCGACTTCCTGAAGAAATAAAGCGGCGATGGTTCCGGAATGGCCTTCGCCACTGCTGTCTATCATGCGTGTGAAAGCAATGAAAAGCACAATGCCGATGCCGTCGTTGAAAAGCGACTCGCCGACAATAGTGTTTTCCAGATGGGCCGGAACTTTGGCTTTTTTGAGAATGCCCAGCACGGCAATCGGGTCGGTGGGGGAGATCAGCGCCCCGAAAATAAAACAGTAGTGCAGCGGCAGGGGCAGGTCAATCCACGCGCTGACATAGTACAGTAGCCCGCCGATAATAAAGGTAGAAAGCAGCGTTCCGAGCACGGCCAGGGAAAGCACCGGCCGCAGGTTGGGCCGCAGGCGCGACCAATTGGTGTGCAGCCCGCCGGCAAAAAGCAGAAACGCAAGCATCACGTCCGTAATCAGATGACTCACATCCAGGTGCTGCATCAGGTCTTCAATAGAGCGGTGTTCAAACGGAATGAAAGGCCGGAGCGCCACGATGCCCACCGACAGGCCGGTGGCCAGCAGAAAAAGCCCGATCACAAAAGGCAGCCGGATGAACCGCTGGTTGATATAGGCAAAAGCCGCCGACAGCAGGAGGAGCAGAACGAGGTAGTGATAAAGTTGCATCGGGCGTGTGATTTAGGGCATGGCAATGCGGCGATACAGCTCCAGCGTATCGGCAGGCAGGCGGGCTTTGAGAAACTGATAGAGGCGCTGCCGGTCGGGACGGGTCAGATCGGTGTCGGCTTCGTAGAGCGCCACGGGCAGCGTCAGGGTGCTGTCGGGAGTTATTGGAATCTGGTATTTGGCCAGATTGAAGGATTGAATTTTGGGGAAAAGCGCCGCGATTTCCGGAAATAAATCCGCTTTCTCGAAAGTGTATTTCTTTAACTCCTGTTGCAGGCTGATGACGGCTTGGTTATTCCGGGTCAGCGCTTCGTTTTCGGATTCCTTCTGCATCGTAGCCGAATTTAAAAAGCTGGTGTCCTGCCGGATAACCAGCCGGGTGTTTGTCAGACCGTATTGCGGCAGTCGGGCGTTGAGGCTGTCGATCTCGGGGCGGGTAAAGCGGCGCAGCAGAAACGCCAGTTCAATGGTCCGGGGGCGGCTTTTGGCGTTGGTGCGCTGAAAAATGAGGGTATTGTTTTTCTGCTCGAAAGCGTCTTTGATGAAAAGCGATACTTGCTTTTGAAACTTTTGTTCCTGCACGAATTTGTAGGCGAAATAAAGGCTTGGGACAATCAGTCCTACCGTTAGGGCTGCCGTAATAAACCGGACGCGCCGGGCTTTTTTCTCGTCGGTAATTTCTACTTCCGGATAGCGCAGAAACCGCACGATAATCACCGTTCCAACACAGATAAAGGTGCAATTAATCAGGTACAGAAACAGGGCACCGCCAAAGAACTTCCATTGTCCGGTGGCCAGCCCGTAGCCGGCGGTGCACAGCGGCGGCATCAGCGCCGTTGCAATCGCCACGCCCGGAATGGGGTTGCCTTTATCCACCCGCGTCAGGGCCACCACACCTACCAGTCCGCCGAAAAACGCAATCAGGACATCATAAATATTGGGCGAAGTACGGGCCAGCAACTCCGACTGGGCTTCTTTAAAAGGCGTCAGGTAGAAATACAGCGAGGAAGTCAGCAGGCTTACCACCGTTACAATCAGCAGGTTGGTGAGCGAGCGGCGCAGCAATTTGAAATCCGACATGCCAAGGGCAAAGCCGGCCCCGACAATCGGACCCATAAGGGGCGAAATCAACATCGCACCAATCACTACAGCGGTGGAATTGACATTTAACCCGACGGAGGCAATCAGGATGGCGCAGGCCAGGATCCAGAGGGTAGGTCCTTTAAACCCGACATTTGCCTTGACGTTTTGCAGCACAACGGCTTTGTCTTCTTCGCCCTGCAGCAGGCTGAACAAATTCCGGAAACGAATCATTTTCCGAAGGTAGGGGCAGGACTTTTTTCCGGAGCGTCGCGCAAACACGGATGATTGTAAAACTGAAAGCCTCCCTTACGCAAAAGACCCGTCAGGTTTTTGAAACCTGACGGGTCTTGTATTTTCCGGAAATCCGGTCCGAAAAGCGGTGTACTCTTACTTGCCCAAGGTCACCCGCAGTGCCTCGTCCATGCGCGTGACGAAGTGAAACTTCAGGCCCTTTACATACATCGCGTCAATCTCGGCCACGTCTTTTTCGTTTTGGCTGGAAAGCACAATTTCTTTAATTCCGGCGCGCTTGGCCGCCAGGATTTTTTCTTTAATCCCACCCACCGGCAGCACCAGTCCGCGCAGGGTAATCTCGCCGGTCATCGCCATATACGGCTTTGCTTTCCGGCCTGTGAATGCCGAAGTCAGCGCCGTGAGCATGGTAATGCCCGCACTTGGTCCGTCTTTGGGCACCGCCCCTTCCGGCACATGGATGTGAATCTGCTGTTCGTCCAGAGCCGTGGTGGTAATGCCCCATTCGCCGGCATGGGCGCGCAGGTACGACAGCGCCGTGGAAGCGCTTTCCTTCATCACATTGCCGAGATTGCCGGTCAGCGTCAGCCCGCCTTTGCCTTTGCTCAGGCTGGTTTCCACAAATAAGATTTCGCCGCCCACCGCCGTCCAGGCCAGCCCTACGGCCACGCCTGCCGGGTTGTTTTTGGTGTACAGCTCGTTGGTGTATTTGGGACTTCCAAGTGCTTTCTGCACCATTTCCAGGTCCACGGTGGCGGGCACTTCTTCTTCCATCGCCACTTTGCGGGCAATGGCACGCATCATAGCCGCCATCAGCCGGTCCAGCTCGCGCACGCCGCTTTCGCGGGTATATTCCTGAATGATCCGCTGAATGATTTTTTCCGGAAACTTGAGGGCAATTTTCTCCAGTCCGTGCAGTTCTTTTTGCTTTGGAATCAGGTGGCGGCGGGCAATCTGCACTTTTTCTTCCAGACTGTAACCCGTGAGCTGGATAATCTCCAACCGGTCGCGCAGGGCAGGCTGAATATCGGCGAGCGTGTTGGCCGTGGCGATAAACATCACCTTGGACAGGTCAAATTCCAGCTCGAGATAGTTGTCGTAAAACGTGCTGTTTTGCTCCGGATCGAGGATTTCCAACAAAGCCGATGAGGGATCGCCGCGAAAGTCTTTTCCGATTTTATCAATCTCGTCGAGGATAAAAACCGGGTTGGCCGTTTTCACTTTCCGGAGTTGCTGAATGATGCGGCCCGGCATGGCCCCGATATAGGTTTTGCGGTGGCCGCGCAGCTCGCTTTCGTCGTGCAATCCACCGAGGGACAGACGCACGTATTTCCGGTCGATCGCCGAGGCAATGGAGCGGCCGAGCGAGGTTTTACCAATCCCCGGCGGGCCTACAAAGCACAGAATGGGTGATTTGAGGTCGCCTTTGAGCTTCAGCACCGCGATGTACTCCAGAATCCGGTCTTTGATTTTGTCCATGCCGTAGTGGTCGGCATCGAGGATCGCATCGGCCTTGCGCAGGTCGTAGCGGTCTTTCGTGTAGGTGCTCCACGGCAGGTCGAGCATCAGGTCGAGGTGGTTATACACCACCGAGTAGTCGGGCGTGGAGGGGTGCATCCGCTCCAGCTTTTCAATATTTTTCTGAAACAGCTCTGCCGCTGCCTCGCTCCACTCTATTTTCTCGGCCCGGGCCTTTAGATCGCGGATTTCACGCTCGTTGGGTTCACCGCCCAGTTCTTCCCGGATGCTTTTGAGCTGTTGCTGGAGGAAATATTCCCGTTGCTGCTTATCGATTTCACCGCGCGTTTTGTTGGCGATTTCGGCTTTCAGCTCCGCCATTTGCAGGTCTGATTGCAGCAGGCCCAGCAGGGATTCGGCACGAACCCGCACGTCGTTTTCTTCCAGCAAAGCTTGTTTGGAAACCAAGGGCGCGTTGAGGTGAGCGGCAATAAAATGCAGCAGGAAAGACGGCTGCTCGATATTCTTCAGCACAATGGCCGCCTCGCCCGGCATGTTGGGCGACAATTGCAGGATGCGCTCGGCGTGGTCTTTGATACTGCCTACCAAAGCGGTGAACTCGGTATCGGCAGTTGGGTATTCGTCGTTCAGATAGCGAACCGCAGCCGAGAAGAAAGGGTCGGTTTGCGTTAGTTCGTCGTACTCGAAGCGCAGACGGCCCATGATAAAAATGGTGGTGTTGCCGTCCGGCATTTTAATTTGCTTGACCACCTTGGCCAGCGTGCCGACTTTGTAGAGGTCGTCCGGCGTCGGGTCTTCGGCAGTGGCGTCTTTCTGGGCCACCACGCCAATCCATTTTCCGGTTTTGTCGGACTCGGCGATAGCCTGAAGGCTTTTTTCGCGCGAAACGGTAATGGGCAAGACTACGTTGGGATACAGCACCGTGTTGCGCAGGGCAATAATCGGCACCAGTTCCGGCAGCGAGCCTTTTTCTTCTTCTTTTAATTCTTCTTCGCCGAGCGGCACAATGGGCATGAACTCCATTTCCGGTTCCGGAGCGAGGAAGTGGTCAAAAACTGCTTTCATCAGGTAGCAAGGAGCCGGCTGTGAGGGGCTTCAGAGGGTTGATAATGCCGGCAGACCCGGCGGGCCTGCGAAGGTAATGACAACTAATTAGTATTTGCTTTTACTCCTGCGGCTGCTGCCGGCGCTGATGGTGCAGGTGGCGCGTCCGCGTGCTGCGCGATTTCCGGCGCGCAATCCGGCTGCCCATCTGCCGCAGGTAGGTCGTAAAGAAACGCCACTGACCAAACGGGATGCTGACCAACAGGACACACAAAGGCCACAGCAGGGTCACCAGCACCAGATACAGCGGAATGTAAATCCACAGGCTCTCTATGCCCAGCTTGTCCAGAAAAACGCTGCCCAGCCGGCCGCAGAGCGAACCGCCAATAGCGAAGGTGCACAGGATCAGCGCCAGCCGCACGGGTCCTACGCCCCATTTTTGTCTTAATTTCCGGAACATACGCGCGCAAAAGTAGGGCCGCTTTCCAAGCCAAGCTGTTAAGTCGGGTCCGGAATTGAAAAAGCAGGGGTGCACCTTTGCAGTTATGAAACCCGGTCGGCTTTTTTTCCTTTTCTGTTGCGCGGCGCTGGCGGTGCCGGCGCGCGCCCAATATCCGCAAAATCTGTTCCGCAACCCACTCTCCATTCCAATCCGGCTGGCGGGCAATTTCGGCGAATGCCGGCCCAATCACTTTCACTCCGGTATCGATATTAAAACCAACGGGATCGAAAACCTGCCGGTTCACGCCGCGGCGGCCGGTTATGTTTCGCGCATCAGTCTGAAGCCGGGCGGATTTGGCCATTGCCTGTATGTAACGCACCCCGAAGGCTACACCACCGTTTATGCCCACCTGAACGACTTTGCAAAACCGCTTCAGGACCTGGTGCGCAACGCGCAATACCGCGCCGAGGCCTGGGAACTCGACACGGTGCTTTCGCCCGGCGTTTTTCCGGTTTCCAAAGGACAGCAGATTGCCTGGAGCGGTAATACCGGCAGCTCCACCGCGCCGCACCTTCACTTCGAGATCCGCAACACCGAAACCGAGCGACCGCTTAACCCGCAGCTCTTTGGACTCACCGCCGCCGATGCCCGCCCGCCACTGCTCCGAAACCTGTATCTCTATAATCTCGACAACAGCATCTATCAATCGCCACCCCTCAAAATTCCGTTGCAGAAAAGAGGGGATACCTACCGGCCGGTGGGCAGCGACACGATCCGCATGGCTGCCAGTCGCATTGGCATTGGCATCGACGGCGACGATTATGCCGACGGCTCCGAAAACACCCTGGCCCCGCTTCACACCTCCCTTTCAGTCAACGATGCGCCCATTTGCAACATCACCCTCGACGACATTGGCTACGATGAAACGCGCTACTTGCATGCCTATGCCGATTACAGCGTGAAACAAAAAGGCGGCCCCTGGGTGCAGCTGCTGTTCCGGCTGCCGGGCAACGGGCTGACCCGCATTTATGAGACAACGGCAGACGGTGTGATTTCCTTACAGGAGGCGCAGCCGGCGGCTGTTACCGGTTCCTGGCAAGATGCTGCCGGAAGCGAAAGCCGGTATGCTTTCTGGGTGAAAAATTCCGGAAAATCGACCCCTCCCTGCAATCCGGCCTGGCTGCCCAACACATCGCTGCAATACCAGTCGCCCAACCTGCGATTGCAGGCGGGCAGCGCAGCACTCTACGACGGCGTGTGCGAAACAGTGGCGCAGACAGCGAGGACCAGGGCCCTTTCGCCGGCTTTCCGGGTGGGGCGAGCCGATATTCCGCTGCACACGCCACTCACCCTTTGGATCAAACCCGACCGGCCGGTGCCTTTTGCGCTGCGCAGCAAACTGGCGCTGCTGCACAGCGACGGCAAAAGCGAGACCGGCGTACCGGCCGCCTCGGATTCCGAACGCTGGTATCGGGGCAGCGCTAAAGCCTTTGGCACTTTCTGGCTGGCCGCCGACACAACGCCTCCTGTGATCACCCCGGTTAAAACAGGGGCTGGCATGCTTCGGTTCCGGATTACCGACAAAACCACCCGCGTGGTGGCTGCCCGCGCCGAAGCCAATGGCCGGTGGATCCTCTTGGAACAGCACGGCGACACCTGGACGTATGTGTTCGACGACCGGCTTCCCAAAGGCAGCTATCAGTTGCGCCTCACCGCGCGCGATGCGGTGGGCAATACAGCGGTGTACAGCACCCGTTTTGCCCGGTAGAAAACAAAGCAAGAAGCTTCGCTCCGGATTTCTTTTCCGGAAAAGATTTTAGGACAAGCCGCTCCAGAACACCCGAATTGCCACAAGGCCCAGGCAGAGCGCCAGCAGCCGGACGATCAGACCGGTGGGGATGCGGTGGCTCAGCGCCGCGCCCAGCTGTGCGCCGGGTATCACACCGATAGCCAGGCCGGCCAGGAGCCGGAGCGAAAGCGCGCTCTCATAATCGCCGTTAAAAAAATGCACCGCCACGCTGATCGTGGCCATGATGGCCAGGATAAAATGCGAAGTCGCTGTGGCGATATAAACCGGGAAATGAAGCCATTGCACCATGGCCGGCACGTGGATAATGCCGCCGCCAATGCCGAGCAGGGGCGAGATAAAACCAACCACCACGCTGATGACAACACCCAGGGTTTGATTGTAGCCATAGCTAAACTGATGGCCTTTTTTGTCCACGAGGGTGTGTTGTTTCCAGCTGCCGCCCGAAGGCCGCACCGGCCCGGGAACTTCTGCTTTCGATTTCCGGTTTTTGATAAACAGGTAAGCCGAGAGGGCAATCAGCAGTACGCCGAAGCCCACATCAAAAGCTTTGCGGGGAATATAGCTGGTAAGATACACCCCGATGATGGATCCCGGAATGGTGAACACGGCAAACAGCACGCCAGCCCGGTAGTCGATCCGGCCCGACTTTGCATAGGCGAGCGTTCCGGAAATGGCGTTGGCCGCCACAATGGCAATCGAGATGCCGGTTACCACCTCCGGAGGCAGGTCGGGGAAGCTGAGCAGCAGGAGCGGCACGAGCAAAAAGCCGCCGCCTGCACCAATGAGCGTTCCACAGGTTCCGATCGTCAGACCGATCAGCATCAACACCAGAAAATTATCCATAGCCCGAAAAGCTTTTCCTTTAAAAACCTGCAAAGGAAAGCAGAACAGGCCGGGCAACCCATCGCATCTACAAAACCGGTGCGCCGGCGCAGCCGCTGTTTACGCGCCTACGATCCGTCCGTCGCGCATGGCCAGCACCCGGTCGGCACGCTGCGCGAGGGCATCATTGTGGGTGACGATCACAAAGGTTTGGCCGAGGTCTTTGCGCAGTTGTAGAAACAATTCGTGGACGGCTTCGGCATTGGCAGAATCGAGGTTGCCGGTGGGCTCATCGGCAAATACCACCGCCGGCCGCGCCACCAGTGCCCGGGCAATGGCCACACGCTGCTGCTCCCCGCCGGAAAGCTCGCCCGGCTTGTGGCTGAGACGCCCGGAAAGGCCGACGATTTCCATTATTTCGGCGGCCATCTGAAGACCTTCCTTCCGGCTTTTACCACCAATCCAAAGCGGCATGGCTGCATTCTCCAGCGCCGAAAACTCGGGCAGCAGGTGGTGGGCCTGAAACACAAAACCGATATTCCGGGAACGAAAACGGGCTTGTTTTTTGGCAGACAGCTTAAACAGGTCGGTGTCGTTGAGCAGCACCGTTCCGCTATCCGGCTTGTCAAGGCCGCTGATCAGGTGCAACAACGACGATTTGCCGGCACCTGACGGGCCGGTGATCGATACGATCTCTCCGGCGCTGATGTGCAAAGACACGTCATTGACCACCGTCAGGGTGGAATGTTTTTTGAAGAGATGCAGGGCCTGAAGCATAGGCCGAAATTAGGCGCTGAACAGAAAGATGCGCACTGTAATTACAGAACCCCTACATTTGCCCGAAATTTAAAACAACTCCATAAAAAACCAATATGTTCTGGACCCTTGAACTGGCATCCCACCTGGAAGATGCGCCCTGGCCGGCCACGAAAGACGAGCTGATTGACTATGCCATCCGTTCCGGCGCACCGCTGGAAGTGGTGGAGAACCTGCAGGAACTCGACGACGAAGGCGAAATCTATGAAGGCGTGGAAGACATCTGGCCGGATTATCCGACGCAGGAAGACTTCTTTTTCAACGAAGACGAGTATTAACCCACGGGCTGCTGCCCACATTTTTTGTAACCAGGCCACCTTCCGCACCCGGAGAAGGTGGCCTGGTTTTTTTGCCCCTGCCGCATTCCCGCAGGCTTTCCCTACCTTCTTTCCGGCCTGCAGGTTTCCCCTAAATCCTGGCTGCATGAATACTTTTTCTCCTGCGCCTTTCCGGTCTTTCTGGATGGGCGGTTTTGAATGTGCCGACCACCTGAATGTGCATGGCGACCGTGTGAATCTTGCGGCTACCACCGGCCATCTGGACCAGTTGGCCGAAGACTATAAGCGGGTCAAAAGCATTGGCATCCAAACGGTGCGGGAAGGCATTCGCTGGAGCTTTGTGGAGAAAATTTCCGGAAAATATGACTGGTCGGAGGTGGAGCGCATGTTGTGCCTCGGGCAGGCAGCCGGCGTGCAGCAGATCTGGGATATCTGCCATTTTGGTTACCCGCAGGATTTGTCGCCGCTGCATCCGCATTTCACCCGCCGCTTTGTGGCCGTTTGCGAAGCTTTTGTGCGCTTCTACCGCAGTGTGCAGCCCGAAGGGCTCTTATGGGTGACGCCGATCAACGAAGTGAGTTTTATTTCCTGGCTCGGCGGCGAGGAAAGCGGCACCACGCCGTATTGCACCGGTATGGGCTGGACGATCAAATACCGGCTGATGGCGGCCTATATTGAAGGCATCAAAGCCATGCGGGCCATCGACGCCGGCGTGCGGATCCTGACCACCGAGCCGCTCGTCAATATGGTGCCGCCCGCTGCGCCTACACCGGAAGAAGTACTGCTGGCGTCAGCTGAAAACGACCATCAATATCAGGCAATGGATATGCTCTGCGGCCGCATTTGCCCGGAACTGGGCGGCAGGCCGGAGCTGGTAGATGTATTGGGTTTTAATTTTTATTACAATAACCAGTGGGTAATGGGTTTCGATTCCTTTTTACCTTGGGTGAATACCGCAAAAGACTGGCGCTGGCGTCCCCTGCGCGACCTGCTGGCCGATGCGCATACCCGCTTTGGGTTGCCGGTGGCCCTTACCGAAACGTCCCATCCCAAAGAGCACCGCCCCGACTGGATCCGGTTTATCGGGTCGGAGTGTGCAGCGGCGATCCGGGCCGGTGTGCCGCTCGAAGGCGTTTGTATTTATCCGATTATCGACCGGCCCGACTGGAATGACCTCAGCCTTTGGCATCAGTCGGGCATCTGGGACCGGCTGGCGTCGGAAGGTAGCCGTGTGGAAGACCGGGTGCTGCATGCGCCGTCGGCAGAAGCACTGGCGGAAGCACAGCAATGGGTGGCTGCCGCGCAGGAGGAACGCGCGGAAGTGTTGACGCCTGTAGAGCGCGGGTTGCTACAGATTTAGGAGGGGCGATTTCCCCCAAATCCACCCGGATTCATTGATGTTCCACGAATGTTCCACAAGGTTCCACGATGTTCCACGGTTTTGAATCAAAGTGTTATTGAGTAGTTATTTGTGCCATTTGATGCATGTCGGTAATCGCATTCTACTCCGGCAGTTAAGCTTCTTTTTCTTCCGGTCTTAGGGCTATGATGCGTTCCCGTTGTGCTTTTGGCAGGCTTTTGAACACCAGTTGATAGGACTTGGCAATCCACTCCTGAATCTGTGCATCCCGGAGGCGTCCGGTGAGGGAAATGGTGTTCCAGTGCCGCTTGTTCATATGGTAGCCGGGCTGTACTTCTTCGTATTGCGCCCGCAGCAGGACCGCCTGCTCCGGGTCACATTTGAGGTTGACGGTCTCACAGGTTTGGATATCAGTCAGACAAAACATTTTGCCGCCCACCGTAAAAACAAGGGTGCTTTCATTGAAAGGCATTTTTTCGGCGGTACCGGGAAAGGAAAGGCAAAAGCCGCGCAGGGTATCGAAGGTCATGGAGGCGAGAATAATATTCCGGAAATTTCCGGAAATAGTTTTAAAAATCCAGCCTTGAGATTCAGGTTGGCAGCCAGGTGGCCGCTTGCTTTTTCCGGAAACCGGCGCTTACTTTCGGAAGTTACAACCCTTTACTATGAACGATGTCCCCGCTCCGGAAAAGGAGATTGCCCGCTACCCGATCGGCCCTTATGAAGCACCGGCCGCCTTCGACCCAGAAGCCGTTCGCGGCTGGATAGACCTGCTGGAGAACTTTCCCCGCTGGCTCGATGTCCTGATTGAAAACCTGGACGAGGCGCAATTGAACACTCCTTACCGCACCGGTGGCTGGAGCATGCAGCAAATCATTCACCACCTGGCCGACAGTCATATGGTGGCTTACATCCGGATTAAAATGGCTTTGACGGAAGACAACCCTGCCGTGGCCCCTTACCGGGAAGACCGGTGGGCCGGGACACCGGAAGTGGCCGAGGTGCCGGTGAACGTATCGATCACCCTGCTGCACGCGTTGCATCGCCGTTGGGCCGGCCTGCTCCGCGCCCTGCCAGAGGCACATTGGCAGCGTACCTTTTACCACCCGGAGCGCGCCAGAAGCATCGCGGTGTGGGAACTGGTAGATTACTATGCCTGGCACAGCCGTCACCACGCGGAGCAGATGCGGGAACTGCGGGAACGGAAGGGCTGGAACTGGTGACCTGAAGTGTTGCCGGGCATCGGCCGCACCCATCTAGTCCCTTATGGCTTAGCTTTACGCACTCTTTCTTTAAAACCTTTTTCCTTTCGATTATGGCTACCGGAATGCTGCACTTTCACAACTTTATGCGCTGGATTGTTCTCATTGCCGGCATCTGGGCGCTGCTACGCACGCTGCCGATGCTTTCGGGCAACCGTCCGGTGCTGGCTGCGGATAAGAAAGCAGGTCTTTTCTTTATGATTTCCTGCGACATTCAGCTGCTGCTGGGCTTGTTTCTGTATTTCTCGCGTGGCTGGGCCTCGCAACTTTCCGCCGGGGGCGAGGTGATGCGCAATGCCGGCATGCGTTTCTGGACCATTGAGCACTCGGTGGGTATGATCGTGGCGATTTTGCTGGCGCATATTGGCTATGCTTCGCTGAAGCGCGGCGTAGGCAAGCGGGCCGGAATCATGTTTCTGTTTTCCCTGCTGATCATCCTTATCACCATTCCCTGGCCGTTCCGGGAGCTGGTAGGACGTGGTCTGTTTCCCGGTATGAGCGCTTAAAATCCGCTGCCCATGCGCCGGTTGGGGCTTTTGTTGTATGCGGTTTATTGTGCGCTGCTTTTTGTAGCCACCCTGCCCGTGGCGGCGCTGGTCGTGGCCCTGCTGGCCATTCCCGGAAATGTGGCTGCGCGGCGGCGCATCTGGGTCTTTCTCCACGCCTGGGCGCGGTTCTACCTGGCGCTGACCTTCCGGTCGGTGCAGCCGCTAAACAAACCGGAAATGCCGGAAGACTTTTGCGTTGTGGTGCTCAACCACCAAAGCTATCTGGACAGCGTGGCGATTTTTCCGGCGGTGCCGGGTTATTTCCGGCCTTTGGGCAAAAAAGAAATTGCCAAAATCCCCCTTTTCGGATTTATCTACAAGCAAATCACCTTGCTGGTAGACCGCAGCAGTGCCCACAGCCGGGCGCGGTCGATGAAGCTGATGGTGCGGTCGCTGCGCCGGGAAGGCCATGTGGCTATTTTTCCGGAAGGCACGTTCAACGAAACCCACGAAACGCCGATGCTGCGCTTTTATGACGGCGCGTTCCGGCTGGCCATCGAGGCGCAGACGCCCATTCTGCCCATCCTGATGCCCGACACCGCCGACCGCTGGGATGGAGTAAAATTGTGGAAGATGTCTCCGGGACGCAACCGGGTTTTTTACCTGCCGCTGGTACAAACGTCGGGGCTGACGCAAAAGGATTTGCCCACGCTGCGCGATCGGGTACGGGAAATAATGGCAGAGAAAATGCGGCAACTAAAAGCGGGCTAGCCAGGCGCCGCGCCGTTGTTGCGCACGGCTGGATGAACTGCGTGGGTGCCTGCGGATTGTGATTATCCGATGCAGCGCGGCAAACGCTGTTGCAGGACGGTAGCGGATATCAGGGAGCCCGCTTCCCCAAAAAGGCCGCCCCCTTGCAAGGAGGCGGCCTTTTTGGGGAAGCGGGAAACGCCGCTCGCGCCGGGACGGTCCTACCGGCGGTTGTAGAAATACCACTCGGTACCGGTGCTGTAGGGCTGCATCACATGCAGCGTGGTGGCATCCAGCTTTTGAATAACGAAGATCAGATCTTCTTCTCCCAATACGGTCGTAAACACCGAATCGCCGCGGCGCGTATAAGTATAATCTGCGGTCACCCGGACCCCGTCGATATTATACGAATCCACGATCATCTGGTTGGTAATTTCCAGATAGCCATATTCATCCGTTTCGAGCGTGCGTTGCTCCGAAGGCTGCAGGGTATTGTCGCCGTTCGAGTCCAGCGCATAGGAAGTCATCGTCCAGTTGCCCGTCAGGGAGGTGCCGGGTGTTGCGTTGTTATTGTCGTCTTTTTTACAACCCCAGGCGGCAAGGAGACCAAGGGCAAAGACCGTAAGAAGTGGTTTTTTCATTTGAAAAAGGGTTTAAATAAATCTCGGATGAAACGCATTTCGCCGGCTTTACCCCTATTGCATTTGAAGACGCCAGTTCACTCTTTGCAGTTTTCGTTCCGCCCTGAAGGCTATTTCTTATCTTCGCGCCCAATTTTTTTCTCAATTTATCATGGCATTGCAGGCTGGCATTGTAGGACTTCCCAACGTGGGCAAATCCACTCTTTTTAACGCGGTTTCGAACTCGGCAAAGGCGCAGGCGTCCAACTACCGTTTTTGCACCATAGAGCCCAACGTAGGGCAGGTAGACGTGCCGGATGAGCGCCTCGACGCGCTGTCCAAAATCGTGCAGCCGCAACGCGTGGTGCCCACCACCATTGAGTTTGTGGACATCGCCGGGCTGGTGCGCGGTGCGAGCAAAGGCGAAGGCCTGGGTAATAAGTTTCTGGCCAATATCCGCGAGGTGGACGCCATCGTGCATGTGCTGCGTTGCTTTGAGGATGAAAACATTCTCCGCGAGGAAGGGGCCATCAACCCCGTCTCCGACCGCGATATCATCGATACCGAACTGCAGCTGAAAGATCTCGAAAGCGTAGAAAAAAAGCTTTCGCGCAACGAGAAGATGCTGAAAGCTGATCCCAAGGCCAAGGGTGTTCACGAGGTGTTGCTGAAGTGCAAAGCCCACCTCGATTCCGGAAAAAACATCCGTGCGCTGGGCCTCGAAGGCGAAGATCTGGAAGCGGTGGCCGATTTGTTTCTGCTCACCCAAAAGCCGGTACTCTATGTGGCCAATGTGGATGAAGATTCCATGCAGAACGGCAACAAATATTCTAAAGCGGTAGAGGAAATGGCGGCTGCCGAAGGCGCGCAGGCGGTGGTGATGTGCAACAACATCGAAGCGCAGATTTCGGAGATGGAAGCACCCGAAGACAAAGCCCTTTTTCTGGAAGAATATGGCCTCAAAGAGCCTGGCCTCAACCGCCTCATTCGTGCCACCTACAACCTGCTGGACCTGATTACCTACTTCACCGCCGGGGTGCAGGAAGTGCGCGCCTGGACGATTGGCAAAGGCTGGGCAGCCCCGAAAGCAGCCTCCGTTATCCACACCGATTTTGAGAAAGGGTTTATCAAAGCAGAGGTGATTGGCTATAACGATTTTGTGGAACTGGGCGGCGAGAGCGGCGCCAAGGAAAAAGGCAAGCTGCGCATTGAAGGCAAGGAATACACGGTAGCCGACGGCGATGTGATGCACTTCCGGTTCAACGTTTAAACGGTTCTTTTAACCTTAAAAAAACACCCGTCAGGTTTCAAAAACCTGACGGGTGTTTTGGTTTCCGGAAATCCTTACTCTTTTACCAGCTTTATCGTCTGCCCGCTACTGGTGCGCAGCAGATAGACGCCGCATGCCAGGGACGCGATAGTTACTTTTTCTCCACTCTGCACGACTACGGTTAACAGAGTTCTTCCCTGCATATCGGTGATGACGCCGGAGATTTCTTGGCCATCACTACTTTCCACAATCACGTAGCCTTTTGCCGGAGACGGATACACCCGAACGGTGCTCTGATTTCCGGAAATATCCAGTACCACACTTCTGATTTCGCTGTAAGTAACCTGTCCGTCGGCGCCCACCATACGCAGGCGGTAGTAACTCTTGCCCGCAAGCGGCTCATAATCGTGCAGGCGGTAATCGGTGGCAGCGGTAGGCAATACGCTTCCAATGGCAGCGAAGGTTTTACCGTCAGCGCTTCTTTCTACGATGTATTTTTTATCGTGTTGGGTATTGGTTGCCAACCAATCCAGCCGCACTTCTTTTTCGCCCACCACTCTTGCCTTAAAGGAGAAGAGCATTAGGGGCAGCGGTTTGTTGTTGTAATTGCCATGTACGAAGAATCCACTGAAGCCGGTTACGTCAATGCTCACTTCCCAGCGGCTGTCTTCAGCGTTCCAGATGACCGATTGTGGGGTGAGCAGCACCCGCGCCGGGCCTGCGCCGCTCCAGGTGGTGGGGTAGTTGGCCGGGGCATAGCCGCCGGTGGGAACTCCATGAAACTGTGACACCCGAAGGCTACTTTTTCCGGTGTTGTCGTTGGGGCCGGTAGGCAGGTCGGGATCGGTGCCGTTGGCGGCATTGTAGGCGTCAAACTCGGCCTGGGTGAAATAAAGGATAATGGTGGCCGTGGATACATCCGGATTGGCAGCGGGCAACAGGTCGTAGTGGCGCTGCACATAGGCATGACCATTGTAGCTGGGAACGGAAGACTCGTTGAGCACAAAAGCCGTCAGATTTCCGGAAACGGGTGCCGTGCCGGAAGGCGTAACAGATGCCAATAGCGTACAATTGCGCTGGAAATCGGTGCGGTTGCCCACACCCGAGAGGGGCTGGGTATAAGTTGTGGAAGTTGCCGAGGGCAACGCAGCATAGGCCCGGCAGATACTGCTGGCACAGTTGAAGGTGTTGCGGTCAGTAGTACTGCCGTCACCGAGCTGGCCTGTGTTGTTCCTGCCGGTCATGCAAACGCTGTTGCGCTCGCTTTTAAGAATGGCGCTGTGCTCGCCAGCCGAACCCTTCCCCAAAGCTGCTACTTGCGTTTGGCTGCTGATTTGAATCGGGCTGGTCTTGCCTGCAATGGTGCCGTCTCCCAACTGGCCATAGACGTTATATCCCCAGGTCCAAAGGGTGCCGTCGCTTTTAAGCCCCAGGGTGTGATAATACCCTGCTGTTATGCCTGCCCATTTGGTATCGGTACCGGCCTGCAACGGGCTGTTTCTATTGGTAGTGGTTCCATCGCCCAGCTGGCCTGCACCATTATATCCCCAGGCCCAGAGCGTACCATTGCTCTTTAAACCCAAGGTGTGAATAAGGCCCGCTCCAATGGAGGTCCATTTGGTATCCGTGCCGATCTGCGTCGGGCTGGTTTTATTAGTTGTAGTGCCATCGCCAAGTTGACCCTGGCCATTATTTCCCCACGCCCAGAGCGTACCATCGCTCTTAAGGGCTATAGTGTGAGAATACCCTGTGCTTACACTTACCCATTTGGTATCCGTCCCTACCTGAACCGGCGTCTGCCTGTTCGTAGTGGTGCCGTCTCCCAACTGGCCATTGCCATTATCTCCCCATGCCCAGAGCGTACCATTGCTTTTGAGCGCTACGGTGTAAGCACTCCCTGCACTTATGCTTACCCAATTATTATCCGCCCCTACCTGAACCGGCGTCTGCCTGTTCGTAGTGGTGCCGTCTCCCAACTGGCCATTGCCATTATTTCCCCACGCCCAGAGCGTGCCGTCGCTCTTAAGGGCTACCAGGTGTGCCAGCCCTGCCGCTGTGCCCGTCCATTTGGTATCCGTGCCTATTTGCACCGGAATGTGCTTGGCCACATTGGTGCCGTCGCCCAGCGGCCCATACTGATTATTTCCCCATGCCCAGAGCGTACCATCGCTTTTGAGGGCTGCGGTGTGGTTCTGCCCCATAGTTACCTGCAACCAATCCCGGTTGCTTTCGCGGACTTTAAGCGGGGAAGATTGACCCGTAGTCGTGCCGTCGCCCAGCTGGCCATAGGTATTGCTTCCCCATCCCCACAGCGTGCCGTCGCTTTTCAAAGCCAGGGTGTAATAGCGCCCCCCGGCGATGCCGACCCATTTGGTATCACTTCCTACCTGCACCGGCGCGTTCTTATCCACAGTGGTGCCGTCGCCCAACTGACTGTAGGCGTTATTTCCCCATGCCCACAGGGTGCCGTCGCTCTTCAGCGCTATGGTATGAACCTCGCCGCCGGTTACGCTCACCTATTTATCATCCGTGCCGGTTTGAGTGGGTACATCGCTCATCGTGGTGGTGCCGTTGCCCAGCTGGCCATAATCGTTCCGGCCCCAGGCCCACAGCGTGCCATTGCTCTTCAGCGCCAGGGAATGATCATCTCCCGCCCCCACTTGCGTCCATTGATTATCGGTGCCAATCCGGGTAGGTACGTTCACATCATTCCTGCCGGGGCCGTTGCCCAACTGCTCCCAGATGTCCCATCCCCACGTCCACAGGGTGCCGTCACTTTTCAAAGCAATGTTGTGAAGTCTGCCGGAAGCGATGCTCGCCCATTTGGTATCCGTGCCGATCTGCACCGGCGTATGCCTATCCACAGTGGTACCGTCGCCCAGCTGGCCATAATCGTTCCGGCCCCAGGCCCACAGGGTGCCGTCGCTTTTCAAAGCAAGGGTGTACTGAGTTCCCTTGGAGAGGCTCACCCATTTGGTATCCGTGCCCACCTGCACCGGAGCATTCTTATCCACAGTGGTACCGTCGCCCAGCTGGCCATAATCATTCATGCCCCAGGCCCACAGCGTACCATCGCTTTTGAGCGCCACCGTATGAAGGGCTCCGCCTGCTACGCTCACCCATTTGGTATCCGTGCCCACCTGCACCGGGCTATTTCTATCCGTAGTAGTGCCGTCGCCCAACTGGCCATGATCGTTCTTTCCACAGGCCCAGAGGGCGCCGCCCCGGATTTCAAACGAAGAATTGCCATTGGTCCCGCTTGCCATCCGCTGATAGCTGCGCCGATAGACGTTGGAAGATTTCTCCCCACTGCGCGAAAAGTTCTGGGCATGGGTGGGCGCGAAGCCGGAAATAAAAAACAGCAAGGCAATACCAAGATGTAAGGGTGTCTTCATCAGAGAAAAATTGGATGAAAGAAAAAGAGCAGCTTTTTCAATTCTAAAAAATCCTTTCATAAAGAAGCATCTCTAAGACCGCCTGCGCGAACGAATGAAACCGGGCATGTTAACAAAGAGTTGAACCGCGCAAGGCAATATTCACAACGGATTTAAGACGCTCAAAGACGCATAAACCCATAATTATATTGAATAAAATACCGGACCTTCCGATTACAAAAGTATTCCAATTAGGAAAGTATTCCAAACAGGGTATTTTCAGCACTCGCAGCATGGGTTTACTACCTCCGTAGCCACCGGCCTTGGGCGTATGCAGAGCGAAGGGAACGTTGTCCGGTTTGTTCCCGGAAATTCTTGCAATGCCCTTTCCGAAACTACAAGGTGCAAATCCCGCTGCCGGCATGCCGGGTTTAAACGGTTGTTGCGGCTTAGCTTTGGGGAAACAGATAAGGTTTCCAGCCTTGCTGCGGTCTTATCTTCGGTTATTCTACTCCATTCAAATCTTCTTTTATGGCCCTCCAGCCCGGCGCAAAAGCCCCCGATTTCTCTCTGCAAGACCAATCCGGCACTACCCACAACCTGAGCGATTATAAAGGCAAAAAGGTAGTCCTTTATTTCTATCCTAAAGACGATACCCCTGGCTGCACCGCCCAGGCCTGCAATCTGCGCGACAATCTTGCTTCGCTTTCCGGAAAAGGCATTACCGTACTCGGCGCTTCTACCGACGACACTGCCAGTCACAGCAAGTTTGAAAAGAAATACGACCTGAATTTCCCGCTGCTTGCCGATACCGATAAGACACTCGTGGCCGACTACGATGTGTGGGGTGAAAAAAAATTCATGGGTAAAACTTACATGGGCACTGCCCGCGTAACCTACCTCATCGGGGAAGACGGCAGCATCGACCACGTGATTGAAAAGGTAGATACCAAGGACCACGCCCGTCAGATCCTCGACACCTGGGGTATCGGCGATTTATAGGGGTTAGGAGAAAAGGAGCGTCGACAAGCTCCACCTGACACAGCATTTCCAAATCAGAAGTTCCTTACCAATTTGCAGGACCGCTTGTTCTGTGTCACCCTGAGCTTGTCGAAGGGCTGGCTTGTCGAAGGGCTTTCTTTTTATTCCCTTTGAAAAAAATCCTGCACTACCTGCGCGACTTCGCCCGGCGGCCCCGCTTTGCCTGGGAGCTGACCGTTGGGCTGGCTTTTTCGCTCCTGGCCCTGTGGCTCAACGAAAGCCGGGGCGGCGAACACACCTGGATCGACGGCGACCCGTCGGCCCTGATGCGGCTGCTTAAATATCTCGGCCTCTATGGCGCGGCCTTCGGCGGTGGCTACCTGCTGCAAATGGTTTTCTACCCAAAGGAAAAAGGCCTGCGCTCGGCGGGGCTGTGGATGGGAGTGGTAGTGGCAGTAACGCTGTTTGCGGTACGGGCCTGGGTTCAGCCTTTTCCACTCATCAGCGGCCGGGTGTCTGCCGGTTATCACACGGTTGTCTGGAAATATCTCTACAACGGCGCGGGGCTCATCCTGCTGGCCCTGCCCACTTTGTTGTTTTGGTGGATTTCCGGGGATGCCCGGCGGATGCCGCCATATGGCTTCAGCACCCGGAATGCTTCACTGCGGCCTTACTTCGTCTTGCTGGCGCTGATGCTGATCCCGCTTTTCTGGGCCTCGCAGCAGCCCGATTTCCGGGAAATGTATCCGCGGGCCGCGCACCTTGCACTGCCCGCCGACGGCCCTTACAACGGATGGCTCACGGGGCTGTATGAAACGATCTACAGCCTTGATTACGTTGTTACCGAGTTCTTTTTCCGGGGTTTTCTCATCCTTTACTTTGCGCGTTTTGCCGGCGAAAAGGTCATCCTGCCGATGTGCCTTTTTTATGTGGTCATCCACTTCGACAAACCCATTGCCGAGGCCGTCAGTTCTTTTTTCGGCGGTATGATTCTCGGTGTCCTGTCGCTGCGCACCGGCTCTATCTATGGCGGCATCATCGTGCACCTGGGCATTGCTCTGCTCATGGAAGCGCTGGGCTTATTTTGAGCTTGGAGCCCTTCAGGCGTTGATTGCTGTTGATTATGTGTTCTTTATTCCGAACACCACAAAGCCCCAATGGGCGAAGTGCTCCAACAGACTTGAGCCCTACACCCGCATCGTATCGGCCTGCCAGTCGGTAACGGCCTTTTTGATTTCGTCGGCGCTGAGGCGTTCTTCGATGGAGCGGTCAAGGAGGGCGGGCAGCTGCTCGTCGGAGGCAAAACGCAGGGCAGCGATACGGCTAAAACCCAGCGGGTTCTCGAACGGTTCCAGCCGCTTGCCCGTCAGCTGATAATAGCGCAGGCGCATTTCCAGCCGCACAATCCGGTCCTGAAGTTCCAGCGCATAGTGTTGCCGGGTCATCAGCCCGAGGTAGGTCGCCAGAAAGCCGGCGGCAGAAACAGCGCCCCAAAGCAACTGTTTCTTGCGCCGGGATTTCCCCGCTTTCACGGCGGTGGCAATGGTGAAGGCAGCGCTCAGAGGCAGGAAAACAAAATGGTGCGGCGCATAGTAGCGCACATGGTTTTTATAATTCTGTGGCATAATCCTTCCCGACCGAAACATTCATGCCGGAGGAGAAGCAAAGAACTGTTTGGCTGTGACAAGCGTGCAAATTTTCCGGAAACAGGGCGCGCGTATTTACCGGGAATGCACACACCGCAGTTTATCGCAGCAGGTTCAGATCGCCTTTGAGGAAAAATTCCCCGCTTGCGCCTTCTACATGGTATTTCAGCAACCAGTAGTAGGCACCTACCGGTTGTGCGTCGCCCTTAAAGCTACCGTCCCAGCCGGGCCCCGCCAGGCCACTTTCGGAAAACACCTGCTCGCCGAAACGGTTAAAAATCCGGAACGCATCAATGCGCACATTCGGATTGGTGGAGATAACGGCAAAACGGTCGTTGGTGCCGTCGCCATTAGGGCTGAAAGCCGAGGGCAGCCAGATGTCGGTCGGGATGTCGGTGACGCGAACGGAGTACGTGCAACTGTCGGCGCAGGCTTCGGTATTACGCACCACACAGGTATAGCGGCTTTGAAAAACCTTTGCTTCCAGCGGCAGCGTCGGGCAACCGGCGCAGAGGAGCGTCCCGTCGGCATCGTACCAGTTAATGTGTACGCCTTCGGCACAGGCAGTCAGCGAAAGCAGGCTGCCGTAGCGGGCCACAATACCGGTGTCGGCAAAGCGGCGCTGCGGCTGCGGCAGTACCACCGTTTGAGCGTAAGCCGTATCACTGTTGGTGGCATTGCTCACGACAAAGCGGACCGGATAAATTCCGGCAACCGGATAGCAGACCGGCGGCGGGTTGGGCCCGGAAAAAGAGGCTGGTTGACCGCCGGTAAAGGTCCATTCCCAGCGCGAAGCGCTGTTGCGCACCTGCGCACTGATAATTATGCAATCGCCTTCGCACAGGGTATCGGGTTGAAAGGAAATGTCTTCTATGATTGGCGGACAAATGGTAATGGCAACCGTGTCGCGCACGGGGCCGCAGGCCGACTGGGCTTCTACCCAATAAAGGCCGGTGGCGGCTACAAAAATGCTACTGCCCCATTCCCCGGTACTCCAGCGAATGGGGCCATAGCCTGCCGGAACGGAAAGGGTGATGCCCGGATCGGGGCCGCATAATAGCGTATCGGGGCCGAGGGTAAATGGCGGCGGCGGGGCCAGCACCTGAAAGGTATCGCTTACGGTTGCGCCGCAGCTATTGGTGAGGCGCAGCCAGTAGGTGCCCGGCTGGGTGATTTGAATGGCTGCCGTGGTGTCGCCGGTACTCCACGCGTATTTATCGGCGGGGAACGGAATGCTGACGGTGATTCCGGCGGGATTGCAAAGCGTGGTGTCGGGCAGCGAGAAAGAGGGCAGGCCGACGTAGGAATTGGTAATCCGGAACGTATCCCGGAAAAAAAGGCCGCAGCCGTCGCCGACCCGCACCCAGTAGAGGCCGGGCGCGGTGATGTTGACGCTGTCTGCCGTGCTGCCGGTGCTCCACTGCTGCACGGGGTAGCGGCGGGGCAGGCGCAGCGAAAGCGTGGTTGGAAAACAAGCGGCTGTGTCGCCGAAAAGGTTTTGGGGCAGGGCGGGCGACGGCAAGACGCGAATGGTGTCGGTGTAGGTGTTGCAACCGTAGTCCACTGTGCACCAGTAGGTTCCCGGCTGGGTAATGGTGCGGAAGCGGGTGGTATCGCCATTGTCCCACCAGTAGTGAAAAAAGTACGGCTCGCCGCCGAGGGTCAGGCTGCTGCCGGGACACAAAACCGTGTCGTTGCCGAGGGAGAAGTGCGACAAATCAATCATCGGCTGGGTGGTGTCTTCTACGAGGGAAACGTCGTCGAGGGCGCGGGAAAGTAGTAAACCCCGAACCGTATCTCCTGGATAATAACAATGATTTATGTCGGTTATCTGCCAATCCTTGAGCCAGGAAAACGTACCAAATGTCATGTATTGTTCGCTGCCCTGGGCAGTGTATGCCGCCGTAAATTTGGTGTACCCAAATCCTTTTGTTTGCGCAGGAGTCCAATTCAGGAAGTTTATTTGTGCCGGAAGATTTTTAGGGAAACGGTTGTATGCAGTAGAATTAGCCGTATCAAGCAGTTTCGCGGTGTCAAACCGTACGCCAAAGTTTTTTAGGATGCCACGATAATGATGACACGCGTCACAGCTATCACTATTATTTGTGCCAAGATAAAAAGTAAGATAATAGGTGGTACCTGCAACCAGTGGTTTTAGAAGTTTTGTCTCTGGAAAAACACCCTGCCCCACTATTCCTGGCGAAAGAGTATCGATAAAGCGATTTTGAGAGCGGCTCCAATAACTAGAGACAACCTGCTCCGAGGTTGACTGATATTGTCCGGTTCTTGCATTCGCAAGATTGCCTGAACATGGGTACGCCCCCCCGGGACCTGAGCTAAGTCGCACTCCATTTCTATTAGCTCCTATCCAGCAGGCAGTATTATTAAAGGCTGTATCAGATTCAGGGCTATACCCATTGTTTCCCAATAATTCAAAACTCCCATTTGGTACTAAGTTCATATTTGGAGGAATATTTTGAGTATAGCCAAATGAAAATGGGAATGAACTTAGCAGTAGTAAAAGAGTCTTTTTCACGGTTCAAACAATAAAAGGACTTTCCACCAGATGATCATCATGCATCTGGTGGAAAGCCCAAGGTTAGGAAATACTATTCTTTTACAAGCTTACCAGTGTAGAGTTGGCCATTTACGGCGATACGGTAAACATACAAGCCATTAGACAAGTGCTGAACATCAACCTGCTTATTCTCCGGCAAGGTGGAAGTGTAAACCTCTCTTCCGGTAACATCAGAAATATAAAGCATGACCGGACTACCAGATTGGAAATAACCATCATCCAGCCTAAACAGTCCCGTTGTGGGATTCGGGTAAATCGGGCGAATGATTTTGCTATCCATAACTGAGGTCTGCTCAGAACTGTCGAAACCGTTTTGTGGTGCTTTTTTCCAGAACTGTCCATAATTACTGGTAGACGTGTTGATGACTACAGCTAACCTGAAATAGCTGAAAGCGGTATTCGGAGGACAGGTAGAGCCGGGCAGTGATGCTTTCATCTCTACTTTCCAAACGCGCTGACTGAGGGCAGTAAGAGGCGCAGTGGAACCAATGTTCCTACTTAAAGTCAAAGCGTCGGCGTATAGAGTTTTGAAATAATCAAAAGGGTAATTTGGATTGGTGGCAAAGGTAGTAGCGCCATTAAAATTAAGGAAACCCGGAGGAGCAATATTGGTTCCTGTGTAATTTACAATATAGCCCGCAGGAAGCGGCAATAACGCATTTCCGGTATTTGGATCTACTTCGTAAACATTGATTTCCCAATTGGAAGGAGGAAGACTGATTGCATCTATACCGGCATTACCAGCTCCTTGGTAGGATTTGCGAACACCCACCGCATCACACAGTTCTTGACTTTGAGCTGATGGATTTGCACCTACGCCCAAGAATGTATAGCTAGGAATAGGAAGTGTAGTCGTTCGTGGCTTAATCAGCCCTCCGTAACACGAATTAGCATACATTCCGAAGTCCACCGTCAGCGCTGCCTGCCGGATGTTGAACGTTTGGGTCTTGGTAGCGGTTGTGTTGGAAGCGCAGTTGTTGGTAGCCGTAACCGTTACCCGAAGCCCATCATTATAAGTAGCTAGCCCAAAGGAAGGAAATAAAGAACTTAAGTTTACAACGCTTACAGTCCCACTCTGTGGAGCAGAAGTCTGCGAAACGCCAGGCGTAAAGGTCGTTCCGGAAATGGTACCTTTCTGAACCGTTACTGTCCAGCTATTGGTAAAGCTGCCCGTCCGGTTCAGCGTCAGGTTACCGCCGGTGCAAACGTCCACCGTCGGAATGGCTGCGCCGGTTTGCGTAATGCCGTTCACCGTAAACGCCGGTGTTTGCACCGCATAGTTATACTTCGTGTAATCTTCCCCGTCTATCTGGTCCTGGATCTGGTAGGCCTGGTTCATGGTAATGGTGTTGACTCTGATACCACCGCTGCCGGCGGCTACCTGGCTTACTGCGCTGCTGCTGGTTTTCAAAGACCAAAGACTACCGTAAGCGGGAATAGTATTTCCCGGCTGGGGATTTGGATTTTCGGCAAAATAGAGATACTCATTGTTGTAGGATTTCTCCAGATCCGTAAAGCCAAAGCGCTTTTGATTGGGCGTACTTCCCAGCGCATTGGTGCCAAGGCTGGTATAACCACCTGTAGGAATGCTGCTCATTCCGTAATAGCAAATGCCACCGGTAAGCGTTGGATTGAAGTTCACCCAGCTTACATACAAACGGGGAACGCCGCCGCTAAAAGCACTGCCGGGCACATACTCCATACCGCGTATCTGCCCTGTGGTTACCGGGAGAGCAACCACCAATTCATTGATATTCGTATTCAGATCAAAGCGCCGGACGCCATAATAGCTTCCGGTAGATACAGCCAGAAAAATGTACCGGCCATCGGCACTGATCTCCGGTTTAACAAGGTTGTTTGGGATTTCGCCGGCTGGTCCGGTAATAATACTGCCCAAATCCATTGGTGCGCTGAGCGTACCGTTAGAAGAAATCCTGTACTGAAGCACCTTCCAATCGCCTGAAGCGTTCTCGGTCGGCAAACCATAGATACGGCGGCTGCCGTCGGGCCGGAGCCCGTCTGTCAATACGGGCCCACTCGTACTGTAGCCGGTGGGAAACAGCTGGGTTTTAGAAACCCTGGATATCCGGGGCTCATCGTCGGCGGCTCTGGTGTAGTCCCAAAGGCTGATAAAAACGGTGCGTCCGAAGGGTTCTTTTTCCTCATCGTAAACAGAATAGTAGTGGCGGCACAGATCGGGAATGATAAAGGGTGCCCGGAGACCGGCTTCATAAAGCGTTTGGCTGGGGTCCGGGTCCGGTGAAAACCAATAAGTGATCATAGGAGGGCAGTCGGACCACAGCGCCTTTCCCATAACCATAGTAATCCTCAGTAGGCGGGTTGTAGAGGAAGCCGTTAAAATTGGTATAACTTCCGGTCACCTGCGTGACGGGGTCAAGACTAGCGTTGCCAAAACTCCAGATAGGTACTTGTGCCCCAGCATTCAAAGAATTTCCCATAACGACTAAAGCTTTAGCAGTAATGGCGAAGAGCGCCTTTTTTAGTAATGCGAATTCTTCCGGTAACGCACAAGGGGGGGGCAAACAGTTTGTTTCATGAATGGAAATTTTAAAGGAGAATCAAAAACCCAAACGAGCAGCGAAACAAAGCTAACAAAAATCTAAAAATAAATAAAAGTATTATTAAGGATGAAGAACAAGTAAAGCATGCGGATTTCGAATCATGGCTCAACGCCTGAATCGATCCGGATAAAAAGGACACCGAAACCAGACGAACCCAGAGACCGACCCGCTTTCCGGAAGCAAACCTTTCTTATTTAATCTTGTGAACACTGTCCTCTTCCGGATCGTATTTCCGCTCGCCGGCCACTACATATTTCATTTCCTTCTGAAAATACCGGCACGCCGGCTGCAGGGCACATGCCTCGCATTTGGGCCTGCGGGCAATGCAGACATACCGGCCATGCAGAATCAACCAGTGATGGGCTTTGTACACCTCGGCCTCCGGAATGTTTTTGACCAGCTGCAACTCGGCCTCCAGGGGGTTACGGGCCTTTTGGGTGAGCCCGATGCGGGCCGCCACCCGGAACACATGGGTATCCACCGCCATCGCCGACTGATTCCAGGCGACCGAAAGAATCACATTGGCCGTCTTGCGACCCACGCCGGGCAGCAAAATCAGCTCTTCCATCGTCTGCGGCACCTCGCCGTCGTGGTGGTCGCAGAGGCGGCGGGCCATGCCCAGCAGGTGCCGGGTTTTGTTGTTCGCAAAGCTGACCGTGCGGATGTATTCATACACGTTTTCTGTCAGCGCGTCGGCCAGGAAATGAGGCGTAGGGTAGGCCTCAAAAAGGGCCGGCGTCACGATATTGACCCGCTTATCGGTGCATTGAGCCGAGAGGATAACCGCCACCAGCAGCTCGTATGGATTCCGGAAATGAAGCTCTGTTTCGGCTACGGGCATATGTTCCCGAAACCAGCCGAGCACAAAGTCATAGCGTTGTTTCTGGGTCAAAAGCGGTTCTCTTATTTCTTTTGGGCTGCCGGCGCTTGTAGGGCCGATTGGGGTTCAAATTCCAGCACGGCCGAGTTCATACAGTAGCGCTTGCCGGTTGGTTCCGGGCCGTCGTCGAAGATATGACCCAGGTGCGAGTCGCAGCGGGCGCAGGTGACCTCAATGCGATCCATGCCGTGGCTTTTGTCGGGCGTGTAGTTCATCGCACCCGGCCGGATCGGTTCAAAAAAGGACGGCCAGCCACAGCTTGAGGCAAACTTGGCCGTGCTGTTGAAGAGTGCGTTGCCGCAGACGGCGCAGTAATAAGTGCCGGGTTCGTCGGTTTTGTAATATTTTCCGGAAAAAGCCCATTCGGTGCCTTTTTCGCGGGCAATTTCATAGACATCAGCGGGCAGAACCTGCTTCCATTCGGCGTCCGACACGCGGAGTTTGGTCGTATCAGTGCGGGAATAATAAGGGTTGTCGGAAGCGTTGCCGCTGCCTTTTCCGGAAGAAGTGGCACAGGAAAGCGCAAACAGAAAGGGAATCAATAAGGTGTTTCGCATAGCGTATAAAGATATTAACGCAGAAAAGGAAAGAGGGTTGCCGCCACCAGCCTGTTTGAGCTCCGGCCATAAACGGTCCGACAGAAATACGACTTCTGCTTCCTCAAAGTTTGTATGCTTCCAGCAACGTCTTCTCTAGGATACTAAGGCAATCATAGAGATCTCCACCCGTGCCCCCTTGGGCAGCCCCACGACAGCTACTGTCTCACGGGCCGGTGCATGTGCCGCGTCGAAATAGCGGGCATACACCTCATTTACAGTTCCAAAAACTCCCATATCGAGCAAAAAGATGCTGGACTTTACCACCTGCGAGAAGTCGCTTCCGGCGGCCGTCAGGATGGCTTTCAGCGCTTCCATCACCCGGCGGGTTTCTTCTGCAATGTCGTCGCCGGTATAAAGCGTTCCGCTTTGGGGATCGATAGCAATTTGTCCGGAAATAAAAAGCATATTTCCGGCTTTTACGGCCTGATTGTAGGGACCGATGGGGGCAGCGGCTTCATCGGTGCAAATGATGTGACGGTTGTTCATAAGGCCCAAAACTAAGCGCCGGACCTAAATTTGCCTTTCATGGCCCATTTGCTTTTTATAGATACCTGCGCTGCCGAGGCTACGATCGGGCTGGCGGCAGACGGAGAATGGCTGGCGGTGCAAACCCTTCCGGACGCACGCAGGCTGGGGGAGACGCTGCATCAAAATCTATCTGCATTATTAGAAACCGCTTCTGTGTCTTGGCAGAAAGTAGCAGGCATCGCAGTCATCAGCGGACCCGGCTCTTATACCGGCGTCCGGGTGGGCATGGCTACCGCCAAAGGGCTGTGTCTGGCACTCGACATTCCATTAATAACACTCAACCGGCTCTCGCTGCTGCTCCGGCAATACCGGAAAAAGGGCACTTTTTCCGGAAATACAGCGCTGCTGCTGCCGGCCCGGACGGGGGAATGGTTTGCCACAGCAGCCGATGCTTCCGGTTCGGTAACGCTGCCCCCGCAGCACCTCACCGAGGCGGCCTTAGCCGGAGAACAGGAGCGACTCCGCTTCACGACCATCGTGCTGTGCGGCCCCGATACACCTTTGCCGGCGGGTATGGGTACAGTTCTTTTTCAGCGCCAAAGCGATCTGGTTGATCCCCAGAACCTGGCACCTTATCTGGAAATGCAATTCCAAAAGGGAGTATATGCCGACCTAGTTACTGCAACGCCGGAATACCTAAAAAGTGTATACATAAATAGCTGACCATCTAACTCGTGCAATCCCATGTTCGAATTAGTTTCTAATGTATTATAATATTAACCTCTGCTTAACACGTTAAAATTACACTTTTTACCCTTAATATATCCAACTACTGTGTATATTTGCATTTTATTACCGTAATAAAAAAGCTTTACGGTAGTAGAAGGACAGTTTTTCCCCACTCCCTTTTTTTTTAAAACTTTTCCTGTTCAGAGACAATGGAAAACATCCATCAGCACGAGGCGCCGGTAGCCGCCTCCCACGAGCATCACGCTCCTAACCATCACACTGCAACCCGCGAAAGCCACAACGGCACTGCTCACAAGAGCGCCAGCGAGCTTCTCGACTATGCAGCTTCTAAAAACGCAGCCATGACGCTCCGCGCCATCAATCACAAGCTGCGTCAGCAAATCATCAAACTGCTCGAAGAAAATAAACGCATGAATGTTACCGACATTTATGTAAAACTTCGTCTCGAGCAGTCGGTTGCTTCTCAGCATCTCGCCATCCTGCGCCGTGCCAACATTGTAAAGACCACCCGTGAAGGCAAGTTTATTCACTACAGTCTGAACAACGACCGCATCGCTTCCATTTCCAAATTCGTGAAAGAAATGACCAACGAAGCGCCGCAGCCGGCAGAGGTGTCCGAAGAAAGCGTTGTAGCTGCTTAAGGGCTGCTTTTTTACAGACCTTAAAAACGGAGCGGCGCGCTGCCGTTGCAGCGCGCCTCTCCTTTTTCAGTTTCCTGCTTCTTTGATCGCATTCCAGGTCTCATAAAGAGAGGCCTGCGCCGGCCGGTCGTCCGGCACCTGGTCCAAAGGTGCGCATGGCTTCCAACTTGCCCGGCATTCCCCCGGCAGCGCCTGATACAAGGCCGTCCCCCGTGTCTTCCAGTCGATCATATCGTCCGAAACCTGCTTGATGATTTTGGCCGGATTGCCCACCACCAGCGACCGCTCCGGAATGCGCATGCCCGCCGGCACAAAACTCAGCGCGCCGATGATTGACTCTTTCCCGACGACTACCTCGTCCATCAAAACGGCATTCATACCTACCAGGCAGTTTTCGCCTACCTCAGCGCCGTGGATAATGGCCCCGTGGCCAATATGAGCGCCCTTGCGCAGGCGCACCACCACCCCCGGAAACATATGGACCGTACAGTTTTCCTGTACATTGCACCCCTCTTCGAGCTCGATACCGCCCCAGTCGCCGCGCAATGCCGCGCCCGGCCCGATATAACAATGTGCACCAATAATTACGTTTCCGGTAACCGCCGCTTGCGGGTGTACGAAAGCGGTCGGGTGTACAACCGGTACAAAGCCTTTAAATTCGTAGAACAAAATCTATTTTTTTCTGGTTCCCTTAAAGGTGCGCGCCCAAACCGCACGCCGCCAAATTTTTCTTCGTCTCTAAAACCATCTGTTGTATTCCTGCACATGCGTCCTGCCAACCCCAAAGCCTCTGTCCTGATTGTAGAAGATGAAGAAAACCTGCGCGAAGCCCTGAAGCTCAATATGGAGCTCGAAGGCTATGAAACCACCACGGCCGAGAGCGGCCCGGCAGCACTTCACGCGATCAAAAACGAACACTTCGACTGCGTTATCCTCGACATCATGCTGCCGGAAATGGACGGCCTCGCGGTTTGTGAAAGCATCCGGCTCCAACACAATCCGGTGCCGATCCTCTTTCTGTCGGCCCGCAACTCGGGTGCCGACCGCGTGGAAGGACTGCGCAAAGGCGGCGACGACTACCTGACCAAGCCTTTTAACCTTGAGGAACTGCTCCTGCGCGTAGAAAAACTCATTCAGAAAGGCCGGCAACTTCAGCATCATCCGGGAGCACTCGATGAAGTATACACTTTTGGCGAGGGCTGCCGGGTGGACTTTGCCGCACACGAAGCCACTGGCAAAAACGGTGAGAAAGTAGCGCTCTCCAAAAAAGAAGCGGCCCTCCTGAAGCTTTTGATCGAAAACAAAGGCGACGTGGTCAGCCGCGAACACATCCTGCAGGTCGTCTGGGGTTACAACGTCTATCCAACCACCCGCACGATCGACAATTTCATCCTTAATTTCCGGAAATATTTCGAAACCGACAGCCGATCGCCCCGCCATTTCCACTCGGTGCGCGGCGTTGGGTATAAGTTCACCGAATAAAATAGTAAAGGCAATCCGCCATATGGCCGGTACTGGATAGGAAGCGCAACTCTACGGAAAAGATTCCGGCAAGCGTGAAAGCGGTTTTGAAAAACTGGTTCTGGAAGCGGCCGCTTTTGCCGGGCGCCCTCCTGAGTAGCGTCGCCGGTATTGGGGCATCGCTGCTGCGCACGCCCAGCCTCAGTTCTGTGCTCACCTATACCGGCGGGGCAGCCATTCTGCTCTCCGGTCCTTATCTGGTGATGGGCTGCGGGGTGTTTTTGCCGGTCCGGCGCTGGCGCAGGACGGCTTTTACCTGGATCGGCACGGCTTTCCTCTTGTTTCTGCTTGGCCTGCTTTTCAACTTCGGCGGGTTGCTTTGGGAAGACGTGCAGGGCAGTAGCGGCTTTTTCCAGGTATAAAGCGACACACTTGGTGCGCTGACACCTGCCTTGGTTTTTCTATCTTTATTCAAAAAAACGCCCCTTTAAAGAGACTGTGTTTCGCTTATGCAACTTCGTCAGATCATCCATCACCTCGAAGCGCTTGCGCCCTCCGTTTACCAGGAAAGCTACGACAACAGCGGCCTGCAGGTAGGACTTCCCGACGCTGAAATTTCCGGTATTCTCATCGCTCTCGACTTCACCGAGGCGGTGCTCGAAGAAGCCGAAAGCCGGGGCTGCAACCTCGTAGTGGCGCATCACCCGCTGCTGTTTAAAGGACTCAAACGCATCTCCGACAACACCGCTATCGGGCGCATGGTGTGGAAAGCGATTCAGAAAGGCATTCACCTCTACGCCATCCACACCAACCTGGATCATATGGCCCACGGTGTGAACCGGATTTTGGCTCAAAAGCTGGGATTGGAAAATACGCGCATTCTCATCCCTCAAAAAGATACGCTCCGGAAATTGCAGGTCTATGTGCCCCAAAAAGAGGCTCCGCAACTCCTGGAAGCCCTTTTTAACGCCGGCGCGGGGCAGGTAGGCGAATATTCTGAATGCAGCTATCAGATTTCCGGAAAAGGCACCTTCCGGCCTTCCGAAAATGCCGACCCAACGATAGGTAAGGCCGGTGGCGCGCGCGAAGAAGTAACCGAAATCAAAGTACAGGTTCTGGTGCCCAAACACCGCGAGCGCCCCGTTTTAGAAGCGATGTTTAAAGCGCATCCTTACGAAGAAGTGGCTTATGATCTTTTAGATTTGGCGAACGAAAATCCGCATCAGGGCATTGGGATGATCGGAAATCTACCCGAGGCGGAAACCGTTCCCGATTTTCTGAAACGGATCAAAGACGCGCTGCACACTGGCTGCATTCGCTACACCGAACCGGCAACACAGGCGATCCGGAAAGTGGCCGTCTGCGGCGGTTCGGGCGCCGGCTTTCTGGGGGCGGCGCTGCGCGCAGGTGCCGATGCCTACGTGACGGCCGACTTCAAATACCACGAATTTTTCGACGCCGAAGGCCGCATTCTCATTGCCGATGTCGGGCATTGGGAAAGCGAGCAATATACCACGGAACTGCTTCTTACGTATCTACGGAAGAAATTACCTAATTTTGCCGTCCATTCGGCGGGAAGCATCACCTATCCCGTCCGTTATTTCCACTGATTTTTATATGGCTATTGCTAAGGATTTTTCCGTTGAAGAAAAGCTGGCGGCTGTGCTGGCGCTTCAAAAAATAGACTCTAAGGTAGATGAAATTAAAACCCTTAAGGGGGAACTACCTATGGAAGTGAAGGATTTGGAAGACGAGATCGAAGGCCTCAAGACACGCCTCAACAACGTGAACGCAGAGGTTGAAAGCATCTCTTCTTTTATCCAACAAAAAACCGATATCAAGAAAGACGCGACTGCGCAAATCAAAAAGCTGGAGAAGCAGCAGGACAACGTCAAGAACAACCGCGAGTTTGAGGCGATCAATAAAGAAGTAGAATACCAGGAGCTGGAAGTGCAGCTGGCCGATAAGCACATCCGCGATGCAGAAATCGAGCTGGCCGCCCGCACCGACGTGCGCACCCGCACCGAAAACAAAATCCAGAACCTGAGCGAGGCCCTCGAAGCCAAGAAAGGAGAGCTGGAGAAAATTATTGCCGAAACCGAGCGTGAAGAACAGGTGCTTTCCGCCGAAAGCGAAAAAGCAAAAGAACAGGTAGATGCCCGCCTGCTGTCTGCCTACGAGCGCATCCGCCATTCTTACCGCAACGGCCTGGCCGTCGTGCCGATCGTGCGCGATTCCTGCGGGGGGTGCTATAATGTGATCCCGCCGCAGCGCCAAAGCGAAATCCGTCAACGCAAGAAAATCATCGTATGCGAACACTGCGGTCGCATCCTGGTAGATTCGGCGCTCAACGGCGAAGAAACAGAAGGCTAAACGAGGGCTGCGCGCAGCCGTATTTTCCGGCTTTTTTCCGGAAAACGATCACTTTAATTCTTTTGCCTGTACAGGCCTTGTTGACCTGAGACCTGGTCGAAACCCTGCCTTTCCGGGCGGGGTTTCTTATTTTTGCCCTTCGTTTTTGTTTCCTGTAAAAAGCCGGATGACCTTTTTGTATGCCGTCCGCCGGACGATTTTAGCGGTAATAGATTTTTTCCACCAGCCTTTTTCGCGGTGGATCGACCGGCAGACCTTCCGGTATCTGGCCAGCGGCGGCTCCAATGCCGCCATGAACCTGGTGGTGTATTTTATCGCCTATAATTTTATTCTGCATAAGGAAAACACCTACCTGTTGGGCTATACTATTTCGCCCCACATCGGTGCGTTTGTGATTGCGTTCTGCATTTCTTTCCCGTATGGCTTTCTGATGTCGCGCTATGTGGTGTTTACAGAAAGTACCCTTCGGGGGCGGGTGCAGCTGTTCCGGTATTCGCTGCTCGTGCTGGTGTGCTTGTGGCTCAACTACATCCTGATTAAGCTTTTTGTAGAATACCTGCATTTCTTTCCAAGTCTCGCCAACGCCATCACGCAGGCCATTGTTGCGTTGTTTTCCTACACCTCCCAGCGCTTTTTCACCTTCCGCACCAAGCCCGCCGAACCGCTGACCGAGGAAGTGTTTCTGGAAGGCGAAACGGATGCCATGGAAGTGTAGGCTGCGCCTTGTTGGATGCCCTTCGGGCGTTGGAGGGCTAAAGCCGTTGGAAGCTGCGCGTTGGAGCCTTCGGCGTGTTGAGAAAGGTTGAATTTCCGGAAAAACAGGTCTGATTTCCGGAACCTGAGGCTTGTAATTTGAGGATTGAGGTTTGATTTCCCGATTCAAGTCTTTTGTCTTGATACCTGATACTTTCTACCTGATACTTTCTACCTGATACCCAAGCCCTAACTCCTGTTTCCTACCTTCGCGCCCATGCAAATTCTTGACGGCGCTGCAACGGCGCAACGAATCCAGGAACGCATTCGCGAAGCCGCTGCGGCGGAAAAAACAACCAGAGGGCGTGCGCCCCACCTGGCGGCCGTCCTGGTTGGCGAAGATCCAGCCTCGCAGGTATATGTAGGGTCTAAAGTGAAAACCTGTGAAGCCCTCGGCTTTGACTCGACACTGATCCGCCGCGATGCTGCTATTTCGGAAGCCGAACTGCTGCAAATCATCCACGACCTGAACGAAAATTCCGGTATTGACGGCATTCTGGTGCAGCTGCCGCTGCCAAAGCATATTTCCGAAAAAGCGGTCATCAATGCCATTTCGCCGGCTAAAGACGTAGACGGTTTTCACCCCGTTTCGCAGGGCAATATGGTG
>JAEVZP010000179.1 GCA_023392185.1 Bacteroidota bacterium
CTTTCGCAGACGGCGGTTCTCAAACCGAAGATTCAAAACAAAAAGATTCCCAATCTCTATTATGCCGGACAGCTCACCGTTCCCGGTCCGGGCGTGCCGCCGTCCATTATTTCCGGAAAAATTGTTGCCGGGGAAGTCCACAATCTAAAAAAGAAAGACTATGAAAAAACTGTTTGACGAACTTTCTTATGAGGTCAGCAAGCGTACCACCCAGAAGTACAGCACCAGTTTTTCGCTGGGCATTCTGGCGCTGCGGCCCGCTATTCGTCCGGCCATCTATGCCATTTATGGCTATGTACGGCTGGCCGATGAGATTGTAGACAGCTTCCACGACTATGACAAGCCGACGCTGCTGGCCCGCTTCAAAACTGAAACGGCGCAAGCGCTCGACGAAGGCATTTCGCTGAACCCGATTCTGCAATCATTTCAGGAGACGGTGAGCCGCTATCAGATAGACCGCGCTCTTATTGATCAGTTTCTGCACAGTATGGAGATGGACCTGGGCGACCTCGATTATGACTCGGACCTTTACAACGAATATATTTATGGCTCGGCAGAAGTCGTAGGCCTGATGTGTTTGCAGGTATTTACGGGGGGCAACAAAGAGGAGTATGAGGCGCTGAAGCCTTATGCGATGAAGCTCGGCTCGGCGTTTCAGAAGGTGAATTTTCTGCGCGATCTGAAAGATGATTACCAGGTTTTGGGACGCACCTATTTTCCCGGTATTGAGATGAGTGTCTTCGATAATGGCGCCAAAAGCCGCATCGAAGACGAGATTGCTGCCGAGTTCCGGGAAGCGCTCACCGGCATCCGGATGCTGCCGCCTACGGCCCGCTTTGGCGTTTATCTGGCCTATAAATATTACCTTTCCCTTTTCCGGAAAATCAAGCGCACCCGGGCAGAGAAGATCATTAATCAACGTATCCGCGTGCCCAACGGCGAGAAATTTCTCGTGATGGTCAAAAGTTATGTACGCTACAAGGCGGCTCTTTTATGAAATACTTTTTTGTACTCCTGGTAACCTTGTTTTGGATGGCCGAAAGCCATGCGGCCCAAATGCCGGACCGCGACTATGTGCGACGTCATTTTGCCAGTGCCCCGAAAGACAAGGCGCTGTGCCAATCGCTGATAAACGCCTTGGAGCAACAACAGCACGATCCTGTCAGCCTGGCCTACCTCGGTGCACTGCAAACCATCCGGGCCAGCCATGTGCTCAACCCGCTGAGCAAGTTGCAGACCTTTGAACAAGGGCGCAATCACCTGGAGCAGGCGGTCCGCAAAGCGCCTCAAAACCCGGAGATCCGCCTCATCCGGCTTTCTGTTCAGCAAAACGCGCCTCGTTTTCTGGGATACCACCGGCAGATTGCCGAAGATGAAAAATTTGTTCGGGCACACATTTCGGGGGTGGGTTCTCCGGTCCTGAACGATATGGCCGGCCACTTGCTGGCACAAAAAACGCGTTGATTTTTCTTTTATGTTCTGTCAAATGAAAGCATTATGAATATTCTGATTGTCCTGGGTGTTTTCTTCCTTATGGAAGGTGCTACCTGGGTTATCCACAAATACGTGATGCACGGCTTTTTATGGAGCCTGCACCGCGACCACCATGACCACAGCACCGACGGCCCGCTGGAAAAGAACGACTATTTCTTCGTCATTTTTGCTTTGCCGGCCATTGCACTCATGTGGTATGGCAGTACCCAGGGATTCAACTGGATTTTCTACGTAGGCGTGGGTATCAGCCTGTATGGCATGGCCTATTTTTTCGTCCACGATATCTTTATTCATCAGCGTGTTCCGTTTCTGCGCAATACGCAGAATCCGTATCTGCTGGCTATCCGCCGCGCCCACAAGCAACACCATAAACACACCAGCAAGGAAAAAGGCGAATGCTTTGGCTTTCTGTGGGTGCCGGTAAAATATTTCCGGATGTATTTCAATAAAAAGCAGGTGGGATGAGTTACACATATTTGCTGGTCAATTTCTTCACGATTTTCATTTGCTTTATCGCCTCTTTTGACCGGCGTATCCGCTTCGACCGTCACTTCGGGGCTTACCTGAAGGCCGCCACCGTGGCGGCCATTCCGTTTATAGCATGGGATGTATGGTTTACGGCAAAGGGCGTGTGGTGGTTTAATGATACTTATACCCTTGGCCTCTCTATTGCCGGCCTGCCGCTGGAAGAATGGCTGTTTTTCTTTTGCATTCCCTTTTCCTGCACTTTTACGTTTTACTGTCTGGAAAAGTTTTTCGACCTCAGCTGGGCAGATAAGTTCAGCGGCTTCCTGGCGGGGCTGGCTGTAAGTGTTTGCCTGGTCATAGCCGTGTTGTTTTGGGGAAAAATGTATCCGTTTGTGACGGCGTTGGCTACGATTGCAGTCGTGCTTTACCTCTATTTCGTGGCAAAGGTGAACTGGCTTGGTCGGGCATCGTTTGCTTTCCTGGTCCTGATGCCGGGCTTTTTTGCCGTCAACGGTGTGCTGACCGGCACCGGGCTGGCGTCGCCTATCGTAAACTACAATCCGGAGCAGATTCTGAACGTCCGGCTGCTGACCATTCCCATTGAAGATTCGGTGTATGGCTATACACAGTTTCTTCTGGTGGTGTATTTGTTCCGGAAATTTAAATCAACAGAGCGGGTACCGGAGCCGGTTGGCACACCGCTTAGAGAACCTTTAAAACTGGAAGTATGAATCGGGACAAGGTAGTTTTGGTGGACGAGAACGACACGGCCATCGGCGAAATGGAAAAGCTGGAAGCACATGTAAAAGGGGCACTGCACCGGGCGTTTTCAGTTTTTCTTTTTAATGAAAAAGGCGAAATGCTCCTGCATCAGCGCGCCGCCGGCAAATACCACGGAGCCAACCTCTGGACCAATGCCTGCTGCTCGCATCCGCAATGGGGCGAAGCGGTGCGCCAAAGCGCCATGGAGCGTCTGGAATATGAAATGGGGCTCAGCTGCGACCTCGAACACCGTTTTTCTTTTCTGTATCAAACGCCGGTGGAGAACAACCTTATCGAACACGAGTTTGATCATGTCTTTACCGGAACGATTCCCGGCGACTGCCTCATTACACCCAACCCCGAAGAAGTGCAGGATCATCGATGGATCGCGCCGGACGCATTGGAAAAAGACATTGCCGCCCACCCGGAGCGCTATACGTTCTGGTTCAAAAAGGCCCTGGGCGTGTTGCGGGAAAGAGAATGGCTGGAAAGTGTTTGATTTTAAACCTGGCTTTCCCGGAGACTCAAAAGCATTTCCGGAAATTCCGGTGTTTTACACAGTCTTTTTGATTTTAAGACAGCCGTAGGACCCCTGACCTTCACCTGAAATCAGGATCCGCCTTTAAAGCGCCTTTGCGTAGGAGACCGATGCCCGGCGGCGAGAACAACACCGTACTCCTATACACACCAGACAGCTAAAGCCGTTGGGTGTGGTAGCTTCCGGCGTCGGGATCCGGAAAAAGAAGGTTTCTTTTCCGGAAAAAAATCAGTGCTTCAGGCGGTTGAGGATATTAATATCCACGCTGTGCACTTTCCGGAACATCATAACGATAATGGCCAGCCCAACGGATACTTCTGCGGCAGCTACCACCATGCTAAAGAACACGAAAATCTGCGCTGATGGGTCGTTGTGCATTTTGGAGAACGCCACCAGCAACAGGTTGGTCGCGTTGAGCATCAGCTCGATGCACATAAAGATGATGATCGCGTTGCGGCGCATCAGGGTACCGGCGATGCCAATGCAAAACAAAACCAGGCTGAGGAAAACGTAATATTCAATGGGCATTGCTGGCAGGAATTAGAGGGAGGCGTCAGGCCTTAGGAATGAGGTATCAGGAAACGGAGTGATTGATATGCTACAACACACGTTCAAATGCTTCCGGCTTCTCTTTTGTCTTTTTCTATCAGTTTAAAAACTAGTTCTGGTTTGGTTGCCGCCGGGCCGGGCCGGGCGCGTCTTCGCCGCTGGCCGGCTCGCGCTTACCGATCACTACTGCGCCGATCATTGCGGAGAGGAACAGAACCGAGGAGATTTCAAAGGGCAGAACGAACTTGGTAAACAGGGTTTGCCCCAGATTCTGAATGAGCCCGATATCGGTCGATTGCCCTTCCATGGGCACCGAATACATGGAGGTGCGCAGTGCAGCCAGCACAACCAGCAGCAGGGTGCCGCCCGATATAGCGCCGGCAACCTGTATGAGCCGGCTTTTCTGCGGCTCGGTGTCGGCGTTCAGGTTCATGAGCATAATCACGAACAGAAACAAGACCATGATCGCTCCGGCATAGACGATGATATTGACGACGGCCAGAAACTGCGCATTGAGCAGCACGTAGTGACCGGAAATCATGAAAAACGTCAGAATCAGAAAGATAACCGAGTTAATCGGGTTGCGGCTCAGGATGACGCCCAGCGCACAGCCGATGGCCAGCGCCGACAAAATCCAGAATACCGTTTGTTGAATGTCCATAAAGACTTTTAAGAAAAGAATTCTCTCTTTCTGAGAGGCCGTAAAAACAGGTGCAAAGGTGCGGAAAAACCGGGAGTTTAGTGCGACTTGGGTAATCGCTTAGGAAGCGTCGTCACTCAGCGGGGTCGGGTCGCCTTCGGCAGCACGTTCCTGCGCAGCGGTTTTGGCGGGCAGGAGCAGGTCGTCTTTCTTATAAATAAAGGTTTCGCGGTCGAAATTGGGCGGCGGAATGCTTTGCGTCAGGTAGATCGCATCTTTCGGGCAGGCTTCTTCGCAGAAACCGCAGAAGATGCAGCGCAGCATGTTGATTTCATACTTGGCAGCATACTTCTCTTCGCGGTAGAGGTGTTCTTCACCCGGCAGGCGTTCAGCGGCTTCCATGGTGATCGCTTCTGCGGGGCAGCTCAGGGCGCAAAGACCGCAGGCGGTGCATTTTTCCCGGCCTTCTTCATCGCGGTTGAGGATGTGCAAACCCCGGAAAACCGGTGAGAAAGGACGCTTTTCCTCCGGGTATCTTACGGTAGGTGCTTTTTTGAACACGTGGCCCAGCGTGATAGAAAGTCCTTTGGCAATGCCGGGCAGATACAGGCGTTCCGAAAGGGTCATCGGGTCGCGGTTTACCTGCTGAGATCTATTGGTGAGTTGCATTGTTTTCGTTGTTTTGTAAGTTTTTGAAATACAGCCTCCGGAAAAGACAGCGCCGGTACGGGCATCGTTGCTACTGTTTGGTAAACGGTTGGCCATTCCATGCCGTCGTACTGGTGCTCATAAAAATTTCGTGCAGGTTTCGCATCTTTCTATATGTCGGGCGGAAAGCAAATCCACATCGCTTTCTTCTGTAGCCTCGCTCTACACATACGAGCCAGACAGCCGGACTTTCTTTACAGGTTTATCCCGGAAATAGGCGGCAACCGTCTGTTGACTCTGGTTGATGGTGAGCATGACAATGAACTTACGATTCGTTTTGCAAAATTGCGGTTAATTGGTCATTAAGCGATGGAATGTCGTTTTGGATGGTTTCCCAGATCCGGATTGGGTTTATTCGGTCGTAGGCGTGAACGTAATAGTTGCGGGTTGCTTTTATCACCGCCCAGTTTATCTGCGGGTTATCCTGCTTCAGTATATTGCTCAGGCGATGCGTGTATTCTCCAATACTGATGATTTTTAGTACACAAGCGTCCTGTAACACTTCGTTCTCTAAAAAGCCTGCCTCGTCTGTCCGGGAAACATAGTCCTGCAACTTCCGGATTTGCATCAGCACAAACTGAAGTAATACTTTATCCGTTTTCATAAACAGGCCTTCTGTCTTGGAAGATGCCCGCTTCGAATGGCTTGTACACCCGTCCTTCCTCCGTAAGCTGAACGTTTTTTGCCAGAAGTGCTTTCAGCTCTTCGCTCATCTTCAGGATGTCCAGCAAAGAAACGCGTTTCGGAGTGTCGTTGTAGCGGAGCAACAAATCCACATCGCTTTCTTCTGTAGCCTCGCCCCGTGCATACGAGCCAAACAGCCATACCTTCTTCACAGGTTTATCCCGGAAATAGGCGGCAACTGTTTGTTGGATTTTTTCGAAGGTGAGCATGACGGGAACATTGGGACGCAAGACCGGAAATTTCCGGAAAGAACGCTTCCATAAGCCGCCGCAGCGCGACTACTTATTAAAAAAGAACAAAATAACCGCGCCGGTAATCAGCATGTTGAAAAGCGCGAGCGGAATCAGCTTTTTCCAGCCGAGATTCATCAGCTGATCGTAGCGGAAGCGGGGCAGTGTCCAGCGGATGGCCATAAAGAACAACACGAAACCAATGGTTTTGATTAACAACACCAATACGCAGATCGCCACAAAAAGCCATTGCGGAACGGAAGCCGCCACGTTGTCCATGAACGGGAAGTTGTAGCCCCCGAAATACAGCGTGGACAAAAAGGCGCTGGAAATAAACAGGTTGATGTATTCGGCAAACAGATAGAAGCCCAGCTTCATCGACGAATACTCCTGGTGGTAGCCCATGTTCAGCTCGTTCTCGGCCTCGGCCAGGTCGAAGGGCGCCCGGTTGAGTTCAGCCGTCGCGCAGATAAAAAAGATCACAAAGCCCAGGGGCTGCTTGAAGACATTCCAGGTGAAATAGCCGTCCTGCCAGAAGCCATGCTGCTGTTGCACAATGTCGCGCAGGCTGAGGCTGCCGGTGAGCATCAGCAGCGCAATGAGCGAAAGGCCCATGGCCAGTTCATACGAAATGGCCTGCGATGCCGCCCGCACACTGGAGAGAAGCGAGAATTTATTATTAGACGCCCAGCCGCCGAGCATTACGCCATAGACGCCCAGACTTACTACGCCAAACAGGTAAAGGATGCCAATATTGATATCCGCTACCTGTAAAGAAATGACGCGTCCGCTTTCGGCTACATAGTCCGGCCCCCAGGGCAGGATGGCACTCGTCATGGTGGCTGTCAGCATGGCCAGCCCCGGGCCGAGGATAAAGAGGAAGCGGGTGGAAGAATCGGGCACGATCTCTTCCTTCATAAACAGCTTTACCCCGTCGGCCAGCGGTTGAAAAAGGCCAAACGGACCGGCGCGGTTGGGACCAATACGATCCTGCATCACGGCGGCTACCTTACGTTCGCCCCAGGTGGCATACATGGCCACACCCAGGGAGCCCAGAAGGATGATGGTAATCAGAATCAGCTTTTCGAGCACAAAGGCCCATTCGATCATCAAAAGCATAGGAAGGCAAAGGTAAATCCAAACCGGTCAAGGAAGGATACCTAAAACTTATAGCCGTTCTGATTATCGCCCAGCAATTCCGGAATCTGCTGCGAGCCGAAGGTGACTCCCGCCAGCCCGGTGGCGATGCCTACCACACCCAGCGATCCAAGCAGCACTGCCAGGTCCCAATCCATCCAGCTATACGTCAGCCAGCTGATACTGGCGGTCAGCAGCAGCGAACCGGTAATGGCAAGCGCTCCAGCTACAATTTTCCAGCAGAAAGCAAGCCGGCCGATCACGTAGCCCATCGTCAGGTTGGTAAGCACCGTCCAGATCAAACCGGCAAAAATGGTTTGGGTCAGGTGCCGGTCAAACCGGACATCGAGCCACTCCAGCCCGGAGAGCCCCTTGGATCCGATGATCATACGGGCAAAAAAGAGGTCAAACAAGGTTCCGGCAATCAGTCCGCATACGAGCCCCAGGGGCAGGGCCAGGAAACACTTTGTCAGCTTTTTAATCATTGGAGATAATGAAGTAAGTCTCCCATAGACCAGCTTAAAATATGGCTGTTTGTTTGTACATACACAAATTATTGCAAAAGCAATGTTGCAGTCGCGAAGCGCATCACGCTGCCCTGCCGGGGACCGGGCAACCGTTTCAAACCGGTTCAGACACTGCCGGAGCGGCAGGATTCGTTGTTATAAAAAAATCTTTTCGCCCGATTCTGCCTATGCATCATCGGTGTGCAGGTTGGGCAGAAAATTGTTGCCGTGTGCCGGCCCTTCGATCTTGCTCAGGTCGATTTGCGGTCGGTTGACATCGCTCACTTCGTGGATTTTGAGCAACAGCTTTGGATCCCGACCCATGATTTCCGGCATCAGATCCTGCACCTGATTGGGCTTGGCGACTCCCCGATAGTGGCCCTGCGAGATCACACTGTGGCGGTTTACGGCGCTGGGGCCTTCAATAACCCAGTCGGCAGTTTCTTTTTTGTGGAAACGGCAGGTATTACAAATCCATTCTTCTACCTCCCCCCACTGGTCTTTGCGGGCCGTCACCCGGAACACCTCATCGCCCCGCATCCAAAGCCGCACTTTTCCGGAACAGGTCGGGCAATCGCGGTGTGCATCCACCGGTTTGGTGAACCATACCCGGTTTTTAAAACGGAACGTCCGGTCGGTCAGTGCGCCCACCGGACACACGTCGATGACGTTGCCGATAAACTCGTTGTCGAGCGCCTTGCCGATGCAGGTCGAAATCGTGGAGTGGTCGCCGCGGTCGAGCACGCCGTGCTCGCGCTGATTGGTGAGTTGCTGGGCGGTGTATACACAACGGTAGCACATAATGCAGCGCGTCATGTGCAGTTGAATATAGGGGCCCAGGTCTTCCTTGACAAAGGTGCGCTTCGGAAACTCAAAGCGGGTGCCGGCATCACCGTGCTCATAGCTTAGGTCCTGCAGGTCGCACTCGCCGGCCTGGTCGCACACCGGGCAATCGAGCGGGTGGTTGAGCAGCAAAAATTCGGTCACGCCTTTGCGGGCGTCAAGTACTTTATCACTGGTCATGGATCTGACTTCCATGCCATCCATCACACCGGTGCGGCACGAGGCCACCAGCTTGGGCATTGGGCGCGGATCTTTCTCCGAGCCTTTGCTAACCTCTACCAGGCAGGTGCGGCATTTGCCGCCCGAGCCTTCGAGTTTGGAGTAGTAGCACATCGCCGGCGGCGTTACATCGCCGCCAATAAGGCGGGCTGCCTGCAGAATGGTCGTTCCGGGGGCTACCTCCACCGGGATATTGTCTATCGTTACTTTGATTGTGTTCGGTGCTTCTGCCATGACCTGCGCAATTTTATTAGGGACCGTCCTGCGGGGAGTGCAGCACAGTACGAGTGCAAAGGTGACATTTCTTTCCCTTAAAAGGCACAAGGGCCGGGAAAAAAGCCTTTTTTCAAAAAAATCCGGTTGTATTCATAGGGGGAAAATAAATGACAGCCGTATTCAGGAGTAACAACGCCCTGCCGGTAAAGTTTTCTGCCCTCTGGCTACGACTTATGAAAAGCATTCTCTCTCTTCTCTTTTTAACGCTCTTGTCCTTTGCAGCCGGCGCACAGGACAAGATCTTTGTCAAAACCCAAAAGCAGCCTGTCACAGGCGTTGTTACGGAGGTGGGTGCCACCGAGGTCCGTTATCACATGAGCGGCCGGCCGCTGCCCGTACTGACGGTCGAAAAGCAAGACGTGATCCGCATTCAGTTCGAAAACGGGCAAACATTGCAACTCAGCGACCCGTCTGCTGATTTCAGCCTCTACTACGACCAGCACCTCTGGAACGCCAAAGTAAGCCTTTTTTCACCGCTGAACGGCCACACCCAACTGTATCTGGAGAATGTAGTGAAGCCCGGGCGCAGCCGCGAATTTGAACTCAACATCATCGGCCTGGGTGTGGATCCCAATATGCTCGACGGCAGCAGTCATCCGATCACCGGCGAGCCGATTACCTATGAAGCGAAAGGCATCGGCGTGGGTTATGGCATTCGTTTTATAAAGATGCCCGATTATGTGGGCAATATGCGCCTGCGCCACCTGATGCAGGGCTCCTATATCAAACCAGCAGTTTCTTTTGCTTATTATACCCGCAATTTTGTAGCCGGCAACAGCTATCGCGCCAGCGGTGATTATCTGTATCGCAAACCGGTTTTCTCAACAATGGTAGGTGCCAGCTTTGGACGGCAGTGGATTCTGGACAACACCATTTCTATCGATGCCTATGGGCTGTTTGGCATTGGATATGATAACGTGCGCTCTACGCAGGAAAAAATCACCCGCGACGCGCAGGGCATCATTTTCGCCAACTACATGGATAACACGCCATACCCCGGCTTTGGCTACACCCGCTTTTCAAAATCTGATTTGGGCGTAGCTTTGGGACTTGGGGTACGGGTAGGGTTTTTATTTGATTGGAAAAAAGAAACCAAGACAACTATCGTGAGATAGGGGAATTTCTTAAGCATCTGTAGGGAGATCTTAAGAATATATGGGGAAAAGCCGCTCTTGTAGGGAAGAGCGGCTTTATTTTTTCGGTAGTGTTTTAGAACGAATGATGGAACCGAAAACATACGGAGATGGCGGGCCTTCGACAAGCTCAGGCTGACACCCGCGCTTTTAAAGTAGAAAGGGACATGAAGTGCTTGTTTGCCTTCGACAAGCTCAGGCTGACACCCGCCATGACGAGCGTAAAACAGCCGAACTAAGAGCCTATCCAGAAAATGGGACGCTTTCTTTGTCATTCTGCAAAGAATCCCTTGATAATGACCTTTTCAAAGAAAAATCTGAAGAGATCCATTCAAGGATGACAAAGATTCTGCCCGAATCCAGCATGCGTGTTCACAACCTTTTATTTTTAGGATAGGCTCTAAGCATCTGGAAGCGCTC
>JAEVZP010000092.1 GCA_023392185.1 Bacteroidota bacterium
CAACGAGACTGTGGTGAACATCGAATCCTAAATCCCGAAATACGTGACTGTGGTGCGCATGCCCCTGCTGTCCGACACGATGAAAGAAGGCAAAATCGTGGCCTGGCACAAGAAAGAGGGCGACGAAGTGAAGGCCGATGACGCCCTGGCTGATGTCGAAACCGATAAAGCCACCATGGAAGTGATGGGCTATGCCGACGGCACCCTGCTGCACGTAGGCGTTCCGGAAGGCGAAGCCGCCAAGGTGAACGATATTATTGCCATCATCGGCCCGAAAGGAACTGATATTTCCGGCATCCTGGCTGCGCCGGAGGCCAAAGAAAGCACTTCTAAGGAAGCTGCGCCTGCCGAAACGGCTGCGCCCGCACCCGAAGCCAAAACTGCTCCGGAAAAGGCTGCTCCGCAGGAAGGCGAAAAAGAAACGAAAGCCGACGACGGCAGCCGCGTGAAAATCTCTCCGCTGGCCCGCCGCCTGGCCGAAGAGAAAGGCATCGATATTCACGAGCTGAAGGGAAGCGGCGACAATGGCCGCATCATCAAGCGCGATGTAGACGAATATAAGCCCAAAGAAGCCCCCAAAACTCCTGCCGCCGGTGCCGGAATTTCCGGAAAACCTGCTGCTGCGGGGAGCGTGCCGCAAGGCTTTGAAGAAAGCTATACCGACGTTCCAAACTCGCAGATGCGCAATGTCATTGCAGCCCGCCTGAGCGAAAGCAAGTTCAGCGCGCCGCATTTCTACCTGCGCATTTCGGTGGTGATGGACGAGGCAATGAAGGCCCGCGAAGGCTGGAATAAGATTTCGCCGGTGAAGATTTCCTTCAACGACCTGACCATCAAGGCTGTGGCCATGGCGCTGCGCCAGAATCCGGATGTAAACGTGTCGTGGATGGGCGATACCATCCGCCGCTACGATCATATCAACGTCGGCACAGCCGTGGCTACCGACGGCGGCGGACTGGTGGTTCCGGTCATTCGCTTCGCAGATAAGAAATCGCTTTCTGAAATCGCGGCTTCTACCAAAGAACTGATCGGCAAGGTGCGTGATAAGAAAATCCAGCCGGCCGATTATTCCGGAAATACCTTCACGATTTCCAACCTCGGCATGATGGATATTGATGAATTTACCGCCATCATCAACCCGCCGGATGCCTGCATCCTCGCCATTGGCCGGATTGCTGAAACCCCGGTGGTAGAAGCCGGACAGGTAGTGGTCCGCAACGTGATGAAGCTCACCCTCAGCTGCGACCACCGCGCGGTGGATGGCGCTGTGGGCGCCAAATTCCTCCAATCACTCAAAGGCTTCCTGGAGAACCCGGTTACGATGCTGGTGTGAGGAAAAGTCTCCATTTAATAAAGAACGCCTGCCGGTATTTTCCGGCAGGCGTTCTTTATTGCTGACATAAGTGCTTCAGGCGAGGCGTGGCAAGCCTCAAGGTTGCTGTTTTCAACCGAATTTCCGGAAAAAGTGGGGATAGATCTTTGGATCTACAGCCAGGCGTAGCGCCCACCAACCTCGCTTCCGGGGATTCCTACAAAGCGCTTTCAAGCCGAAGGTTGCACCTACCCAACAACGTCCCCTTCAATATCGTAGTCGTAAGCTTTTGTAATCTTCACGTTCACGAACTCGCCCGGAAAGAGCTCGCGGTCGGCGTGAATTACTACTTCGTTGTCCACTTCTACGCTGTCGAACTCGGTGCGACCCAGCCAGCGCGAAGCTTCTTTTTTATCCACGATTACTTTCAGCGTCCGGCCCACCAGCGCCTGGTTTTTCTCAAACGAGATTTCGCTTTGGGTTTCCATAATGTCCTGGGCGCGGCGCTCTTTTTCCTCCGCCGGAAGGTCATCAGCCAGGGCATGAGCGCTGGTATTCTCCTCGTGGCTGTAGGTAAATACCCCGACGCGCTCAAAGCGCATGTCTTCCAAAAATTGTTTTAGATTTTCCACGTCTTCCAGCGTTTCGCCCGGAAAGCCGGTAATCAGCGTCGTGCGGATGGCGATTCCCGGAACCCGGTCGCGGATTTGAGCTACCAGTTCGCGCATTTCGGCCTGGGTAATCTGCCGCTTCATCGCCTTCAGCATGTTGTCGGACGCGTGTTGGAGCGGCATGTCCAAATAGTTGCAGATGTTGGGGCGCTCGCGCATCACGTCCAGCACTTCCAACGGAAACTTGCTCGGGTAAGCGTAGTGCAGCCGGATCCACTCCAATCCTTTGACGTCGCTGAGGCGCTCCAACAGCTCGGCCAGTGCGCGTTTTTTATAGATGTCCAGTCCGTAATAAGTCAGTTCCTGCGCAATGAGCATGATTTCTTTCACGCCGCCGCGCACCAGCTTTTCGGCTTCGGCAACAATTTCCTCTATCGGCTTGCTTACGTGGCCGCCGCGCATCAGGGGAATGGCGCAAAACGAACAGGTGCGGTTGCAGCCCTCGGAAATTTTGAGATACGCATAATGCTTCGGCGTGGCCAGCAGGCGCTCGCCGAGGAGTTCTTTTTTGAAATCGGCGTTGAATTGTTGCAGGATGGCCGGTAATTCCATGGTGCCAAACCACGCGTCCACTTCCGGAATTTCCTTCGCCAGATCCTGCCGGTAGCGCTCTGAAAGGCAGCCGGTGACAAACACCTTGTCCAGTCGGCCTTCCTGTTTCAGCGCCACCTGTTCCAGGATGGTGTTCACGCTTTCTTCCTTTGCCTTGTCAATAAAGCCGCAGGTGTTTACCACCACAATGTTGTGGGCGAGCTTTTCGCTTTCGTGCTTCACCCGGAAGCCGTTGGCCGCCAGTTGCCCGCTCAGCACCTCCGAATCCACCAGATTCTTGGAGCAGCCGAGGGTAATAATATTGACTTTGTCTTTTTTAAGGGTCTTGTTTTTCAAAATGCGCCGTCTTTTTTACGAAAAATCAATGGAGATGCGCACCTTGCCGCCAAGACCGCGTTCTACGATTTCAAAAAGGGTTTTCAGGGTAATGTTTCCCCCATCGTTTTCTACACGGGAAATGTATTCCCGCTTTTTATCTACGATAGCAGCTAAATCCGCTTGGGTAAGCTGTTTTTGCTCACGCGCTTTGCGCAGCATCAATCCAATCCGGAATGGTTCTATTTCGCGCTCTAACTCGTCCCGTTTAGGTGTTCCAACAGGGCCAAAGACTTCGTCTTTTATTTCTTGCCAGTTTTTGGTATTCATGGCTTTTTTGCTTTTTCTGCGTAGTATTGCTTCATGAGATTTTGAGCACGCATTATTTCGCCTTGGGGTGTTTTCTGCGTTTTCTTCTGAAAACCGTTGAGAAGAATAATCAACTTATCTTCTTCAAAAAAGCAGAACACCCGCCAGATATCAGAGCCCAATTTTACACGCGCTTCATATAGCCCATCGGTACCCTCTAAATGCTTCAGAAAATGGCTTGGAACGCGTTCCAGAATTTCAATTGCCTCAATCACTTTCAGAATTTTCAACTGTACCTTTTGGGTTTGCGCCCGCAGAAAATCCGTGAAATAATGTTTATAAGCTCTAACCTCACGGACTTTCATACGCGCAAAAGTAACTCAAAAGTTACTTCTTCCGGAAAAAGATCCGCAGCGGAACGCCCGAAAAGTCAAAATGTTCGCGGATCTTGTTTTCGAGGAAATTGCGGTACGGCTCGCGAACGGCCTCGGGGTGGTTGGCAAAAAACGCAAACGCCGGGTTGTAGGTAGGCAGCTGGCGGCAGAATTTAATCCGCACGTGCATGCCGCGCACCATGGGCGGCGCGTAGTGCTGGATTTCTTTCAGCATGACATCATTGAGCTTGGCGGTCGGGATCTTGCGCTGCCGGTTTTCGGCCACCTTCAGGGCTGCTTCCATACCCCGGAAAATGCGGGTTTTTTCGGTTGCCGAAATGAACACAACGGGCACATCACTGAAAGGAGAAATTCGCTGCTTGATCGCTTTTTCAAAGTCGCGCGGCGTGTTGGTTTCCTTATTTTCCACCAGGTCCCATTTGTTTACCAGGATCACAATGCCTTTTCCTTTGCGGGCTGCCAGGGAGAAGATATTGATGTCCTGCATCGTAAGGCCTTTGGTGGCATCCACCAGCAGCATGCACACATCCGCCTCGTCCATGGCTTTAATGGCGCGGATCACCGAGTAAAACTCCAGGTCTTCGTGCACGTTCTTTTTCTTCCGCAGTCCGGCCGTGTCGATGAGCACAAAATCTTTTCCAAACAGATTGTAGCGGGTGTGGATGGAGTCGCGGGTCGTGCCGGCAATGTCGCTTACAATCGTGCGCTCCTGCCCGATGAGGGCGTTCAGCAAGGTACTTTTTCCGGCATTGGGCTGCCCGATAATGGCGATTTTAGGCAAAACTTCCAGTTCGGGTTCGGCCTCTTTTCCGGAATCTTCCGCGAAAACGCTTTCGTCCAGTTGCTCGGCGAAAGCCTCGGCATCGAAGTCCGGGTCTTCAATATCAATGTCCAGCTCCTCGGTTTCGGCTACGATTTTCTTACGATTGTGGATCGGAATGGCCGGCTCGTATGCGTCGGTGATATGATTGGTGATCTCATCGAGCAACTCGCCCGTGCCGCTTCCGGAAATAGCCGATACCATAAACAGCTGATCAAAACCCAAGGCATAAAACTCGGTAGCATCGAGCATCCGCTCGTTGTTGTCTACTTTATTCACCACCAGGAAAACCGGCTTTTTACCCCGCCGCAACACTTCGGTAAACGATGCATCCTGATCGGTGATGCCGGTGGTGGTATCGGTTACAAAAAGCAGCAGGTTGGCTTCTTCGAGCGCGATTTCTACCTGTTTGCGGATTTCTACTTCAAATACATCATCGGAGCCCACCACGAAACCGCCGGTGTCAATGACGTTGAAAGATTTGCCGTTCCAGTCGGCAATGCCATATTGCCGGTCGCGCGTCACGCCGGAAATATCATCCACAATGGCTTTGCGCTGCTCCAGCAGGCGGTTGAAAAGCGTGGATTTGCCCACGTTTGGACGGCCCACAATGGCAACGGTAAATGACGGCATGACGAGGAAGGTTTACAGCTAAAAGGCCGCAAAGGTACGATTCTCCAAAGGTGCTGTGTTTCCTGCCTGTATTGTTTTTAAAAAGAAACGCTATTTCACTCTTGCTAAAGGGTGAAATAGCGTTTGAGAAAGCCGGATTTCCGGAAATCGTCAGGCTTCTACAAAGGTTTCAATCTCGTTGTAGACTGTGTCGCGCTCTACGGGTGTCTTCCCGGCGGCGAAAATGAGTTCGCAGAGCTGTTCGGTGGTCATGGTCGGCGTTTGCTCTTCGGAGCCGGCCATGCTATAGATCTTGGTGGTATCGTCAATCGTTCCGTCGAGGTCGTTGACGCCAAAGTCCAGCGTAAGTTGCGCCGTTTGCCGCCCCAGCATGGGCCAGTAGGCCTTCAGGTTGCGGATATTGTCCAGGAAAATCCGGGAAATGGCATAGAGGCGCAGGTCTTCTACCGTCGAAGACTCGGCAATATGACTCATGTCGTTGTCGCCGTTCCGGAATTTGAGCGGAATAAAGCAGTTAAAACCGCCGGTTTCGTCCTGCAAGGCCCGCAGGCGGCTCATGTGGTCGATCCGGTGTGCATAGTTTTCCACATGGCCATACAGCATGGTGGCGTTGGTGTGCATGCCCAGCCGGTGTGCCGTTCCGTGAATATCGAGCCAGCCTTCGCCGTCGACTTTGTCGGGGCAAATCTGTTCCCGCACAGCCGCGTCAAAGATCTCGGCGCCGCCGCCTGGCAGCGATTGCAGCCCGGCGTCGCGCAGGGCGCGGAGGCCTTCTTCGCGGGTGAGGTGGGCTTTGCGGAACATATAATCCAGTTCCACGGCGGTAAAGCCTTTGAGGTGCAGTTCCGGTCGGTGGGCGTGAATTTTCCGGAGCAGCTCGCAGAAAAACTCCAGGTTCATCTTCGGGTGCACGCCGCCTACAATATGGACTTCGGTTACCGGCTTGTCGTCGAAGCTGCGCACGATGTCCATCATCTGTTCCAGGCTCAACTCCCAGCCCGCGTCGCGGTGCTTGTATTTGCGCGAGTAGGAGCAGAAGTGGCAGGTGAAAATGCAGACGTTGGTTGGCTCAATGTGAAAATTCTTATTGAAATACACTTTGTCGCCATGCAGGCGCTTGCGGATAAAATCGGCCAGCGCGCCTACAAAGCCCAATTCCCCTTTTTCAAAAAGCAGAGTGCCTTCGGCCTCACTGATGCGGGTGCCGGCTGCTACTTTCGCCACGATAGGCTGAAGGGAAGCAGGGGCGGTTTGTAGTAGAATGTCTAAAGAGTCAGGATTCATCAACAGGTTCTTTTATTGAAGAACAATCTTCCGGGTAAAAGTTTCAGGGCCCGATTGCGCCTGAAGGAAATAAAGTCCTTTGGCAAGAGAAGATAAGTCGAGCAGGCGGGCTTCCTGCGGGGCCAGATCGGCATCACGGCTCACGACGCGACCCGCCATATCGAGCACCTGAATGCCGGACAACAGACGCTCACTTCTGTTTTCGAGCTGGAACACACCGGCCGAAGGGTTGGGAGCAATCCGCAGATTACCGGCTGCCGGCATACTTGGAGCAATACCGAGCGGTTGCTGAGTGAGCGAGTAGGACGCTTGTCCCGGTGCGGTATAGTACTGCATCCGGGCGACTTGTCCTTTGGTGAAAAGCATCATTTCGGCATCGTCTACATAGTCCATGAAGTTCATGAACATAATGCCGTTGCCGGAGGGCGAACAGTTGTCGTAGTGGGGAAAAGCCATCGGCGTGCCGGTGCTGAAGGTCGGCTCGTCCTGCGGCGGCGTATCGGCAATACCGTCGTCCGAAGAGCAGCCGGCGTATGTTCCAAAAACGTGGTCCAGCTCAAAATAGTGGCCAAATTCGTGGGTAAGGGTGCGCCCGCCGTCGTTGGTCCCTGGATAGAAATACTGTTGGGGAAATTCCCGTTTGCCGAAGGCCGTGTGGCTCACCACCAGGCCAAGGTCGGCTGTTGTGATACTGTGGCCGCTGATAACGGCGCCCACGAGGCTGGGCGGAATGGCTACGCCGAGGGTGCCGAAAGAGGTGGCCACGACCCATACGTTGAGGTTACGGGTAGGATCCCAGCCGTCAAGTCCACCCTGACTGGCGCGCTTGGCATCCGCATAACCCGTATTGTCGGTGAAAAAATTTGTGGTCGTTTTTACCTCAATACCGGGGGCAATGGTATAGGCGGAGGTTCCGGAAGCGAGCCGGAACTGCAAGCCGGCGTTGCCGATAAGTGATTGAAAGGGCCCGGGCGTCCGGCCTAAATCAGCGTTGGTAGCAGAGTAGTCGGCGTTCAGCACCGCTAACTGGCTATTGATGCGTCGGATAAGCCCGGTGTCTCTGCCGATGCGCTGGTATTCAGGCCCTGAAAGCAACACGTGAAAAACCACCGGAATCGGGTATTGAGCTGTGCTTTTGGCCGCTGCGCCAGGCAGTTCCTGCTGCTCCAATGCCTGTTGGTGGGCTTGAGACAGGCGTTGCTGTCGCTGGGCGGCAAAAGAAGGATCTTCCTGTGCGACCTGTTGCAAGAGGGCCGTGTTGCCGCAACGGCGCAACTCCTGCGCACTGAGCGAAGGCAGCGTGCCACCCAAAAGCGCCGAAAACAAAATAAGTTTTTTCACAAATCGAAGATATGAAAGGGGTGTCTTATAAAAAGCCGGGTTAGTCCCGATTTTTTAGCTCATCCCGTATTTTAATGGCCTGCACATAATCTTCCTGTTCCAAAACCTGCTGCAAAAGGGTTTCAAGCTCTTCTTTAGACATCGACTTCAGGTTTTCACTGCCGGAATCTTCCACATTTGCATTGGCAGCCGCCGGACCGCTATAAGTTCCTTCCTCGCCGCCGGCTTCCATTTGCAGGCCCGCAGCATTGAGGATATTCTCAAAACAATAGATCGGACACTGGGCACGAACCGCCAGCGCAAGCGCATCCGAGGTGCGGGAATCAATCTCGAAAATCTCATTGCCATTGGTACACACCAGCTTGGAATAAAAAATGCCTTCTTCGAGCCGGTAAATCAGCACTTCCGTCAGGTCGATCCCAAAAGTGCTCATTACGGTGGTAAAAAGGTCGTGGGTAAGCGGGCGGGACGGCTCCATGCGCTCCAGTGCCACGGCAATGGCCTGGGCCTCGAAAGCACCAATTACAATGGGCAGGCGACGCAGGCCCGAGGCCTCGCCCAATACAACGGCATAGAACGTTCTCTGCGATTCGCTGTGCGACAGCGCGACAATTTCAAGCTCAATTTTTTTCATGAATTCCGGATACGGTTCCTGCCCCGTTTTGTGGCCGCGAAGGTACAGCCCGGGGCAGGATTTCGATTTCTAAAACAACTTTTGCGCCACGCCTTCTTCGGCCATCAGGGCAATTTCTTTCAGGTCGGCGGTGGCTATTTTAGTGCCGATTGCTTTCCAGCCGGTCACGTCCACCGCTTCGGCCAGGGCCAATGTTTGCTCCGTCCACTCGCTTTTCTTTTTGCCGCTGCGCAAAATCACAACCGGCTCGCTGTCGGTGGAAACAAACTTGAGGCTGTTGCCTTCGCCGTCGCGCACAAAGTTGTAGCGGGTGCGCAACTGGTTGCTTTCAATCAGGAAGCGCTTGGCATAGTGCAATCCCTTAGCGGCATCCCAATAAATAACAGAAACGGGGCGTTCGGGGTGGAATTTCTCAATCGCCATCAAGGTTTCGGTAGGGAAGCGGTTGGTAGGTTCAAAGTCATTCAGCTCGTAGGTGCCGTCTTCATAAAACGCCAGAATGCGGTCTTCGGCTTCAAAATTGCCCAGGAGCTTGCCACGGCCTTCGCGGTTGAGGCGACCGGTTTCGGGGTCAAAAAACACTTGTGGCGCATCCAGCGTAGAGCGGCCTTTTTCTTTCAGCTTAATGGCTTTTACGGGATACTTGGTGAGTTGGTTTCCCCCGGAGCCGCGACCTTTAATTTCAATATCGGTAAACGAAAAATCAAACTCTTTTTGCCGTGCTTTGGAGGCCGGATTGAGCATCACGCGCACGGTTTCTGCTTCGCCATTGGCGTTGGCCGAGAAATACAGCACGCGGCTTTGCGGATTCCCTTTGGTAAGGTCGTATTCCTTGTCGCGGGTCACGCCGTTCACGTTGAAGCGCTTTACAAACGCCATACCGGTTTTGCCGTCGGTGTAGATGTAGTTGTAGGTCGTCCGGTCGTCGGATTTATGGAAAACAGCGAGGTAGATAATGTCTTTTCCCACAAACGTTTTGTCGGCCACTTTCGTTACCATCATCTTGCCGTCGCGACGGAACACAATAATGTTATCGAGGTCGGAGCACTCAAAAGCCGGCTCGTCTTTTTTGAGTCCGGTGCCAATAAAGCCTTCTTTGTAATTCACATACAGTTTGGCATTGGCCAGCACTGCCTGCGACGCATTAAGGGTTTCAAAAGAGCGGATTTCGGTTTTGCGCTCGCGGCCTTTGCCGTATTTTTTCAGCAGACCTTCGTAATACTTAATGGCGTAGTCGGTGAGGTGCTCAATATGAAACGCTACTTCGTCCAGCGCCGCTTCCACGCCGCGGATGTGCTCGTCGGCTTTGAAGGAATCGAATTTGGAAATGCGTTTAATCCGGATTTCGGTGAGGCGGACTAAATCCTCTTCCACCACCGCGCGGCGCAGCTTTTTCTTGTGTTTGGAAAGGCCCCGGTCAATCGCTGCCAGCACCCCTTCCCAGGTCGTTTCTTCCTCAATATCGCGGTAAATGCGATTTTCAATAAAAATCTTTTCCAGCGACGAATAATGCCAGTCGTTCTCCAGTTCCGCCTGCCGGATTTCTAATTCGCGTAACAGCAAATCCTTGGTGTGCTGCACCGAGAATTTCAACAACTCCGTCACGGTCGTAAAGCGCGGCTTGTCGTCGATGATGACACAGGCGTTGGGCGAAAGGCTGACTTCGCAGTCGGTAAACAGGTAGAGCGCGTCAATCGTCTGGTCGGCGGAAATGCCGGTGGCCAGTTGCACATTCAGTTCCACCTCGGCGGCGGTGTTGTCGGTAACGCTTTTAATCTTGATTTTTCCGGAATCGTTGGCCTTCAGGATAGAGTCCACCAGCTGCGAAGTGGTGACGCCATACGGCACATCCTTAATCAGCAGCGTTTTCGCGTCGGCTTTTTCAATCCGGGCGCGCACCCGCACTTTTCCACCGCGCACGCCATCGTTGTAATTCGTGGCATCCATCGAAGCGCCGGTGGCAAAATCGGGAACCAGCTCAAATTTCCGGCCTTTCAGGTGCTGGATAGAAGCCGCAATCAGTTCGCAAAAATTATGCGGGAGAATTTTGGTGGAAAGGCCCACCGCAATGCCGTCCACGCCCTGCGCCAAGAGCAAGGGAAATTTCATCGGCAGCGTGACCGGCTCTTGTTTCCGGCCGTCGTAGCTCAGCTGCCATTCGGTCGTTTTGCCGTTAAACGCCACTTCGTTGGCAAATTTGGAAAGGCGCGCTTCAATGTAGCGGGAGGCGGCTGCCGGGTCGCCGGTGCGCACGTCGCCCCAGTTGCCCTGCGTTTCAATCAAAAGCTCTTTCTGGCCAAGGCCCACTATCGCGTCGCCAATTGAGGCGTCGCCGTGCGGGTGGTATTGCATCGTCTGGCCAATTACGTTGGCCACTTTATTGAAACGCCCGTCGTCCATTTCCTTCATGGCGTGCAGGATGCGGCGCTGGACCGGCTTGAGGCCGTCGGCACCGGCGGGCACGGCGCGTTCCAGAATTACATACGAAGCATAATCCAGAAACCAGTTCTGGTACATGTCTTCAATGTGGGGTTGCCCGTTTGGGGCCGATTCGTTCTTTAATTCTTCTATCATGAGGTATTACGCTAAAATCGTCTCTTCTGTCAAAGGTTGCGAAGGTAAAAGAGAACAAAATAGCAGTAAAAGAGTTGGGTACAAAGCGGGCTCAAATGGGCCACAAATGAAAGTGGATGCTGCGGATTTGCACGGATCGAAAAGTTTTTCTTCGGACCGCCGTTCCTGTATCAGGGATCCTTAAATCCCCATCAATCTCTATCAATTCCCAAAGCCATCATGTACCAACCCGCTAAACGCTGCTAGTCCCGCATTTTCACGTATCCGCAGCAACCGAAAGCTTAAATTTGCGTTTCTCCTAGTAAAGCCTTTTGCTGCCCGTGAATCACTTCCAGAAAACCAGCGCTATCCGAAAGGAAATCATTCAGTCCTATGCCGACTATAAAACCCGGTATCCGATTCTGAAATACCAGAACAGTATCGGACTTGGTATCTTCCTCGTAAGCGTTCTGATGATTCTGACTGCCAGCTTCCTGTGGTGGAAAGGGCACCTTTCGGTTTGGATTCTGGTGCCTTTCAACGCCTTTTGGATGGGCATTCTCCACGAGCTGGAGCACGACCTGATTCACTGGATGTATTTTAAAAACCGGAAATGGGTGCATCATTCCATGCTCTTTGTGGTGTGGATGCTCCGCCCGTTAACGGTCAATCCCTGGCTCCGCCGCACGCTGCACTACCATCACCATAAGTTTTCCGGCTCCAAACACGATGTGGAAGAGCGTGGCGTTACCAACGGCGAGCGCTGGAGCCTGAAGCGGCTGATTACCACGCCTGATATTGTGGTGGGCGGCATCCTGCGCCTCAAAAGTTTGTTACACGATCTGAAATCTGAAGTAGCCGAAGGCAACCTGAAAGCCGAGCAGGCCACCAGGCTGCGTCGCTATATCGTGCTGGGCCTTTTCCCGCTCACGGTTGTGGCGCACATCATGGTATATGCGTTTCTGGTGTACCTGTTATGGGCAGCTGTGGCTCCGCTCTTCGGGTCCGTTGCCGAAATGCCGGCCCTGATTTCCGGAAATCTGTTCTGGCTCCGCCCGCTGTTTTATTGCATTGTGCTGCCCAACGTGCTGCGGCAATTTTGCCTGCACCTGATTACCTCCAATATGCACTACTACGGCGACGTAGAAAAGAATAACGTAATGGAGCAAACGCAGGTGCTCAACGTGTGGTGGACGTTCCCGTTCCAGATTTTCTGCTTTTTCTTTGGCTGGACCCATACCATTCACCATTTTGTGGTGAACGAAACCTTTTATATCCGCCACCTCACCCGCAAAAAAGCTCATGATGTGCTGCGCCGTTACGGTGTTCGGTTTAATGACCTGGGCACTTTCAAACGGGCCAACCGGTACCGGATAGAAGCTTAAAAAAACCGTGGAGCCGGTAGTTGCTGGCTCCTGCCTGCTTTCTAAAAAACAAAAAAGGGCCTGTGCTGATCACGGCCCTTTTTTGGGGTTAAATATGGAAAGAAATGGGGGCGTTTATACCTTTCAGACATCGCTGCTTTTCCTATTTTGCTTTCTGATGAAATGGGAATCCGTATGTTATAACCGCCTTCGGTTTATAAGCTATTTTGTTTCTCTGCCGAAAGGCAGGGTCTCGGGAGTCGCTTCTGAGATTCCGCCTTTTGGCGGAATGACAAAACGAAAGGATCATCTGTTTAGAAAGCCAATCCAGGCATCGCTGACCTCAACTCTATCGATCTTTCAGAACAGGAGTGACCATTTATAAGGAACGCTGCTGGTATACAAACGGAATTTTGTCCGTCCGATCTGTTTCACAAACCGGCGGCCTTGTCAGAACGCACCGGGTCTTTAAGCGCCCAGCATCCCTTTCAGCGCGTTGAGTTTCAGCAAGGCTTCCACCGGCGTCAGGGTGTTGATATCGGTGGCTTCGATTTCCTGCTGCAAACGGCGCAAGCTTTCCGGAATTTCATGGAAAACACTCAGCTGAATCTGCTGCCCGGCGCTTGCCGGACGCTTTTCTTTTTGCGGTTTCTGACCTGTATTTCCGGTATCGGCGTGGGTTTCTTCCAGGTGCTGCAACAATTCCTCGGCACGATGGATCAGCGACGGCGGCATGCCGGCCATGCGCGCGACCTGAATGCCAAACGACCGGCGACTGCCGCCCCGTGCCATTTTCCGGAGAAAAATAATTTTATTCGCTGCTTCCTGATGCGTGATATGGAAGTTCTTTACCCGTGAAAGGCTGTCTTCCAGATCGTTCAGTTCGTGGTAGTGGGTGGCAAACAGCGTCTTGGGCCGGGTAGGGTGGTTGTGGAGGTATTCTACCAGGCTCCAGGCAATGGAAATGCCGTCGTAGGTGCTCGTCCCGCGTCCGATTTCATCCAGTAAAACCAGACTGCGTTCACTCAGGTTGTTCACAATAGAAGCCGTTTCGGTCATCTCCACCATAAACGTGCTTTCGCCGCCGCTGAGGTTGTCGCTTGCGCCCACACGGGTAAAAATCCGGTCGGTGATGCCGATGGTAGCCGCCCCCGCCGGCACAAACGCGCCCATGTGGGCCAGCAACACGCACAGGGCCGTTTGGCGCAGCACCGCACTTTTACCGCTCATATTGGGGCCGGTGAGGATGATGATCTGCTCGGTATCGCGGTCCAGAAACAAGTCGTTGGCAATATAGCTTTCGCCGGGCGGCAGCTTTTGCTCAATCACCGGGTGGCGCGCGCCTTTGAGCTCCAGCACAGCGTCGTCGGTGAGGGTGGGGCGCACGTAATGCCATTGCCGCGCGGTGGTGGCGTGGGCCGAAAGGCAGTCCAGATTGGCAATCGCCCTGGCGGTTTGCTGAATCCGCCCGATCCACGGCACGAGAAAATCCAGCAGTTCCGAAAAAGCCGCCATTTCCAGCGCCAGAATCTTTTCGTCTGCCCCCAAGATTTTCTCTTCGTATTCCTTCAGTTCCGGCGTGATGTAGCGCTCTGCCGTCGCCAGCGTTTGCTTCCGGATCCAATTTTCCGGAACCTTGTCTTTATGGGTATGGGTGACTTCGAGGTAATACCCGAAAACGTTGTTGAACGACACTTTCAGCGAAGTAATACCGGTCGTCTGCGCTTCCCGCTTTTGAAGGTCCAGCAGGTAAGCCTTAGCGTTCCGGGAAATGCCCCGGAGCTCGTCCAGTCCGGCGTGAATGCCGTCTTTAATGAAATTGCCTTTAGCGGCTACGGCGGGTGCTTCTTCCAAAAGCGTTTTATTGATCCGCTCCTGCAGCTCGTCGCAGGTGTGGATGGGCGCCACGAGGCTTTCCAGCGCCGCATTTCCGGAATCCGACAGCAAAAACTTGAGCGTGCACACCTTTGACAATCCGCGCGCCAGGGCCAAAAGCTCGCGTGGGTTGGACTTTTTTAGGGGAATTTTCGCCACCAGCCGCTCCAGGTCGCCAATGTTTTTCAACTGAGCGCGAACGGCTTCGTGCAATTCTTTTTCCTGCAAAAAGCTTTCCACCGCGTCGTGGCGGGCTTCTAATTTTTGCCGGTCGGAAAGGGGAAACAAGATGCGGCGGCGCAGCAGGCGCGCGCCCATCGGCGTCAGCGTCGTGTCAATAGCTGCCAGCAGCCCGCCGGGCGAACCGTCCTGCGCTGAAAGCAGCTCCAGGTTGCGCACCGTGAAGCGGTCCATCCACAAAAACGTGCTGGGCATCATTCGTTGCAGCCCGGTCACGTGTTGCAGGTTGGGGTGCTCGGTGTCTTTGAGGTAATGCAGCACCGCCCCGGCAGCGGTCGTCGCCGCTTTCAGGTCTTCCACGCCAAAGCCTTTCAACGTTTGGGTTTTGTAGTGGGCCAGCAGCGTTTCGCGGCCGTAGGTTTCGGTAAAAATCCAGTCTTCCAGCGCAAAGAGATACCACTCCTTGCCGTATTGTTCCCGAAACCGCGTCTGCGAACCTTTCGGAACGAGCACTTCTGCGGGTTGCAATCCCTGAAGCAATTTGTCGGCATATTCCGCGTCGCCCTGCGCACAAAACGCTTCGCCGGTGGAGATGTCCAGAAAAGCCAGCCCGTACTCGTTGCCCATCGGGTACCAGGCGGCGAGAAAATTGTTGGTTTTAAACTCCAGCAGTTTGTCGGCGGTGGCTACGCCGGGCGTTACCAGCTCGGTCACCCCGCGCTTCACCACGCCTTTGGCTGCCTTCGGGTCTTCCAGTTGGTCGCAGATGGCCACGCGGTGGCCGGCTTTGACGAGTTTGTGCAGGTAGGTGTCCAGCGCGTGGTGGGGAAAGCCGGCCAGCTCGGTGGAGCCCGCCGCGCCGTTGTTGCGCGCCGTCAGGGTAATGCCCAGCACGCGGGCGGCAATCACGGCGTCTTCTCCAAAGGTCTCGTAAAAATCTCCTACCCGGAACAGCAACACCGCATCGGGATATTTTGCTTTTATTTCCCGGTGCTGCTGCATCATCGGCGTTTCCTTGGCCATAGCGGGCAAAGGTAAATGGCCTGCGGCATTGGAATGCCTGCGGCAATCAGGACGCCCTTCGGGCATTGGACTTCCCTTCGGCAAACTGGACGGCTGCGCCCTTGCACTCCTGTTGTTGTGCAGGCTTGTTTTAGGAGCCTTGAGGTTTTAGCGTTGTAGATGTCGGATTTCCGGAAATTCCGCTCCATCCCAGACCTAACGGCCCTTTTATAAGCGGTAAAAAAATGTTTTTCCAAAGAGCATTTATGTAGATTGACGTCTACTTTTGCGTTCTTTTAACGAATTGAAAAATCATTTTTTGAGACTTTACTCCATGCTGGTAGCGGCCCTGTTGGGTGGTTCTGGTTGCGCCACTATTGCGGGCGGCTCGCGTTACAATGCACAAGTCAGCGTTCCGAAGCGACCAAATGCTCAGATTTCTTACAATGGCGCCTGGGTCGGCACGGGAACCGCCACGGTATCCCATAAAAGAAATGAAGCAAACCGGCTCGTTTTCACAGTACGGGAAGAAGGCTGCCCGGAACAAACCTATCAATACACCAGCCGGAGTTTGCGCGGTTTTGCCCTGGTGGGTACGCTGGTGACTTGGACAGGGCTTGTGCAGGGCATTCCAATTCCCTGGGGACTGGGCGTGGATTTGCTCTCCGGCGCGCTCTGGAAGCCCAATGTGGACGAACCCGGTGTGAGCAAAGTAAACTACAAAAATTTCCGGTATACGCTTCCGTATGCCGGCTGCGGCGATCAAACACCCAGCAGGGCAGCGCCGTCGGATGGATTGGATACCTTTTATCTTAAAGACGGAACGGTGCTGCGGGCACAAATGATCGAACAACTCGCGGACGGCACCCTGAAATTAGCGCTCCCCGACGGAACGCAACAGACCTATCAGATGTCGCAGATCGAACGGATCGTGCGCGGTGGGCGCTGATAGCTTTCCGGAATCCATTCTACGCTGTAAAAGGAACAGCACAACGTTGTTCCTTTTCTTATTGAGCTATCAAAAACTCCCCTCGCGGGCGAATCTTCTTTTTGGATTTACCTACCGGAACCCAATCGCCGGAAACTTCAACCGGCTTTCCGGAAGGATCAAAGAACAGGGGAAGCGAAAAACCTTTAACCACCCGGGTCAGCCGTGCTTCCCCGCCGATATTCCCTTTCCGGAATTGGAGCTTCGGAATGTCTGTTGTCCGTAGGTATTGGTCGAAAAATGGCTGTAAGTTGCGGCCTAATGCCTGGCTCCACCAAGCCTCTAC